>CANTEO010000047.1 GCA_947652855.1 uncultured Roseburia sp. | reverse complement strand
GGGTTCACAAAATGAGAATCCGTCGCGCCCAGGGCATTCGCCTCTTTGTTCATAAGATCAGCAAAGCTCTCCACGTCGCCGGAAATGGCCTCTGCAATGACGATAGCCGCGTCATTCCCGCTCTGCATCATAAGGCCATAGAGGAGCTGACGCAAAGTAAGCTGCTCTCCCGCTTTCAGATGGCACACGGAAGAATCCGCGGCCTGATCGGCAGCCCTCTCGCTGACGCGGTAAATTTGATCCAAATCTCCGTATTTTAGGGCAAGGTATGCCGTCAGTATCTTTGTCGTGCTGGCCGGATACATCCTCTCATAGAGATTCTGCGCATAGGTGACTTCTCCAGACGCAAGGCAGAACACGCCGGAAGCCCCGGCGACATGGGAGTCGGTTTTTTCTATGCCAAGATCCTTTCCGTCCGACACGCATAGATTCGAGGCAAAAAAAGGATAATGGCTGCTTAATGACGCGTCTTCGGACGTAATCAGCTGGTATCTCCTGGATGTGTCATATATGTCATATGCATTGGAAAACGTGACTTCCTTGGACGCGCCGCCGCACCCGCCGCATAGCATGAGGCAGGCCGTCAAGAACAGCCCCATTGTTTTTTTATTTGTAAAATTCACGCCACTCTAAGTCTCCTCTGTCTAAAGATTTTATCAGAAGCTCCGCCGTCGCGAGATTGGTCGCGAGCGGTATATTATGCGTATCGCACAGCCGCACCACGCTTTCTACATCCGGTTCATGGGATTTTGGAGAAAGAGGATCCCGCAAAAAGATCACCAAGTCAATCTCATTGTTCTCTATCTGCGCCCCAAGCTGTTGGGAGCCTCCTAAATGGCCGGCCAGATATTTGTGAATGGATAAATTGGCCACTTCCTCCACCAGGCGTCCCGTCGTGCCTGTCGCGTACAGCTCGTTCTTACAAAGTATCCCACGGTAAGCGATGCAAAAGTTCTGCATTAATTTTTTCTTGGAATCATGTGCGACTAATCCGATATTCATATGATGTCCTCCCCTGTGTATATAGTTTGATGTTATCGGCAATCCACAGCATATAGCCTGCCCTATGCGAGTCAGCCGTCAATATTTTCTTGGCTGCAGTCCGACGTTTAAGACAAACCCGATGCCCATGAACAGAGAAACCAATGAGGTCAGCCCGTAACTGACGAACGGCAGCGTCAGCCCTGTATTCGGCATAAGCCCTGTGGCGACGCAGATATTGACAAATCCCTGAAACCCAATTAGCGCCGCCATTCCGCTGCAGATTAACGTCCCTGAAAGATCCTTGGCCTTCCTGGCCGTAAAGACGCATTCCAAAACGATGAACAGCAGCAGCAGGATAACAACGACAGAACCTATAAAACCCAACTCTTCGCCTACGATCGCAAAAATAAAGTCAGTATGCGGCTCTGAGATAAAATTGCCGTTCTTTACGGACGTGACCTGGCTGTTATAAAGCCCCTTGCCCCAAAGCTGCCCAGAGCCAATCGCCATTTTGGAATTGAGCTGCTGGTAGGCGGCGTCGGCGTATTTTTCCGGCTGCAGCCACGCCATAATGCGCCGATATTGATAGCCGTCTAAAATCTTCTGCCCAGGCTGCAAAATCAGGCTGATGAAAATAATGACGGAAGGGACGCTTACGGCCAGCACGCTAAGGACGATCTTATAACTAAGCCCGGCGATGAATAAAAGCGTCGCGAAAATCAGGGCGGTGACGATGGTCGTGGACAAATCCGGCTGCGTCTTAATTAAGATAAGCGTCACGCCGACCAGGATAAAGGAGCCGGCCAAAACCCTGACGGTATTTAGCTGCTCTTCAAATTTCATGAAAAAATATGCAAAAAACAAAATCATGATGATTTTAGAAAGCTCTGAAGGCTGAAACCGGATGCCGGCGATCGAAATCCATCTGGCGGAGCCTTTTGTATTCTGCCCAATCACCTGTACCAAAATCAAAAGCCCGATATTCCCAATATAAAACAGCCAGCTAAAGCGCAGGAGGAAGGAATAATCCAGGACGGAAATGAAAATCATGGCAAAAACGCCAAGGAAAAGCCCCATGATCTGTTTGTTCTGCACGGACTCCCTCGCGCTTCCGATGACAAGGATCCCTATCACAGACAGCGCAACCACATATAAAACCAATCTGAAATTGTAATTCCTAAGCTTATATTGTTTCAGCATAAATGTTTTCCTTATTCTTGCGTTTATTTCCACGCATCAAGGGATGCCCGGAGGGAGAGCCTTATGATTCTTATGAATGGTGCATCCCTTTTATCGGAATATTTGCATATAACGCAGGAACCTTCCCATTGTCCGTCTCAGATTCCGTCTGCGTAATTTGAATGTCTAGGCCCTCCGCGTCAATTTCCATATATTTGGAAATGACATGGATGATGTCGTTTTTTATCAATTCCATCACTTCCGGCGAGCAGTTCGCGCGGTCGGAAACCAAAACCAGCTTCAGACGGTCTTTTGCGACATTCCCGGAGTTCTTTTTTCTAAAAAAGTCAATAAATGACATTTTATCCTCCTTAAATTCCTACTTAAACAAACTGGTCAATTTGGAGATCAGGGTTTCTTTCTTCTGTAAATCCAAAAACGGGGCGTCTTCTCCCAAAATCCGTTTGCAGATATTTGAGAATGCCTTTCCGGCCAAGGAGTCTGAGCCTACAAGCGGCACGCCCTGATTCGTCGAGATGACAATCTGCTCATCGTCCGGCACTACGCCGATTAAGTCAATCGCCAGGATCTCACATACGTCTTCCACCGTCATCATGTCGCCGCGCTTTACCATATCCATACGGAGCCGGTTGACGATAAGCTGCGTCTTTTTTATGCTGTTTGACTCAAGCAGGCCGATGATCCGGTCTGCGTCGCGGATAGCCGACACTTCCGGCGTGGTGACGACCAAAGCCCGGTCCGCCCCGGCAATCGCATTCTGAAAGCCCTGCTCAATGCCTGCCGGGCAGTCAAGCAGTATGTAGTCAAACTCCTCCCTTAAGTCATCCGTGAGCTTTTTCATCTGCTCCGGTGAGACGGAGGACTTGTCCCTTGTCTGGGCCGACGGCAAAAGGGCAAGATTGGGGTATTTTTTATCCTTAATCAGGGCCTGCTTAATCCTGCAGCTCCCTTCCACCACATCAACGAGGTTATACACAATCCGGTTCTCAAGCCCCATCACGACGTCTAAGTTCCGAAGCCCTATATCTGTGTCAATTAAGACCACCTTTTTATCTAACTGTGCAAGGCCCGTCCCAACATTGGCGGTCGTCGTTGTTTTGCCAACGCCCCCTTTGCCGGACGTTATTACGATTACTTCACTCATGATTCCTAATCCTCCTGATATTAAAATATTAAAATTTATTTAGTGTGTTTTTTGTAATTGGCTCAATCAAAATATGCCCATTGGAAACCATGGCGATCTGCGGATCCATCGTCGTCCGTTTTCTTCTCTCCCGAATGGACGCCAAAATTCCCTTGTCCTCGCTCCTGCCAATGATCTCTCCGATTTTTATCTGTACGGGGTTCATGTCTAGCGCCACTACAAAACATTCTTCATTTCCAGAGGATCCGGCATAGGCAATCCCCTTTAGCGCGCCTAAAACAATGATGTTTCCCATGGAAACTACCTTTGCGCCGGGGTTCACGTCGCCGATTACAATAATGCTCGCCTCACATTCCAGCGCCTGGCCGGAACGGAGCGTCCCCTTGTAAAATTTTCCAGTATTTTCGGACTGCTCCGCCAAGCGCCTCTCCACCTGCTGCTTCGTATATTGCTCACGTAGTTCGTCGTTATCTATGATGCATACGACATGGATGCTTGTCTTTTGGGAAATCGTGTCTAAAATCCGATATTCTTCTTCTGCAGAAAGCTCCCTCCCTTCAAAAGAGACGGCGATATGGGCATTTTGAAAAAATTTCTCTGACTCCAAAAATTTCTCTGAAATATGTCCAAGCAGCTCCTCAAATGGAAGCCACGGATCTAAAATCAGATTTATGCCATATCTGTTGCTTTTTAAAATGACCGGTTGTGACATAAAACCCTCCTAATCTGCTAATCTGTAATGGAATTGGAGCCTCCGTTGACGTCTTTCGCCTGTCCATTGATTAACTCCTCCGCCTTCTGCACGCCAAAGCAATACGATAAAATATCCCTTGATACGTCTGTCGCGTTATGCGACGTATAGCCATACGCAATCCTGGTCGCAATAGAGATCTGTGGGCTTTGATAGGGGGCGAACCCCACAAACAGCGCATGGTTGGGGCGGTTTATCACCTGCTGCGCCGTTCCGGTCTTGCCCGCCACTGGCACAGGGAAATCCTTTAAGATATTGGAATCCTCCGCCATCATGCGCATGCCGGAATGGATCGCGTCCCACTGCGCCGCGCTTAAGACGTCAATCTGATGCTTTATGGTTGGCCCGTAGCTTTTCAACACCTTCTTATTCTCGGAATCCCTGACCTCTTTTAAGAGCGTCTCCTGATACACTGTCCCTTTATTGGCGACGGCAGTGATGTACCTTGCGATCTGCGTCGTGGTGTAGTTGTTGTTGCTTTGCCCAATCATGCCTGTGATCGGATATTCATCCGCGACCTGCGGCTCGCTTTCCGGTATCTCAATTCCGGTCGTTTCATCCAGGCCGTACAGGCTTGCATATTTCTGAATCGCCGCGATGCCTTTCTTCTCATTGTAGACAGAGCCATTCAAGCTTAAATTATACCCGGTTTCGTAAAAATAATAATTGCACGAATCCCGAATCGCCTCCGAAACGTTGATCGTCCCATGATTGGACGGGTAAATCCAGCAAGTAGGCCCCTTTTCCTCCAGGCGCGTGTAGCGCCCCTCGTCCTTAATCAGCGTCTCCGTCGTGATGACATTCTCTGCAAATCCCGCTGTCGCGGACAGCATCTTAAACGTAGAGCCGGGCGCCGTCCTCTCCTGAGTCGCGTAGTTATAAAGCGGGTTGGAGCGGTCATTCCGCAAGCTTTCCCAGTATTCCGAATCCATCGTGTTCGCCAGCCGGTTGTTGTCATAGCCCGGATAGGACACGACGGCCAAAAGCTCTCCTGTCTTTACGTCCGTAATGACGCATGAGCCGGTGCAGGGGTCAAGCGCGAGCTGCGCCGGCGTAAGCTCCAGGTTCTTGATTTTCTCACGGATAAACTGAAAGGACGAAATGGCTCCGCCCGTCAACGCGGCAAGCTGCTCTTCATCCTGCTCCAATACGCCCTGGTCATATAAAAGGATGCAAAGCTGCGTTCCGCTGATTAAGCTTTGGTGGATCATGTACTTGTAGATGATTTTAGAAAAATCCTCGTCGCCTGTCAATTCTTTTTGGATAAAATCAAGCAGCGCGGAATAGATTTCATTTGAATCCGAGTATTTTTCATCCACAGAAAACTTCGTGATGTCAATCCAGTTTTTGGCTATGGCGTGATTTAAGTAATCCTTTAGGCTGATGCTGCCCTCCGCCCATTGGAGATAGACCGAATCCTCCTTCTCGATTCTGTCCGCCGCCAGCACGCCGCTTTCTTTCAGCATCGATATGATGAATGTGACATAATCCTTCGCTTCTTTCTCCATCTCGTCAAACGGCACGGCGGCCTCCATCGTCAGCGCCGCGCGGATAGACTCTAAGACGGAAGCCTGCTTCGCTAAGAACGCCCCATAGATTTCCTGCTCCGTCTGGCTTGCGCCTTTTTGGGAAAAATGCCCGATATCCAAAATATTATTGTCAATTAGAGCAAAATAAACGTCGTCGATCGGAATGATTAGATCCGACGCCTTTTTTACAGAGGACGCGTCATAATTCTTTACATTGCGCATGGCGTCGTACACTATCCCGGCGATCTCCATTTCCAGAAGGTCATAGATCGCCTTCGTCAAATCCGCGTCTATGGAAAGGTAGACGTTGTTCCCTGCCGACGGCTCTTTGCGCTCCTTGGTCTCAATCACCTTTCCAAGGTTGTCCACATATACGGTCTCCGTTCCCTTTTTGCCCCGAAGCTCTAAGTCCAGGCGCTGCTCAATTCCTGATTTCCCAACCACGTCCGTCAGGGAGTAATCATCCCCGTTTTTTGACAGGTCGTCGTATTCCTCCTGAGAAATCTTTCCGGTATAGCCGATGATCTGCGCAAAATATTCGCTGTCCACATAACGCCGGATTGTGTCGCCCGCGACTTCCATCCCCTGTAAGATATCCGCGTTTTCACTGACATAAGCGATCGTCTCTTCGCTGACGTCAGAGGCAATCGTCGTGGAAATGTATTTTTGATAATTATTCTTGGACATCGCATAGCGGATGACTGTGATGCGGTACGCCAAATCTCCGGCGTAGTTTTCCGAAACCCCAAAATGATCCTCGCTCTGAAGATATTCCATCACCTGCTCCGCCGTCGCCTCCGCCTCATGATAGCCAAGCTTTTTGTTATAGGAAAGCTCATCCGGGGAACGGTGTCCATAGATGTCAGCAAGGAACCTTTGCAGGGCGGCGCCTTCCACATTATAGGAAAAAGCCCCGTCGTCCTTCCTGCGGATCTCAAACGCATTGTCAATCGTGTCGCCGTTTTTGTCCAGCCTTTGAAACAACAGCTCAAGCTCATGGTTAATGGAATTGTTTTTTTCTTCCAGGGACTCATAGCTTCCGTTGTCTTCTATGGTAATGGAATACGCAAGCTCGTTATAGGCGAGAAGCTTGCCGTTTCTGTCATAGATATTTCCCCTGGTGCTTTTCAATTCCCGTTCTTTTTCAATCTTAAGGGCAAAATTGCGCAGATACTCCTCACCGTTTACAATCTGAAGCACAAACACCCGCTGCAGCAGGATCCCAAACAGCGCCAGAATGGCAATGGAAAGCACAAATAGCCTGGATTTAAAAAACTGAGCAAAAAATTCTTTTATGGAATCAAGCATTTCTCCTTGCATTCCTCCTTTTTTCTGACCGTTCGAGCCATTGATTGATCTTCAATAAGATAAAATACAAAAAAACCGTCGTCAGGATCGTGTATACCAGCTCCGGCACGATAATATGCACCATATAGTAGGGAAACGCAAATTTCCCGCGAAAGAGGAACTGAAAAAAATATACCAGCAAATTGCAGACGAAATCGCTCGCCGTGATTAAGATCATGGGCAGCTTGATGTCTTCCGGAAAGAATATTTTGCGGAAGAAGCCGTTGACATATCCGATATACATATAAATCAGCGCGTAAAGCCCGACCGCCCCGCTCGAGAACAGGTCAATGGACAGGCCGCTGAAAAACCCGACCAAAAGCCCCTCCTTCTTCCCGCGCATGAAGCCGAACGCCGAAGTCACTATGACTAAGAGGTTCGGTGAGATGGAGGCGATGGACAATGCCTTAAACAACGTGCTCTGCAATAAAAAGCAAACGACGACAATGATGCTGACTGTAACCTTTCGTTTCATCAGAAAATCCGTCACTCCTCCCCGCCGATTTCTTTTTTCTTCAGTATCACCAGCACTTCCTCAATATGCTCAAAATCAACGGCCGGCGTGACTGTGCCGGACTTCGTCAGGTTGTTCGCGTCCATGTTAAGCGTGTTGATGTAACCGATCAGAATTCCCTGAAGATATTTGTCGCTGATGTTGGAGGTCACCACCGGATCCCCAAGCTCGGCTTTATCTTTGGAGTCCTTCAGCTCAGACAAAAGGATATTCTGGTTGGCGTTCATCTCCTGCAAGTCGCCGTTTATGATGCATCGGTCCGAGGTGGAAAGCACCATCCCGCTGACTTTGCTCACATCGTCAATGATGGAGCGGATTTTGGCATAGTTGGGGCCTACGTCAGTCACGATGCCCACAAGGCCGCTCCCTGCGATGACATTCATGTCAACCTCCACGCCGTCCTCTTCCCCTTTGTCGATCGTAAAAGTGGAGAACCAGTTGCCCGCGTCCTTTCCAATCACGCTTGCCGCGACTTTTTTGTAATCCGGGTATTTCTGATCCAGCTTTAAAAGCTCGCGCAGGTTATTTAGCTCGTACTGCTCCAGCTTGATGGTGTTCAGCTCAGAGGTCAGCTCGTCCACCTGCTCTTTCAACTGCCGGTTCTCCGCCATCACGTCACGCAAGTCGTTTAAATTATCCGCCTTGTCTGAAATCCACAGCCCCACATAATTAATCCCCCGCTGCATGGGGACGAACACATATCCCGCAGCAGCGCTTAAGGGCCCGCCGGAGAGGTTCATCGTAAAAGTGACATAGATTAAAACCAGGCAAACAGCTGTAAGGCCCATCAGAATGTACTTGGATGGAAGCTTAAATTTGGATTTCCGTTTCATAGAATACCTCTGCTATCTTAAAATTCTTGTCTTCATATTAAAAGTCAGATGCTTATATTTGCTGTCAGAGACAATCTTGATTAAGCCTCGCACTACCGTCTCCTCCGGGTTGTCGCAGGTGTTGACGCGGATGTTGGTGATCTGGGTGAACAGGTCGTCTAAGCCCTGAATCTGGGATCCGCCTCCGGTGATGTAAATGCCGGAATGGATGATGTCTTTCGCAATCTCAGGCGGCGTCTTCTCCAAAATGATCTTGATGGAGTTGCAGATGGAATTTAAATTGTCCTTGATCGCCTCATATACAGTATGTGCATTTATTTCCAGTTCAATCGGCAAGCCGCTGACAAGGTCGCGCCCTACGATGACCATGCTCTCTTCCCTTCCCGGCAGGCCGCTCCCAAGCGTCTCTTTTAAGGACTTCGCCGTCTTCTGCCCAATCACCAGGTTATAGGTGCGCTTGATATGGCTGATGATGGACTCGTCAATCCGGTTGCCGCCAAAATGCAAAAGGTCGCTTAAGACTAAACCGCCTAAGGAGATGACGGAAATCTCCGTGGTGTCGCCGCCGATGTCCACGATCATCACCCCGGTAGGCTCATTCACGTCAAGCCCAAGCCCCGCCGCGTCCGCAATCGGCTTTTCACAAAGCTGGACGTTCTTGGGCTTGACCTTGCTTTTGTAAAACAGGTCAAAGAACGCCTTCTTCTCCACCTCGGTGATATCTGTCGGCACTGCAACGATAAACTCCGCCCCATGGACTTTCCCCTTGGCGCGCGTCTCCAAAAAATCAAAGATCATGTTCTGCACATTGTTGAAATCCGCGATCACGCCGTTGACAATGGGGAACGTGACATGGATCTTCTCCGGCGCCTTTTCATACATTGCATATGCGGCGTCCCCATAGGCGTACATTTGATTCTTGTTCACAATGGCGATCGTGTTTTTCTCGTTTAATATTTTGCCGGTCGATTTACAGAACACCTTGATGTTGCAGGTCCCCAAATCAATGCAATAAATATTGTTGTTCATTGTTCTTTTTCAATCTGACCGCGTCAGTGCAGCAGATTTTCCTCCTTAAAGCTGAAATATTGGTTGTCGCCTATAATGATATGGTCCGATAAATGAATCCCCAGCAATTCCCCGCACTCCTGCACCCGAAGCGTCGCCAGCTTATCCTGCGTGCTGGGCGACGGCTCGCCGCTTGGATGGTTGTGCAGCAAAATAATATGCACCGCCCCACGCGACAGCGCGCGCATGAAAATTTCCCTTGGAGAGACCAAAGAGGCGTTGACCGTCCCTACGGACACGACTTCGTCCCCAAGCAAGATGCATTTGGAGTCAAACATACAAAGCAGCAGCTTTTCCCTGTCCTCATGGCGCAGCTCCTCCATATAGTAGGCGGCGACCGCCCTTGCGCTCTGTAGGGAAATTTCGCGCAGCCTTGTCGCCTTTGCCATGCGCTTTGTAATCTCTGCCAGGCATTTGAGCTGGATTGCCTTCACTTTCCCAATGCCGGGAATTTTCATAAAATCCCGGATCCCGAGCTGATATAGGTTCAAAAGGCTCTTTTCGCCGTGGCTTAGAAGCTCCTGCGCGACTTCAATGGACTTCTTCCCCGCGGTTCCGGTACGGATTATGACGGCCAAAAGCTCTGCGTCCGAAAGCCGCTCCGCTCCATGCCGCAGGCATTTCTCGTAGGGTTTTTCGGATTCCGGCAACTCTTTTACCGTTAAATGATGATTCATGGAACATCCTTTCTACTCTCTGCCTGTAACAATAGACGATGGATTCCAAAAGCCATTCAAACCATTTTAACACATAACTGACCCATTAACAAGATTTTGCTCATAAAGTTTTTGCAGGGACATTAAAATCCCGAATTTCGCATGGTGCCAGGTTAAGCCGCCCTGAAAATAAACGGCGTAGGGAGGCTTTATTGGCCCGTCCGCGCTAAGCTCAATGGAGGAGCCCTGCACAAAGGCCCCGGCAGCCATGATTACGTCGCTGTCATAGCCTGGCATCGCCCATGGCACAGGCGTCACATAGCTGTCCACGGGAGCCGCGGCCTGAATCCCTTCGCAGAACGCCGTCATGGCCTTCGGATTGCGAAACGTCACTGACTGAATGATGTCGTGGCGGCTCTCCGTGCCGTTCGGCAGCACGTCAAACCCCATCCTTTCGTAAAGGCTCGCGGCGAAAATGGCTCCCTTTAAGGCTGCAGCCGTCACGGTTGGCGCTAAAAAGAGGCCCTGATAGAAAGGCTGCATGACGTTTAGGGAGGCCCCGACCTCTTTCCCAAGGCCCGGGGAGGTCAGGCGGTGCGCAGCGTTTTCCACGCATCCTTTTTTCCCGACGATGTAGCCGCCGACCGGGGCCAAGCCGCCGCCCGGGTTCTTAATGAGGGAGCCGACGATCATGTCCGCGCCCACCTCCAAAGGCTCCCTCTCTTCGACAAATTCCCCGTAGCAGTTGTCCACCATGCAGATGACGTCCGGCTTTATGCGCTTCACAAAAGCAATCAGCTCGCCGATGCGCTCTACGGACAGCGTGGGCCTTACGGCATAGCCTTTGGAGCGCTGCACCGTAATGAGCTTTGTCTTCTCATGGATGGCTTTCTTGATGTTTTCATAGTCAAAGCCCCCGTCCGAAAGCAGGTCGACCTGGCGGTAGGTGATCCCGTATTCCGCCAGGGAGCCGTTGGACGGGCGGATGCCGATGACCTCCTCCAGGGTATCGTAGGGCTTACCGACCGGGGAGAGCAGCTCATCCCCCGGGCGCAGATTTGACAGCAGGGCCAGGGCAAGCGCGTGCGTCCCGCAGGTGATTTGCGGGCGCACCAGCGCGTCCTCCCCATGGAAACAGTCTGCATACACGGCTTCTAACGTGTCTCTGCCAAGGTCGTTGTACCCGTATCCGTTCGCAGTATGAAAGCAGTCTGCGGACACCTTCTGCCGCTGCATCGCGCCAAGAACCTTCAGCTGGTTGAATTCCGCTGTTTTGTCCACCTGCAAAAACCGCTCCTTAAGCGATTCTTCCACCTTGCTCCCAAAAGAATAGACTTCCTTTGAAATCCCAAGCGCCTCGTACTGCCTCATGATTTGATCTGTCCCATTCATCTTAAGATCCCCCTCTCTTTTAAAATCCCCGTCATGTAATCTAACATCGCGTCCTCACGATAGGAAAATGCGCCTTTATCTACCCATATCACGTCTTTTTCCCGATGAAACCAGGTAAGCTGCCGTTTGGCGAAATGCCTTGTGTCCCGTTTCAGGATATAGACGGCCTCCTCAAACGATATCTCCCCATCCAAAAAGGCCAGCATTTCTTTATAGCCCAGTCCCTGCATAGAGGTCATGCCCCTGTGGCACCCCATTTCCTTTAACTTTTTGACCTCTTCCAAAAGCCCGCGCGCTACCATAAGGTCCACGCGCGCCTCAATGCTTTGGTACAGCCTGCCCCTCTCGTCATTCAGCACAAAATAGGCGGCGTTGAAAGGAGAGATTTTCTGGCGCTGCCTTTGGTTATGCCCGGATATCGTCTCGCCATTCTGGAGGTAATATTCCAGGGCGCGGACGACGCGCTTGACATTGTTGGGATGGATGGCGCAAGCCGAGTCCGGATCCACCTCTGACAGCTTCCTGTGCAGCGCCTCCTTCCCCTCTTCTGCCGCAAACGCCTCCAAATCCCTGCGGAGCCGCCCGTTGGTCTCTTCGTTTGAAAAGTCAATCTGATATAGGACAGACTGAATATAAAATCCTGTCCCTCCGACCAGGATAGGGATGCGGCCTTCACGGTATATTTTTTTTAAATAGGCATTTGCCATTGACTGGAAGGCGGCGACATTGAATTCCTCTTCCGGCGCAAGCTCATCAATTAAATAATGCGGGATTCCCCGCATTTCTTCTTTTGTGATTTTTGCGGAGCCAATGTCCAGATGGCGGTATGCCTGCATGGAGTCCGCAGAAATGACGGCTCCGTTTATCTGTTCCGCAAGCCGGACGGACAAGCTGGTTTTCCCAACCGCGGTCGGCCCGGCTAAAATAATGAGTGGCTGCTTCATGTCATACAATCCTCTTAAATTTCTTTTCAATCTCATATTTGTCCATGGAGAGGATCGTCGGCCTCCCATGGGGGCAGAAATAGGGGTTTTCCAGGGCCAAAAGCTCCCCAATCAGCGCCTCGGCCTCAGGGCGGCTTAACGCATGGTTCCCCTTTACCGCCGCCTTGCAGGACATGGACGCGATTTTCTCCAAAATAAGCTCCGGCTCCTTTGGCTTCGTAATTTCATCGGCAGCGTCCAAAAGCTCATAAAGGGCCTGCTTTGCGTCCAGGCCAAACAGGTTGCCTGGCACGCCGCATACGGCGTACTCCTTTCCGCCGAAGGGCTCAATCTCATACCCAAGCGTTGTCAGGTGCCTTTCAAGCAAGGACAAGGCGGCCTCTTCCCTCGCGTCCAGGGAAAGGATCAGAGGCGGCGAGACAAGCTGCGTCGTCATCTCCTTTGTTTTCAGCAGATTTACCGTCCTTTCGTACAGCACCTTTTCATGCGCGGCGTGCTGGTCAATGATAAACAGCTTTCCGTCATATTCCACCAGCCAATAGGTATCAAATAACTGACCGATCATCTTATGCCGCCGCCTTGCCTGCTCTGAGAGGAATTTCCTCTCATACGTAAGCTCCTCCTGCACAAAGCTCTCCTGCACAGGCAGCGCGCCCTCTGCGCTTTTTGCCTGGCGCTCTGCGGCCTCCTGCCCGATGACAGGTGCCTGCCTCGATTCCTGCGGCTGAATCACTGCGTCTTCTGTGACCGTCCCCTGCCGTCCTATGGCTTCCTGCGGCTGAATCACTGCGTCTTCCGTGACTGTCCCCTGCCGTTCCAAGGGCGCTTGCCGCGCCGCGCCGCTTTGTCCCGCAGCAGGCGTTTGCTGCAAACAGCCGTCGCGCGCCTCCAAACGGTTTGGATATTTCGCCTCATACGGCGAGTCATCCTTTAGCATGGACGCGATTTTTTTTCGACGATTTTTCTCAAAAGGCTCCGGGAACGTCCCTTTTGCCAAGGGCGCCGTTTTTTTCCCGTCCGCTTTCCCTCCCTCATCCAGAGCGATCGGCCTCACATGGTCTTTTTGCGACAGCTTTGCACGGATGCAGCCATAGAGCGCCTGATAAATGCCGTCGTTCTTTAAGAACCGAAGCTCCATCTTCGCCGGATGGACGTTTACGTCCAGCATTTCTCCCTGAAAGGTGAAATATAAGACGCAAAACGGGTATTGCCGCTGCATCAGGAAGCTTTTATAGGCATCCTCCAGGGCTTTGGCAAGCAGGCTGCTTTTAATGAATCTTTGGTTGATGAAATAATTCTCAAAATTCCGGTTCCCACGGGAAACAGTCGGCTTTCCCAAAAATCCAGACACGGAAAACAGCTCGTTTTCCTCGGAAAGCTCTATCAAGGAAGACGTGATTTCCCTGCCGTATATCTGATAAATGACGTCTTTTGCATTCGAATTGCCGGACGTGTGCAGCTTCGTCTGATTGTTGGAGATCAACTGAAAGGAAATGTCGGGCCTTGACAGCGCAAGGCGCTCCGCCATCGTATGAATGTACCCGGCTTCGGTCTGGGCGGCCTTTAAAAACTTGCGCCTGGCCGGTATATTGTAAAACAGATTGCGCACCACAAAGGTCGTCCCGTCCGGCGCGCCAATGTCCTCCCGCTCCTTCTCCACGGAGCCTTCTATGACATACCGGGTTCCGGTGAATTCAGTCATAGTCTTTGTAATCAGTTCCACCTGCGCGACCGCCGCGATGCTGGAGAGCGCCTCTCCCCGAAACCCAAGGGAAGACACCGTAAGCAAATCCTCCACTGACGTAATCTTGCTGGTGGAATGCCTAAGGAACGCCAAAGGAACCTGGCTTTTTTCGATGCCGCATCCATTGTCCGTGATGCGGATCAAAGAAAGCCCGCCATCCTTAATTTCTATCGTGATGGCGGTGGCCCCGGCGTCGATGGCGTTCTCCGTCAGCTCCTTCACGACAGAGGAGGGACGCTCAATCACCTCTCCCGCCGCGATTTTATCAATTGTCTCCTGACTTAACAGTGCGATTTCTGCCATATCAGCCACCTACGCCTTTCTTCCCACGTTATTGCTTTTGTGTCTTGCTCACCATGTCCTGCAGCTCATACAATTTGTTAATCGCCTCCAACGGCGTTAAGTTCCCAATGTCAATTTTTTGAATCCAGCCGATGACGTCCTTGTTTTGCTCCATATCCAACAAAGAAGGCTGCGCGCCTCTTGCTTCATCCGTCTTCTCTCCTGGCTTTGCGGCGGGCGTGATGTTTTTCGCCATGCCTGAAATGTCATTTGCGCTCAGCTCCTCCACGATGCCTTCCGCCCGCCTTAAGACGGATTCCGGCAGCCCGGCAAGCCTGGCGACCTGTATCCCATAGCTTTTGTCTGCGCCGCCCGGGACGATTTTGCGCAGGAATACAATGTCGTCCCCTTTTTCCTTGACGGAAATACAATAATTAGTGACGTTATTTAACTTGCCCTCCAATTCCGTCAATTCATGGTAATGGGTGGCGAACAGCGTCTTCGCTCCAAGCAGCGCAGGGTCGCTGATATGCTCCACCACGGCCCAGGCAATGCCAAGCCCGTCAAATGTGCTTGTCCCGCGCCCGATCTCATCCAGCACCAGAAGGGAACGGGACGTGGCGTTCCGCAATATGTTCGCCACTTCCGTCATTTCCACCATAAATGTGCTCTGCCCGCTGGCAAGGTCGTCCGACGCGCCTACCCTCGTAAAGATCCGGTCTACGATGCCAATGTCCGCAGAATCCGCGGGGACGAAGCTGCCAATCTGGGCCATCAGCACGATCAATGCGCTCTGGCGCATATAAGTGGATTTTCCCGCCATATTTGGCCCTGTGATGATGGAGATGCGTTTTTTCCCATTGTCCAGATAGGTGTCGTTCCCAATGAACTGCTCGTTCCGAATCATCTTTTCCACAACCGGGTGGCGCCCGCCTTTGATATTGATGACGCCGTCCTCGTTCAATGCCGGCTTACAGTAATGGCCCCGCTCCGCTGCATAGGCAAAAGAGGCAAGCACGTCAAGCGAGGCGACGGCCTTTGACGTGGACTGGATGCGGACGACTTCCTTCGCCACGGATTCGCGGAGCGCGCGGAATAAGTCGCCCTCCAAGGCGATCAGCTTGTCCTCCGCGTTTAAGATCACATCCTCCAGCTCCTTTAGCTCCGGCGTAATATAACGCTCCGCATTCGCCATGGTCTGTTTCCTGGTAAAATAATCCGGCACCAGCTCCTTATAGGAATTCGTCACCTCCAGATAATAGCCAAACACCTTGTTATACTTGATTTTTAGGTTTTTAATCCCCGTTTTCTCCCTCTCGTCTGCCTCAAGCTGCGCAAGCCAGGACTTTCCGTCCGTCCTTGCCTTCCTAAGGCGGTCCACTTCTTCATGGTATCCCTCTTTTATGATGCCTCCGTCATGAACCGAAATAGGGGCATCCAAAGAAACCCCGGCGTCAATGGTAGAAAACACATCTTTGAGGGAGTCTATGCGCCTGTCAATATCCTTTAGTAAGGGGCTTTTGAATTCGTCCAGAAGGGACTTGATTGGAGGGAGCATTTGAATAGAGCCTTTAAACGCGAGCAAATCCCTGGGATTGGCCGTCTGGTAAGTAATGCGCGTAATCAGCCGCTCCAGGTCATAGATGGAATTTAAGTATTCCCGAAGCTCTTCTCTGGTAATGACATGGCCGTTTAGCTCCTCCACGGCGTTAAGGCGCGCCATAATCTCCCGTTTCTCAATCAGCGGCTGCTCAATGCAGGAGCGCAGCATCCTTGCGCCCATGGCCGTCTTCGTATGATCTAAGACGCCAAGCAGGGAGCCGCGCTTTGTCT
The DNA here is from genome assembly GCA_947652855.1 of uncultured Roseburia sp. Taxonomy (GTDB): domain Bacteria; phylum Bacillota; class Clostridia; order Lachnospirales; family Lachnospiraceae; genus Roseburia_B. The sequence goes on along the minus strand of CANTEO010000047.1, from coordinate 6,170 downwards.
TCTCCCGCATCGTCTCCACCAACTCCAGGTTGCGCCTCGTGGAGCTGTCGATCACCATGAACTTCCCGGTGCGGTAAGGATGGATGTTCGTCATATGGGACAGCGAGTTTTTCTGCGTCTCATAGAGGTAGCGCAGCAGGGCCCCTGCCGCAACGCTGCCGCAGGTGAAGTCGTTTAATCCAATGCCCTCTAAGCTATGTACATGAAAATGCTCCTTCAACGTCCCGATGGCAGTGTCTTCACTGAAATACCAGGACTCCAGCGGATTGACGCAAATATGCATCCGTTCCCTGATGTCCGCAATGTCCGCCCCGCTCATGCAAAACGCATCATTGCAGATGATCTCCGCGGGGTCATATTTGCCGATCTCATCCAGCAGCTTGCGCTCTTCGTCCGTCTCCGTCACGAAATAGTCCCCCGTGCTGACGTCCGCGATCGAAATGCCATATCGGCCTGACAGATAGAAAATGCAAAAAATATAGTTGTTCCTGGTCTCGTCCAGGGACTGCGTGTTCGTGCCTGGCGTGACAATGCGGATCACCTCCCGCTTGACAATGCCCTTTGTTGTCTTCGGATCCTCCATCTGCTCACAGATGGCGACTTTATAGCCCTTTTTCACCATCTTATTCAAATAATTCTCAACGGCATGGTGCGGGACGCCGCACATGGGCGCGCGCTCCTTTGCGCCGCAGCTTTTTTTCGTTAACGTCAATTCCAGCTCTTTGGACGCCGTTAAGGCGTCTTCAAAAAACATTTCATAGAAATCCCCCAAACGGTAAAATAATATACAGTCTGGATAGGATTTTTTGGTCTCCAGATACTGCCGCATCATCGGCGTGTATTCTTCACTCAATGTCCTTCTTCCTTCCCTTATCCTAAAAATCATTTGGCGCATATTCCATGGCGATGGCCTCGGCAACCTTCATGCCGTCCATGGCCGCCGACAGGATGCCGCCCGCGTATCCGGCGCCCTCCCCGCATGGGTAAAGGCCCCGTATCCCGCTTTGGAAATTTTCCTCCCGGTAAATTTTCACCGGGGAGGACGTCCGGCTCTCTATGCCGGAGAGAATGGCGTCCTCCCTGTTAAATCCCGGGATGCTTCCCGCAAACCGCTCCATTCCAAACAGGAACGATTCATATATGGATGGCTCAAATAATTCGTGTAAGCTCCCAAACTGCGCCTGCCCGCACGTCGCGGAGCAGAACGCCCCAAACGACGCGCTTTTCCTCTTACGCTTAAAGTCCCCATAGAGCTGCTGCGGGATCGCGCCGCCGCCCAATGCATAGGCCCTCTCCTCCAACGCCCTTTGAAACGCGACGCCGGAAAGCGGGCCAGAGCCGCCAAAATCCTGTTCCGTGACCGAAACGATGATGGCGCTGTTCGCGTTGTTCCCGTCCCTTTTATGGAAGCTCATGCCGTTTACGGCGAGCCTTCCCTGTTCCGACGAGGCGTTCACCACATAGCCTCCCGGACACATACAAAAGGAATATACCCCTCTGCCGCCTGCATTCGCCGTCAGCTTATAAGAGGCGGGAGGGAGCGAAAGCCAGGCGTCCTTGTACTGCGCCCGGCTCACCATTTCCTGCGGGTGCTCTACCCTAAGGCCCACGGCGAACGGCTTCGCCCCCATAGGGATCCCATGGGACAAAAGCATCTCAAACGTATCCCGCGCGCTATGCCCTATCGCAAGAACCAACGCCTGCACATCTATCCATTCTTCCCGGTTGATTTCCACAGCGACGGCCGCCCCGTCTTTTATGCTTAGATCTGTCATGCAGCTCTCAAAGAAGAATGTCCCGCCCATGTCCGTTATCTTTTGCCGGATGGATGGGATGACCTTTGCCAAAACGTCCGTCCCGATATGCGGCTTCGCCTCATAGCAGATTTCCTTTGGCGCGCCATGGGCGGCGAAAATCTCAAGGGCCTTTCGGCCTCTCCCCACAGGGTCTTTCACTAATGTATTTAGTTTTCCGTCAGAAAAGGCCCCTGCCCCGCCCTCTCCGAACTGGACGTTTGAGGACGGGGCAAGCGTCCCGTCCCGAAAGAACCGCTCCACGTCTTTTTTTCGCTCTTCCGTCGTTTTCCCACGCTCTAACACGGCTGGCGCATATCCTGCCTTAGCCAGCATATAAGCGCAAAAAAGGCCCGCCGGCCCGCTGCCCACAATGAGGGGGCGGCGTTCCATTTTCTTTTGCCCAGACGATGGAAACTGATATTCCGTCCTTTTTAAGCAGCGGATCTTATCCTGGCGCAGCCTTCCCGCAATTTTTTCATCCATCCCGGTATCCGCCTCAATGGTGTACACATAGTGGATGTCCTGTTTTTTCCTTGCGTCTATAGATTGCCTCGCAATCCGAAAAGAGAGCATCTGCTCTTTTTTTATCTTTAGTGTTTTTAAAATTTTTTCTTCTAATTCCTCTTTTGTATGGGTAATTGGCAGCTTCAGCTGTTGAATCTGTATCATCTGTCCCTCTCCTGACTTGCCTTTACGGCTGCGTGCATCCCTGCGACCATGCCGGACGACCACGCCCATTGCAGGTTATAGCCGCCGCACACTCCGTCAATGTCAATGACCTCCCCGGCGAAATAGATTCGGGGGCAAAGCAGGGACTCTAACGTATGCGCGTCAATTTCCTTAACGCTTACTCCCCCGGCGCAAGCCTGCGCCTTTTCAAATCCCATTGTTCCGGTGATGTCGATCTTCACCCGCTTTAAATAGGCGGAAAAGTCATGGATGCGCTTTTTTCCCAAAGAGCCTGCTTTTTCATGCAGGGGAATCCGGCTTTCTTTTAGAAGCATCGGTATCATTTTTTTGGGAAACAGCCCAATCAGAGCCTCCTCGCACGTCTTTTCGCTCTTCCACGAAAAACGCCTCATAAGCTCCTGCTCAAGCTCCTGCTTAGACAGGTACGGGACGACGTCTAATACCGCCCAGACCTTTTTCTTCTCCTTTAACGCCCTTGCGGCATACCGGCTGACTTGAAACGCAGGGATGCCGGAAACGCCGTACTCAGCGATCTGAACTTCTCCCCGGTCCTCGCAGGCCATTCGGCCGTCTATATACAATTGGATTGAGATATCTGCACGGATTCCTGCAATAGATGGAAAGAATGCCTGACGCGCCTTCATCGCCGTCAAGGCAGGCACGACATCAATGATCGTATGCCCAAGCTTCTCAATATAGGGATATGCGCTCCCGTCGCTCCCTGACTTTGGGAACGACTTGCCGCCGCAGCAAAATATGCAGCAGTCTCCCAAAACCTCCCCCTGCCCCGTCCCGACGGATACGCCGCCTGACGACGCGCGTACCGAGGAAAGGGAGCGTTCCGTCAGGACGGATACGCCAAGCCGCCGCAGCTCCATGCGCAAGACGTCTAACACGGAGGACGCCTGGCCGCTCGCCGGATAAAGGCAGCCGTTCCGCTCTGTAGGAAATATGCCAAGCTCCTTAAAAAAAGCAATGGTCTCTTCCAGGCCAAACTGCTCGAAAACGGGCAATACAAATGCAGGGCTCTCGCCTCTGTAATGGCGCAGGCCCTGCCTAAGGTTCGTGTAATTGCATTTTCCGTTCCCCGTGGACAAAAGCTTCTTGCCCACTCTGTCCGTATGCTCCAAAATAACCGCTTCTGCGCCATGCCTTGCCGCGGATATGGCGGCCGTCATGCCGGATGCGCCGCCGCCTATGATGATTACTTTTCCCAAGCCGCCACCTTTTTCTGTGCCTTATCAACAAGCCCGCATCGCAAAAAAACAGTCTCTTCCTATTTGCCATGCCGGCACGGAGGGCATATCTTGCGCCCCCTGCTGTCATTTTTTATTGCCACGTTGCTATTATAATGATTTTTTTGTAAAAAATCAACTGAAATAAGTGATTTTATGATTGCATTTTGGAATAAATATGGTATAATAGAGTGCATGGGGCATTGGCGCAGTTGGGAGCGCGCCACACTGGCAGTGTGGAGGTCACGGGTTCGAATCCCGTATGCTCCATTTCGGAACCCTTGTTTTTCAAGGGTTTTTTTGATTGTGTAATCAGAAGGTAATCAAAAAGGTAATCACACGTATGTTCCCGTCATCCGTTGCCCAACTGAAACTCTGGGATGCAGTCAAGCATCTCGGCCTTCCTCTCGCTTGTCTTCCTGTCACGTCCATAGAATTGATTCGTGCATTGGATGTCGGTATGCCCCATCAATTCTGTGATGAGCTTCTCCGACACCTGATTGTCCAAAAGGATGCTTGCATATGTCTTCCTTATCTTATGCGGGGACTTCCTTGGGACTCCCGCCTTGTCGCAGACTTGGTAAAGCCGCTTCCGAAAGGAGTATGTCTTCACCCTCTTCCAGTCCTTTTCAAAGACAAACTCGCCAAATGGGTTCTTTAGGCGTATCTTTCGCAGGATCCAAGCGCATTTTGATGGGATGACAACCTCACGGATCCCCGCCTCCGTCTTTGGGGACTCCTTTATGCCATAGGCGTACTTCCCGGAGCTGTCCCGATGCCTCGTCTCCGTCCTCTGAACCTTAATGGAGCATCCGTCAACGTCTGACCATTTTAAGGCCGCAAGCTCGCCAACCCGAAGCCCTGAGAGGAACATGAGCAGCAGCCCAAGGTTCACTATGTCCAACTCATCCATCAACGCCCGCTCAACCTTCGCAAACTCCTCCTCATTGAAGACATCCTCTGAGTCCGGCTTCCTGCCGCTTTTGAACGCCCTCCTCGAAACCTCCATGTTGCTGATCAGCTCCGTGATCCCAAACTGCACGTACTTCTTCTTTCTCGCCCTCTTGAAGATTCCACGGGTGATGATCTTTAAGTTTGAGAAGCCTTTCGCGGTCAGGCGGTGCTTGGCGATGCATCCAATAAGAAAATCCTCCAGCTCATCCTCGCCTACTGACTTTATCCTCCTTTTGCCAAGCTCTGAGAAGAACCGCCCGAAGTCAATCTTATAACGCTCACACGTTGGGAGGCTCACCTCCCCCATCTCAGCCTTCCTGTCAATCCATTCCAAAAAGACATCCTCAACGGTTGGGTCATCCAGCTCGGCCTTCAAATAGCCAATCACGTCATCCTCGACCGCCTCCCTTGTCGTCTTCTTCATCAGCACCCGCCCTTTCCTTGCGTCTGGAAGATATGTATACCACTTTCCATCCTTCCCCTGCCAGATTTTATATGGATGCTTTTCTAACAATTCTTTTCTTTTCATGTCCTCCATGCAGCTCTGCACATCATTGAGGTTAATCATACCATTGTTTATGATAAACTGCAACATCTCATTCTGCTGACCGTATTGCAGTATGCTTTTGTCATGTTTCTGCTCGCTTATAATGAACCATCCTCCAATGTCAAAATTTCTATATTATGAAGGCGCTGCAAGATGGATCTATACTATAAAAGTAGACACAACTCTACACTATCTGTTACAATAAACTACACACAAAAAAGGAGGTCTCTTATGTCCACTAACAACCACACAAAATATGACGAAGACTTTAAAAAATCCCTTGTATCCCTTTATCAAAATGGCAAAACCCAGGCACAGCTCTGCAAGGAATACGGCGTCTCCCAGTCTGCTCTTGGTAAATGGGTAAAGCAATACTCCACCGTTGAAATGGATGACGGCGATGTCCTCACTGCCAAGCAGGTCAAAGAGCTTCAAAAACGCAACGCCCATCTCGAAGAGGAGAACCTCATATTAAAAAAAGCGATTGCCATATTCACGCCACGCTCAAACAACGATTAGATGCTGTCCACAAACTTCGCTTCCAGCATGACATCCGTACGCTCTGCCGTGTTCTAAATGTCAACCGGAGCACTTATTACAAGCATTTCCGCAAAGAACCGGCTCCACGTGTTTCTCAAAACCGGCGTATCAAAAGCATGATCCTGCATATTTATGCCGATTATGACAAGCGTCTCGGGGCGTACAAAGTCCAATACATCCTAAAGCGTGACTATGGCATAAGCATCAGTGTCGGGAGAGTGTACCGTCTGATGCACAGCATGGAACTTCCTAAAATGTCAACCGTAAAGCCCAGACCCAGCCGGCACCGCATGGACAATGGAGAATGCCACAACCGCCTTCTGCAGCAGTTTTCCCAAGATGCCCCAAACCTCGTATGGGTCAGCGATATCACCTATCTGAAAGCTGGCGGAAAGTGGTATTATCTGT
>CANTEO010000046.1 GCA_947652855.1 uncultured Roseburia sp. | reverse complement strand
AATTACAAGATGAACCCGCCTCTTCGGACGAAAAAGGACAGTGGACGTCCATGTCAAACGGCTCCGTGAAAAAATAAAAGACAATTCGTTTTGGAGCCTGGCTACCGTATGGGGAATCGGCTACAAATTCGAAGTCTTTCGGTGACGGACATGAAAAAAACCATGTTCCTCAAACTTTTTATAGGATACCTCTCTTTTGGGATCATTGGATTTTTCGTGATTTCCATTTTGACCTCCAAGCTCTCCTATTCCTATATCAGAGAACGGGAGGCTGCGTATCTCTATAAAGAAGCGCATTTGATTTCCTCCGAATATGCCAGAAGCTATTTCAGCAACAACATGACTTTAACGGATTTTAAGGAACGCCTAACGGCCCTGGACACATACCTAGCCTCCCAAATCTGGATCATGGGAACAGATGGGGCAATCCTGATTCATTCCAGGAAAGACACGAAACCAGAGGACGCAGAACTGATCTCCGATTTCAACATCAGTGACTTTAAGAACCGCTACTGCCGAACCGGAACCTTCTACGGATATTTTTCAGAAGACCATTTGAGCGTGTACGCCCCCATTTCCATTAACTACAAAGTCAGAGGCTACGTTGTCCTGCACAAGCCGACGCAAACGCTCACTGCATTTAATGGCGGCTTTTTGAACATTCAATATTTTACGTTGTCCGTCCTGCTCCTATTCGCCTTTGCGCTGATCTTTGCCTTCGCGCTCCGCATCATTTTGCCGATCAGGAAAATCACAGAGACAGCCAACGAATACGCACTGGGCAACTTTCAGCGTCCCGTAAAGATTTATTCCAACGATGAAATCGGATGCCTGGCCGCCTCTTTGACCTGCATGGCTGACGAACTGAACACATTAGAAGAAGACCAGCGCAAATTCGTCTCAAACGTCTCGCATGATTTTCGTTCTCCCCTCACCTCCATCAAGGGGTATGTGGAGGCGATGCTGGACGGCACGATACCGGTCGAGAATCAGGAAAAATACCTAAGCATCATCCTATTTGAGACGGAACGCCTGAATAAGCTGACGGAGAGCCTGCTGGAGTTAAATCGGTATGGGAAACGGGGCCTGATTTTAAACCTCACAAAGTTTGACATCAATAACATGATTAAGCAGACCGCTTTGACCTTTGAGGGAACCTGCAAAGAAAAGCGAATATCATTTGAGCTGATCCTGACAGGGCAGAGCCTTGAGACCTGGGCAGACATGGGAAAAATACAGCGTGTCGTCTACAATTTGATTGACAACGCCATTAAATTTTCCCCTTCTGACACCACGATCACAGTAGAGACGACCATAAAAAATGAAAAGATTTTCGTCTCCGTCAAGGATCGGGGCATAGGCATCCCAAAAGAAAGCCTTGGAAAAATATGGGAACGCTTTTATAAGACAGACATCTCACGCGGAAAAGACAAACGAGGCACCGGCCTTGGCCTTGCCATTGTAAAAGAAATCATCCAGGCGCACAAAGAAAACATCAACGCCATCAGCACGGAGGGCGTGGGGACAGAATTTATCTTCTCCCTGCCGCTGTTTCACCCGGAACGCTAATGTACGCAAGAAACAAAAAAGCCATGGAACTCCATTTTGAACGCCTCAAAATGAAATTCCGTGGCTTTTTCCTATTCCCCTAAGCTTGCCCTGCCTCGCCACAGGAATAACGCCACCCCTATGATAAGCGTAAAAATTGAAATAAACTGGGATGTCGAGAACATACCGACTGACCCGCGCTCCAAGTCCCCGCGCAAATATTCTAAGCCAAACCGGCCTATGCTGTACGTCATGATATAAATCGCGCCAACGCATCCCTTTTTTAAGCCCGCTTTTTTCCATAAAAAATACAAAAACAGACAATTGCACAGATTCAACGCCGAGGATAGGAGCTGCACCGGAAACAGCCGCATCCCTCCAGGAGCATATACGGAATCATGGAACACCACGCCAAACGGGCCGTCTGTCTCCCTTCCATAACAGCAGCCAGCAAGAAAGCAGCCGATCCGCCCAATGCACTGCGCCAAGGCGACAAGCGGGACAGCCAGGTCGAATACTTTCCAAAAGTCCACTTTCTTTATCCGGCAATAAAGGCAGCCTGTCAATACGCCTCCAATCAGGCCCCCATACACCACAAACCCACTGGAAAAATCCAAAAGCCGCGCCGGGTTTTCTATAATCTCAGGCAAAATCGTAATCCAAAACAGCAGTTTTGAAGAGGCATAACCCCCAATCACGCAAGCAATGCCCATTCCAAACAAAAATCCATCCTCTGCAAGGCGGTTTTTCTGAATCAGATGCTCTCCAATCCAAATTGCCGCCATAATGCCAAGGGCCGTCATTAAGCCATAGCTGTAGACTGTGAACGGGCCGATCGAAAATAATTCCGGTAACATAGAGTATCCTTTCTTCTCTTTTTGATAAAATGAAAACCCCGGCCTTTCAACCGGGGTTGCCATAGGTCACGCCGCCCACCTTCTGTGGAAACTCACGTAACCTGTATTTTCATTGCAATTTATGGCTTGAAGGCCACTCATAGCAACAAACTTTCCTTAAACAAGCTCTAACAGAACTTCCATCGCGGCATCGCCTTTACGCGGTCCAATCTTGATAATCCTCGTATATCCGCCGTTGCGGCCCACATATTTGGGAGCAATTTCATCAAACAGCTTCGCCGGAAAATCCACCTGCACCGTATTCCTTTTCCTTCCAGCCCCTTCTTTTGGAACCACCTTTACCGGATAAAGGATTTTTAACATCTGCCTTCTGGCATGAAGACGGGACGGACGGTCCTTCTTGATGGTTTTCTCTACCGTGTCATATACGGTCCTTCTTTTGCCGTCAATAACTTCCTTCACTCTCTTGCCGTCTTTATCCTTACGCGCAACCTTCGCCTGAATCGTCACCTCATCAAAATTGTCTTTCTCCCTAACCGCCATTGCAATCAGGCCCTCCGCAATTTTGCGGACTTCCTTTGCCCTGGCCTCAGTCGTGATGATTTTTCCGTTATGAAGCAGCGCCGTCACCTGATTCCTCAAAAGAGCCATCCTTTGAGGAGTTGTCATGCCTAATTTCTTATGTTTTGCCATTTGCTTTACCTCCTGTGGCGCAGCAAGCGCCATTTCATTCAGGAAGACGGGCAGCGTCTCCTGCCCGCATCCTCCGTTTGTGGAACATCCGGCACGCCCCTTGGACTTACTGACCGAATGCTTTCTTCCAGTTGCCTCCACGAATCATGGAGATGACCTCTTTCCGCTGTTTAGGCTTACGAAATCAGCCATAATGGGCTACATCTCCTCACTCTGATTCAACTGCAGCCCTAATTCCTTCAACTTCGCCAATACTTCCTCCAAAGACTTCCGTCCAAGGTTGCGAACCTTCATCATGTCTTCCGGCGTGCGGTTCGTCAATTCCTCAACCGTATTGATTCCGGCCCTCTTTAAGCAATTATACGAACGCACAGACAATTCCAGCTCATCAATGTTCATTTCCAGGACTTTGCCTTTCGCGTCGTCCTCTTTCTCCACCATGACTTCTGCTGACATCGCCGTCTCTGAAAGATTGATGAAAAGATTTAAATGCTCACTTAAAACCTTCGCAGCCAAGCTGACCGCCTCATCTGGCTCCAATGTGCCATTCGTAAATACATCTAACGTTAGCTTATCGTAATCCGTAATCTGGCCTACACGGGTATTCTCCACAGTCAGGTTCACACGCTCCACAGGAGTGTAAATGGAATCAACTGCAATCACCCCGATCGGCACATCTTCCGATTTATTCTTTTCTGAGCTGACATAACCCCTGCCTTTTGTAATGGTAAGCTCCATATACAATTTGCAGTCAGGCCCTCCATTCAGATGCGCCAGCGCCAAGTCTGGATTCAAAACCTGAATGTCGGGATCTGCCTGAATATCGGCAGCCGTCACTACGCCTTCACCCTCAAATTCGATGTAAGCAACTTTTGGCTCGTCTGTCGGACATGTATTCTTAAGTGCAAGATTCTTGATGTTCATGATAATTTCAGTTACATCTTCTTTTACTCCAGGAACAGAGCTGAACTCATGCAGCACGCCGTCAATTTTTACCTGGCTGACCGCCGCCCCTGGCAAGGAAGAAAGCATGATCCTTCTCAAAGAATTGCCTAATGTAGTGCCATAGCCCCGTTCCAATGGCTCTACGACAAACCTTCCATACTTTTTATCTTCTGAAATCTCAGCAATTTCAATTTTCGGTTTCTCAAAATCGAACACTAAAAGCCCTCCTTATAACTGCCCACGCAATATGGCATACGCTGCCCTGCGGGTGTCTCCTTTTCGGGTATATGCCTATATCGTCCAGCTTACGCCAAAGCGAAGCATGGACAAGACAAACTGCAGCGATTATTTACTGTACAGCTCGACGATAAGCATTTCGTCAACAGGTACGTCAATCTGATCCCTGGAAGGCAATTCCTTAACAGTCCCCTTTAAATTCTCCGCATCGACGTCCAGCCATTCCGGAACTATTCTTCCGCCCGTCACTTCCAGTATATCCTTGAACCTCTGGCCACCTTTGCTCTTTTCCCTGACTTCAATTACGTCTCCGGCCTTCACCTGATAAGATGGGACGTTAACGCTCTTTCCGTTCACGGTGACAAACTTATGGCTGGCAATCTGCCTTGACTCTCTCCTCGTCCTGGCAAAGCCCATACGGAAAATCACGTTGTCAAGCCTGGATTCCAACATCGTCATCAGGTTCTCGCCCGTCATGCCCTTCATCCTGTCGGCCTTCTCATAATAATTATGGAACGGCTTCTCCAACACGCCATAGATGAATTTCGCTTTCTGCTTTTCCCTAAGCTGAAGGCCATAATCAGAAATCTTCCTGTTCGATCTTTTTAACTCTCTCTTTGATTTTTTATCTACCCCTAAATAAACCGGATCCAGGCCAAGCGACCTGCATCTTTTAAGGATAGGAACTCTGTTCACTGCCATTTAGACTATCCCTCCTACTATCGACTGTCTGAAAACGGGCGGCGCAAAGGCATACTCCCCGCGCTGCCGCTCTTCCTTCTCTTGCATGACTCCGACGCCGCATTGCGGCGACAGAACGAACGGCTCTCCGGCATCCGTCAAACGGGCCAAACAGCTGTCAGAATTACACTCTCCTGCGCTTCGGCGGGCGACATCCATTATGAGGCACCGGCGTAACGTCTTTAATGCTTGTCACTTCCAAACCGCAGGCAGAAAGCGCGCGGATCGCCGCTTCCCTTCCGGAACCTGGTCCTTTTACCATAACATCTACTGATTTTAAGCCATGAACTAATGCTGCTTTGGTAGCCGTCTCAGCCGCCATCTGAGCAGCATATGGAGTAGATTTCCTTGAACCTCTGAAACCAAGACCGCCGGCGCTCGCCCATGATAAAGCGTTCCCTTCCGTATCCGTAATCGTCACAATCGTATTGTTGAAAGATGACTGGATATGCGCCTGTCCGCGTTCAACGTTTTTCTTGACGCGTTTTTTCGTCACTTTTTTCGTAACCTTCGCCATAATAAAACTAACCTACTTTCTTCTATTTAATATGCTGTTTTGCTGTGTCACTTCTATGCCTGCGCCATCGCTCCCTATTTCTTCTTGTTCGCGACGGTTCTCTTCGGCCCTTTTCTGGTCCTAGCGTTGTTCTTCGTATTCTGGCCACGGACCGGAAGGCCTTTCCTGTGACGGATGCCCCGATAGCATCCGATCTCCTGAAGCCTCTTGATGTTCAGGGCAATTTCCCTTCTCAAGTCGCCTTCCACCGTCTGCGTCTCATCAATCACTTCGCTAATCTTCTTCACTTCTTCGTCCGTCAAATCCCGGCAGCGTGTGTCAGGATTCACATTTGCCTGCGCAAGGATGCGGTTTGAGCTGGATCTTCCAATTCCATAGATGTATGTCAAACCGATCTCAACGCGTTTTTCCCTTGGTAAATCTACGCCTGCGATACGAGCCATTCGTCGTTGCACCTCCATAAAAATAAAAAATTCATTTGCCAGCCAAGGCCGTTTCTCTCCTTCGCTCTCCATCCTTCGGCAACAGTCCCATGCAGCTCCGGTTCCCCGGCCTGAAATGTTGTGCATATTCCTATTGCCTGCTTGCATTCACAACCTAAAATCAAAAGATGTCTGACCGGATTTTTCGATGACAGATCCGATGACAGACAAACGCAATGCCTTCGCATTGCATTATTATGAACAGCAAAACCCTCTGTCTCCATCGCGCTTTGCTGCAGCCGCACATAATTTTCCTGACTGACAGAATCAGCCCTGCCTCTGTTTGTGCTTCGGATTCTCGCAAATAATCCGAACCCTTCCTTTTCTCTTAATTACCTTGCATTTTTCGCACATAGGCTTAACTGATGATCTTACTTTCACGAAAAATCCTCCTTTCCCGCAAGCGCTTTTCGTCACGGAATCCCCGCAATGCCTGCAAAATCCTAAAAACATACGTGTAGTATTATAGCACAACACGTCCTGTTCGTCAATAAAATTATTTGTCCCTCCAAATAATCCTGCCCTTCGTCAAATCGTATGGGGACATCTCAATCGTGACCTTGTCGCCCGGCAATATGCGGATGAAATTCATCCTTAACTTACCGCTGATGTGCGCTAAAATCTTATGCCCGTTCTCAAGTTCCACCTGGAACGTCGCGTTCGGCAACTTCTCCACTACGATTCCTTCCACTTCAATTACGTCTGCTTTTGACATTTCCCTGCCTCCTACTGATTGATCTCATGCTGCTTGGCCTTACGCGACTGCAGCCGTTCATATGCTCTGACAGCCCGACGCACATTCTCGTCGGACAATGATTCGTCTCCTGACAGAATTGCCAGGATCTCCTCTGGAATCCGTTTGACTGCCTGATAATGCCTCGCGTTCTTCTTTTTGGGACGCGCGATGGGATGCGCCCCGCCGTCTACCAAAAATGCGAAATTCCCTTCTTTTTTCCATATAAAATAGAAATGGCCCTTATCATGCCCGGACAAGGATTTTGCCAACTCCGTCTTCATTCCTTACCTCCCGGCGTCCAGATTCCTTCTGCAATCTCATCTTCCGTAATGGATAAAATCTCAGGGATCCCTTTCGTGATTAAGACTGTGTTCTCATAATGCGCCGACAGCCTGTGATCCTTTGTCACTACCGTCCACTCATTATCCAGCCACTCCACCTGCCCCGTCCCTCTGTTAATCATCGGCTCAATGGCAAGCGTCATTCCCGGGCGCAAGCGTATCCCCTTTGAGAGTTTCCTGAAATTTGGCACCTCCGGATCCTCATGCAGATGCGAGCCGATCCCATGGCCCACCAAATCCCGCACAACGCCGTACTGATACCGGTCTGCGCACCCATGGATCGCCGCCGAAATCTGATGCAGATAACATCCCGCGGACGCATACCGCATTCCTGCATAAAAGCACTCCCTGGTACGCAAAATCAAGTCGGACGCCTCTTCTGAGACAGTCCCAATCCCATGCGTCCTGGCCGCGTCGGAATGGTAGCCCTTATAGATTACGCCAATGTCCAGGCTCACGATGTCGCCCTCCTGCAAGACGCGCCTTTTTGATGGAATGCCATGCACCACCTCGTCGTTTATCGAAACGCAGATGGACGCGGGAAAGCCCTGATAATTTTTAAAAGAGGGAATGCAGCCAAAGCTTCGAATCATTTCATCGCCTATGCGGTCAATCTCTAACGTAGTCATTCCTGGCTTCAACGCTTTCCCTAAATCCTGATGCACTTTGCCCAGAATTTTCCCGGCTGCCCTCATAAGCTCAATTTCCCGGGCGGATTTGATTGTCACTGACATAGATTATGCCCCTAAAATCTGCACGATGGCCGCGAATACGTCTTCCATCGGCTGCGTTCCGTCAACAGATTTTAAAATGCCCTGATTGCTATAAAACTCAATTAACGGCTGCGTCTGGTCATGGTAGACGCTCAAGCGCTTCTGCACCGTCTCCGGCTTATCGTCGTCGCGCAATACCGTCTCGCCGCCGCACTTGTCGCAAACGCCCTCTGTCTTGGTCGGGGCATACACCAGATGATAGGTCGAGCCGCATCCCACGCAGGCCCTCCTGCCTCCCATCCGGCTTACAATGCTCTCGTCCGGCACGTCTACGTCAATCGCGAAGTCCATGCGGCTTCCCATCTTCGCCAACGCGTCTTCCAGAGCCTGCGCCTGAGGGATCGTCCGTGGAAAGCCGTCCAGGACAAACCCGTCCTTACAGTCGTCCTTCACAATCCGGTCCGCCACAAGCGCAACCGTCAGCTCATCCGGAACAAGCAGGCCCTGATCCATAAAAGCCTTCGCCTTTGCGCCAAGCTCTGTCCCCTCCTTGATATTCGCACGGAAAATGTCTCCCGTAGAAATATGCGGAATCTGATATTTTTCCGCAATTTTCTTCGCCTGCGTCCCTTTTCCGGCCCCGGGCGCGCCTAACATAATAATTTTCATAAAAACAACTCCTTCCCAATCCTCCCCATACTATGCCTTGGAACGAAAACCACGTTTGGAGATACGGCATTCGCCAGTATCTCCAAACAGTTTATTAATCATTTAAAAAACCTTTGTAGTAACGCACCAACATCTGTGACTCAATCTGCTTAATTGTCTCTATGATGACGCCGACAATAATGATGATGGACGTCCCCCCGAAGGATACGTTCGCCTTAAACACGCCGCTGAAGAAAATCGGCATGAATGCTATGATCGACAAACCAACCGCTCCGATTAAGACAATATAGGACAAAATCTTATTCAAGTAGTCACTTGTCGGCTTTCCGGGACGGATGCCCGGAATAAAGCCGCCCTGCTTTTTCATATTATTCGCAATTTCCAATGGATTGAAGGTAATTGATGTGTAGAAATACGCAAATGCAATGATTAACACGATATACACGACAAGCCCTATGGAATACACCGGCTCGCTCGGGTTGCACCAGTTCGACTGGGACAATCCCTTTAAAATCTTACTTCCAATTCCATTCCCATTGCCTTTCCCCATAATAGAAGCGATAATCACCGGGGTCTGCATCAGGGACTGCGCAAAAATAACAGGAATGACGCCGCTGGTGTTCACCTTAAGCGGAATATGCGTTGACTGCCCGCCAACCTGCTTTCTGCCTTGAAGCTTCCTGGAATACTGCACAGGGATTTTCCGTTCCGCATCCTGAAGGATGATGACGAAAACCACCATGGCGACAATAATCGCAAGGATCACCACCGCTGCCAGAACCGCCCGCGCCACAACGCTCTGCGAAACGATAAACTGCTGGTAGAGCGTACTCAAATCCTCTGGAAGGCGGGAAATGATATTAATGACAAGCACAATGGAAATGCCGTTTCCGATGCCCTTTTCCGTAATCCTCTCGCCCATCCACATCAACACTGCAGAGCCGGCGGTTAAAGTCACGACGACGACCAGAACGTTCAAAACGTCATATTTCGCCAGATAGCCGCTCCTGCCAAATCCAATCGCCATCGCGACAGATTCGATCAAAGCCAGCGCAACCGTCACGTAACGGGTAATCTCAGCAATCTTTTTCCTGCCTTCTTCCCCGTCCTTTTGCATTTCCTCCAATTTCGGAATTGCGATTGTAAGAAGCTGCATAATGATGGAGCTCGTGATATAAGGCGTGATGTTCAATGCAAAGATAGACATTTCCTCAAAAGATCCGCCTGTAATCGCACTGAAAAAACTGAATGCGTCGCCGCCCTGGCTCGCGAACCAATCGGCGAAGACATTCCGATCCACTCCTGGAACCGGAAGCTGGCTTCCAATTCGAATGATGATCAGCATAAAAAATGTGAATATGATTCGATCCCGTATATCTTTAATCTTAAACGCATTACGGAGAGTCTTTAACATTAAATCACCTCTGCTTTTCCACCAAGAGCCTCAATCTTTTCTTTTGCGCCTGCGCTGAATGCGTTTACCTGAACGGTAAGCTTCTTGGTAAGTTCTCCTTTGCCCAAAATCTTAACGCCGTCTTTGGGCTTTTTGATGATTCTTTCTTCCATTAATTTCTCAATCGTGACAACTGTTCCGTCTTCAAATTTCTCAAGCTTTGATACATTGACTGCCACGATATCTTTGGAATTGATGCAGGTAAAGCCTCTTTTGGGAAGCCTCCTGTATAATGGCATCTGCCCTCCTTCAAATCCTGGCCTCGGGGAGCCTGAACGGGCTTTCTGTCCCTTATGCCCCTTCCCCGCGGTCTTTCCGTTTCCTGAAGCGTGTCCGCGTCCTCTCCTGAAATTGTTGTGCACAGAACCTTTCGCGGGCCTTAAATTTGATAGATCCATCCTGACACCTCCTTATCTCTATGCTTCTACTTCCTCAACCTTAACCAAGTGATTCACTCTTTGGATCATCCCGCGAACCGCCGGATTGTCCGGCATGATCACGGTTTTTCCAATTTTATTCAGCCCCAGGGCCTCCACGGTCTTCCTGTTCTTTGGCACCGCGCCGATTTTTGATTTTATCAGTGTGATTTTTAATTTCTGAGCCATCTTAACCCCTCCTTAACCCAGGATCTCTTCTACGGTTTTGCCGCGAAGCTTCGCCACTTCTTCCGGAGATTTCAGCTGGCTTAACGCGCTAAGCGTGGCAAGCACGACGTTTTGCTTATTGTTGGAGCCCAAAGATTTCGTACGGATATTAGCGATGCCGGCCATCTCACACACGCTTCGAGCCGGGCCGCCAGCAATCACTCCCGTACCTTCCGGAGCCCTCTTTAACAGAATGGACGCGCCCGTATGCTTTCCTGAGATGTCATGCGTGATGCTCTTATTTTCGTCTAATTTCACTTTAATCAGTTTCTTCATGGCGTCTTCCTTGCCCTTGCGGATCGCCTCCGGGATTTCTGTCGCCTTTCCAAGGCCGGCGCCAACATAGCCATTGCCGTCGCCAACTACAACCAAAGCCGTAAAACGGAAGTTACGCCCGCCTTTCACAACCTTTGTAACACGTTTGATTGACACCACTTTTTCATTTAATTCCAATTGACTAGCATCAATGATTGTACGTTTCATGAATTTGCGTCCTCCTTCTAAAACTCTAACCCGGCTTCGCGCGCCGCGTCGGCTAAAGCTTTGACTTTGCCCCGATAAATGTAGCCGCCCCTGTCATAGACAACCGTTTTGATGTCTTTGTCTAAGGCCCTTTTTGCGATCACTGTGCCAAGATATGCAGCCGCGTCCACATTATTGGTTTTCTCAAGCTCTGACTTCACTTCTTTCTCTAAAGTAGAGGCAGACGCAAGCGTATTGCCGACTGTATCGTCAATGATCTGGGCATACATATGATTGTTGCTTCGGAACACCGCCAGGCGCGGCCTTTCCGTGGTTCCGGAAAGATGATACCGAAGCCTTTTATGCTTTTTTGCACGAACTTTCGCTCTTGATTTTTTGCTTACCATTCTCTGTCCACTCCTTTACTTATTTCTTGCCAGTCTTACCAACTTTGCGGCGGATCACTTCATCTGCATACTTAATTCCTTTTCCTTTATAAGGCTCCGGCCTTCTCTTGTCCCTGATCTCAGCGGCGAACTGGCCGACTTTCTCTTTGTCGATTCCTGACACGGTAATCTTGTTGCCTTCCACCGCAGACTCGATGCCTTCCGGATCCGTCATCTCAACCGGATGGGAATAGCCCAGATTCAACGTCAGCTTTTTCCCTGACTTCGCGGCCCTGTAGCCCACG
This sequence comes from uncultured Roseburia sp., assembly GCA_947652855.1. Taxonomy (GTDB): domain Bacteria; phylum Bacillota; class Clostridia; order Lachnospirales; family Lachnospiraceae; genus Roseburia_B. Next base: position 10,832 of record CANTEO010000046.1, on the reverse strand, counting down.
CCGTTGACTTCCAGGACTTTTGCGTATCCGTCCGTCACCCCGACGACCATATTATTGATTAAGCTCCTGGTTAAACCATGCAAAGATTTCATCCTCTTTAAATCGTTTGGCCTTGCTACGATAATTTTGGAATCCTCCATCTTAATGTCCATCTCCTCTGGGAGCGTTCTCTCCAGAGTCCCTTTCGGACCTTTCACCGTCACATGATTATTTTCTGCAATGTCCACAGTAACGCCTGCTGGAACTGCGATTGGCATTCTTCCTATACGTGACATGCCCGTACCTCCTGTATTGTTATTTGAATTTATTCTATTCGATATGAATGGCCGCTTCACAGAACGGCCTCGCACGAAGCTCATGCTGCGCCTTACGGCTTGCATCCACTAAGCTGCGTTCAGTTACCACACAAATGCCAGCACTTCGCCGCCGACCTGCATCTTCCTGGCCTGTTTGTCCGTGATGATGCCCTGGTTCGTGGAAAGGATCGCAATCCCCAATCCGCCAAGCACATGGGGAATTTTGTCTTTTCCGGCGTATACGCGAAGCCCAGGCTTTGAGATGCGCTTGATGCCGGAAATGATCTTTTCCGTTTTATCTGCGCCATATTTTAACGTAACGCGAATCGTCTTAAAGTTGCCCTCTTCAATGATGTCGTATTTTACGACATATCCCTCATCCACTAAGATGTCAGCGATTGCAATCTTCATCTTAGACGCCGGGATATCTACCGTATCATGTTTCGCAGTGTTTGCATTACGGATTCTTGTAAGCATATCTGCAATTGGATCGCTCATTGTCATGATATTTCTTCCTCCTTACCAGCTTGCTTTTTTCACGCCCGGAATCTGTCCTTTGTACGCCAGCTCACGGAAACATATCCTGCATACGCCATATTTCCTCAAATATGCATGAGGACGTCCACAAATCCTGCAACGGCTGTATTCTCTGGTAGAGAATTTCTGCTTCCGCTGCTGCTTTACTTTCATTGATGTTTTCGCCATTAAAATTCCCTCCTACTGTTTTGCGAACGGCATGCCGAACAAGGTCAGAAGCTCACGGCCCTCTTCATCGGTTTTTGCCGTGGTTGCGATAATCACGTCCAATCCCCTGATTTTATCAATCTTGTCGTATTCGATCTCCGGGAAGATCAGCTGCTCTTTGATTCCAAGCGCATAATTCCCCCTGCCGTCAAACGCGTTCGGGTTGATTCCACGGAAATCGCGCACCCTGGGAAGCGCAAGGTTCACGAGACGGTCTAAAAATTCATACATTTTCTCCCCTCTCAATGTCACTTTGCAGCCAATCGGCATGCCTTCCCTGATTTTAAAGTTGGCGATGGAATTCTTCGCTTTCGTGATGACTGCCTTCTGTCCCGCAATCGTCTCCATGTCCTTCACCGCGGCGTCCAAAATCTTCGCGTTCTCTTTCGCCTCGCCAACGCCCATATTGAGAACAATTTTGTCAAGCTTTGGCGCCTGCAATTTATTTTTATATCCGAACTTCTTCATCATGGCGTCCACAATTTCGTTCTGATACTGATCTTTAAGTCTGCTCACCTATTTCGTCCTCCTCTCCGTGATTAATCAATGACCTCACCCGTGGATTTGGCAAAACGGACTTTCCGGTCCCCATCCATCTTAAAGCCAACGCGCGTCGCCTTCCCTTTGTGAAGGTACATTACGTTCGATGCATGGATCGGCCCTTCCTGATGGATGATTCCGCCCTGCTGATTTGCCATACTGGGTTTTGCGTGCTTGGTAACCATGTTGATCCCTTCTACAAAAAGCCTGTTCTTCTTCCTGTCCACAGAAATCACTTTACCCTCTTTGTCTTTATCTCTTCCGGCGATCACCTTCACCATGTCGCCTTTCTTAATTTTGCTCATTGACATAAAAGCACCTCCTATAACACTTCCGGAGCCAGGGAAACAATTTTCATAAACTGTTTCTCACGAAGCTCCCTCGCCACCGGCCCAAAGATACGCGTTCCCCTTGGGGTCTTATCTTCTTTGATGATCACAGCGGCGTTTTCATCGAATTTTATATAAGAGCCGTCCTTGCGACGGGCGCCTTTCTTCGTGCGCACAACCACGGCCTTCACCACGTCGCCCTTCTTGACAACGCCGCCTGGCGTTGCATCTTTCACCGTAGCGGTGATGATATCGCCGATATACGCATACCTTCTCATAGATCCGCCCATAACACGGATGCAGAGGATTTCCTTCGCGCCTGTGTTATCAGCCACTTTCAGCCTGCTTTCCTGTTGAATCATGCCAAAGCCTCCTTATTCTTGTCCGCGCAGCGTGACATACGTTATGCCCTGCGTCCTTTTCGTTATTTCGCCCTCTCGATAATCTCCACAAGCCTCCACCGTTTCTCTTTTGACAGCGGCCTTGTCTCCATTACTTTGACCGTATCGCCGATCCTGCACTCATTTTTCTCATCATGCGCTTTTAATTTATACGTTTTCTTGACAATCTTTTTATAAAGCGGATGCCTTACGTTATTTCGAACGGCAACAACGATCGTCTTATCCATCTTGTCGCTCACAACAACTCCTGTACGCGTTTTTCTAAGATTTCTTTCTTCCACAGCCTTTTTCTCCTTCCCGCCTTATTTCGCCATGCTTTCCTTTTCCGTGATGATGGTCTTAATCCTGGCTATATTTTTCCTGACTTCCTTGATCCTGCTGGTATTCGTCAACTGATTCGTTGCATTCTGGAATCTCAAATTGAAAAGCTCTTTTTTCGCCTCCACCAACTGCGCGTTCAAATCCGCAACAGACTGTGACCTTAATTCTTCTAAATATTTATTGGTTTTCATTTGATTCACCGCCTTCTAAATCTGCACGCGAAACTATTTTGCATTTGCAGGGTAATTTATGCATCGCAAGACGCAATGCCTCTCTGGCTACTTCTTCCGGAACCCCGGCGATCTCAAACATCACGCGCCCCGGCTTCACTACGGCCACCCAGTATTCCAACGTTCCTTTTCCGGAACCCATACGGGTCTCTGCCGGCTTCGTCGTCACCGGCTTATCCGGGAAAATTTTAATCCAGACTTTTCCGCCACGCTTGACATACCTTGTCATTGCGATACGGGCCGCCTCTATCTGATTCGACTTCACCCAACATGGCTCCATGGCGACGATGCCGTACTCTCCATACGTAATCTTATTTCCCCTCAACGCCTTTCCGCGCATCCTTCCGCGGAACTGCTTGCGATATTTTACTCTCTTAGGCATTAACATAATTAACGAGCTCCCCCTTCCTTATTTCCCTTTGTAGGAAGTATTTCTCCTTTATATACCCAAACCTTCACGCCTACTTTTCCATAGGTGGTGTCCGCTTCTGCAAATCCATAGTCAATGTCAGCCCGAAGCGTCTGAAGCGGGATCGTCCCCTCGCTGTAGAACTCGGTGCGGGCCATGTCCGCGCCGCCAAGGCGTCCAGAGCAGGAAGTCTTAATCCCCTTCGCGCCCGCCTTCATGCAGCGTCCCATGCAGGACTTCATCGCGCGGCGGAAAGAAACGCGGTTCTCAAGCTGCAGGGCGATGTTTTCCGCGACAAGCTGCGCGTCTTTGTCCGGACGCTTCACTTCCTTGATGTCCACGACCAGCTTCTTGTCCGTAAGCTTCTGAACCTCCGCCTTCACCTTCTCGATTTCCGAGCCGCCCTTTCCGATGACAACGCCAGGCTTCGCCGTGTAGATGATCACCTTCACGCGGTCAGAGGCACGCTCCATCTCAATCCTGGAAATGCCCGCCGAATATAACTTTTTCTTAAGAAACGTCCTTATCTTATAATCTTCAATCAGAAAATCTGCAAACTCTGCCTCTGCATACCATTTGGAATCCCAATCTTTAATAACGCCAACTCTTAAGCCATGAGGATTTACTTTCTGTCCCATGTTCGCCCTCCTTATTTCTCATCCAACACAATCGTGATATGGCTCATTCTCTTTTCAATCCGATAAGCCCTGCCCTGTGCCCTTGGTCTGATTCTTTTCATTGTTGGTCCTTTATTCGCATAGCACTCTGCAATATAAAGGTTTTCCGCTTTCAACCCATTGTTGTTCTCTGCGTTTGCAATCGCAGACTTTAACAGCTTCTCAATCAACGAAGACGCATACCTGGGATTGTATGCCAAAATGGCGAGGGCCGTCCTGACGTCCTTTCCACGGATCGCGTCCAGCACAAAGCAAGCCTTCGTGACAGATACTCTGGCATACGATAATTTTGCGAAAGGCCGCGTCTCTCTATTCTTCTCGTTACGTTCTCTCTTTATCTGGGATCTATGTCCTTTTGCCATGGATAAAACCTCCTTTCAAATTACCTTACGCCTGATTTCTTTTCGTCTTTTCCATGCCCGCGGTATGTCCTGGTCGCGACAAACTCACCGAGCTTATGCCCAACCATGTCCTCTGTGACATATACCGGAACATGCTTCCTCCCATCATGCACCGCAAAGGTGTGCCCCACAAACGACGGGAAAATCGTGGAGCGGCGGGACCATGTCTTAATGACCGACTTTTCGCCGGATGCGTTCATCGCGTCAACCTTCTTCAACAAGCTTTCATCCGCAAATGGTCCTTTCTTTAATGAACGAGCCATAATTAACCTCCTTATTTATCTACCCGCGGGCATCATGACGCCCCGCAGGCATCCTTAATCTCTCTTATTTCATCGCCCTACCGTCTCTTCTCCTTACGATAAGCTTATTGGACTGTTTGTGCTTCTTCCTCGTCTTCAGGCCAAGCGCCGGCTTGCCCCAAGGCGTGCATGGGCCAGGACGTCCGATCGGGGCCCTGCCTTCGCCGCCGCCGTGCGGATGGTCATTCGGGTTCATGACAGATCCGCGGACAGTAGGACGGAACCCCATATGGCGCTTGCGCCCTGCTTTTCCGATGTTGATCAGGTTATGGTCTCCGTTGCCTACGACTCCCACCGTAGCCCTGCAGGCGATCGGAACCATGCGCATCTCCCCTGACGGGAGACGGAGCGTGGCATATTTCCCTTCCTTTGCCATAAGCTGCGCGGAGTTCCCTGCGGAGCGGGCCATCTGGCCTCCCTTGCCCGGAAGCATCTCAATGTTATGCACTTGCGTGCCGACCGGAATCATCTCAAGCGGAAGGCAGTTGCCCACCCTCACGTCCGCATCCGGGCCGTTCATGACCTTCATGCCGTCCGTCAGCCCCTGCGGAGCGATAATATAGGATTTCTGGCCGTCTTCATAACGGATCAAGGCAATGTTCGCAGAACGGTTCGGGTCGTACTCAATCCCGATCACCTTTGCCGCCATGCCGTCTTTATTGCGCTTAAAATCTACGAGCCTGTATTTCCTCTTATTTCCGCCGCCGCGATGCCTACAGGTGATCTTGCCCTGATTGTTGCGGCCGGCGTGCTTCTTCAATGGAACGCACAGAGACTTTTCCGGCGTTTTTTTCGTGATCTCAGAAAAGTCAGAGCCAGTCATATGCCTTCTGGAAGGCGTATATGGCTTGTATGTCTTAATTCCCATCGTTATTCTCCTTTCAATCCTCTATCATAATCCGCTGAAAATCTCAATGTCAGCGCTGTCTTCCGTCAACTGGACAATCGCTTTCTTCTGAGCGGCCGTCCTGCCCTCTACCATGCCGCGCCTTTTTTTCTTGCCTCTGATGTTCATCGTGTTGACCCTCTTCACCTTCACGCCTTCAAACATCTTCTCAACGGCCTGCTTAATCATCGTCTTATTGGAATCCGGATGCACGTAAAACGTATACTGCTTAAATTCCATCAGCTTCATGCTTTTTTCCGTCACGACCGGCTTGAGGATCACGTCATAATACTGAATGTTCGCCATTATGCATACACCTCCTCGATAAGCTCCACGGCATTCTTCGTCACCACAAGGCTGCCGTATTTCAAAATGTCATATACATTCAATGTGGACGACCAGTTTTCTTTCTCTTCGCCCGTCTTCTTGCTAAGCTCCGTCACTTTTCCGATATAGCCAAGCTTCACGTTTGGAATGTTCCTTGCGGACTTCTGCACGTTTTCGTCAATGCGGTCCGTCACGATAAGCGCCTTCTTCACATTGAGCGCCTGCAAAACGGCAGCCATCTTCTTCGTCTTGATCTCATCCAGAGTAAGCTCGTCTAACACGATCAGCTTGCTCTCGGCCAGCCTGGACGTCAAAGCCGCCCTCATCGCCGCCCTCTTCTCTTTCTTATTCAGCTTAAAGGAATAGTCCCTTGGCGTAGGCGCGAACACAACTCCGCCGCCCTTCCACTGCGGAGCGCGGATGGAACCCTGCCTTGCGTGCCCGGTCCCTTTCTGCTTCCACGGCTTCCTTCCGCCTCCACGGACTTCCCCGCGGGTCTTCGCCTTCTGCGTGCCCTGACGGTTGTTCGCTAGCTGCTGAACGACTGCCATATGCACGAGATGCTCGTTGATTTTCGCTCCGAAGACAGCATCGCTCAATTCCATGGTGCCAACTTCCTTGCCTTCCATATTTAAAACAGATACCACTGCCATCTGTATCGTCCTCCTTTCTCGTTAGCCGCCGTTAATTCGACGATTTCACTGATTCCCTGATGGTTACTAATGATTTCTTCGGCCCCGGCATCGAACCCTTGATTAAAAGAAGGTTGTTCTCCGCGTCCACGCGCACCACTTCAAGGTTCTGAACCGTCACCTGCACATGGCCCATGCGGCCAGGCATCTTCTTTCCCTTAAACACGCGGCTTGGCGAGGAGCAGGCTCCGTTCGAGCCCTGATGGCGATGGAATTTGGAGCCATGCGTCATCGGCCCTCTGTGCTGTCCGTGCCTCTTAATCGCGCCCTGAAATCCTTTTCCTTTGGAAACCGCAGTCGCGTCAACCTTATCGCCCACGGCAAAAATGTCAGCCTTGATTACGTCTGCGAGGCTGTAATCCTTCGCGTTCTCAAACTTGAACTCCCTGACAAATTTCTTGCTGGAAACGCCGGCTTTCTCAAAATGGCCCTTTTCTGCCTTAGTCGTGCCATGCCTGTGCCGGATCTCCTTCTTGCCGTTTGCGTCTTTGGTGATGATTTTGTCCTTCCGGTCAACGAAGCCGACCTGCACGGCGTTATAGCCGTCGTTCTCCTCCGTCTTAACCTGGGTCACATAGCATGGCCCGGCCTCAAGAACCGTAACCGGGATCAACGTCCCGTCTTCACCAAAGATTTGCGTCATTCCGAGTTTCGTACCTAAAATCGCTTTCTTCATTCTTTTCCTACCTCCTGTTTTCCTACAGCGGAACGTAAGCCTACGTTCATCCTAGAACAGCCGATATCAGCCGGCGCCCGGTACACTGGCGCGGTTTTATATATGAACCTTCGAGGATTTTCCCAATTTGCATCTGTCATTTCTTGTTTTTCATCTTGATGTCGATGTACACGCCAGCCGGCATCTCCAGGCGGGACAGCGCATCCACCGTCTTCTGCGTCGGCGCGATGATGTCGATTAGGCGCTTATGCGTCCTCTGCTCGAACTGCTCCCTGGAATCCTTGTACTTGTGAACCGCGCGCAGAATCGTCACGATCTCCTTCTTCGTCGGCAGCGGAACCGGCCCGCTCACCTGCGCCCCATTCTTCTTCACCGTCTCAATGATCTTCTTTGCAGACGCGTCAACAAGCTCATGGTCATACGCTTTCAATGTGATTCTCATAATTTGACTTGCCATAAAAAAAGTCGCCTCCTTTTCGCACTTTACATCAGTACGACAAGCGGTGACTGTACACTTTGCCGGGCGTGTCATAACGGCCCACCCGCAATCTCTACTTATCCTTGTAGACTTTATGTGATACAGTGACTTGTCGCCAGTTTCTTAACTTGACATTCGCTCCGCGGAAAAACCTGCCAAAAGGCAGCAACCTCACGCTTCACCGCTATCATGTCACAGCACTTTGTAGTATACAAGAAGATTTTTGAAATTGCAAGCTTTTTTTTCATTTTACTGCAATTCGGCGTCGGGAGAGCCATGGATTGCCTCAAGCGCCCGAGAAAGGCTTACCGCGTCGATCTGCCCTGGGGCGCTTGCTTTGTTTCCCGCGGCAAACGTAATTGCGGAGCCGAACGCTTCGCCGCTTATGCGGCTGATGACGCCGCATTTCGACATGGACATCGTGACGATCGGCCCTTTGGCATATGCCCTGCGCATTTCCTCCGTCGCCGCAAGCAGCGTCAAAACATCCCTGGCGTCTTTTGGCATCACGGCTATTTTGGCGATGTCCGCGCCCATCTCCTGCATTTTGATGAGCCGGCTGACGATTTCCCCCTGCGCCGGCGTCTGCTCAAAATCATGGTAAGACGCAATCACCTTCACGCCGTGCCGGTGCGCTTCGTGGATAAGCTCCTTTGCAGGCGCCTCTCCCAAAAACGCCTGCACGTCCACCAAATCCACATGGCCCGATTGGATTGCTTCTATATTTAGTCTGACATACGTTTCTGTGTCTATGTCCCGCTCGCCGCCCTCCTGCGCCGTGCGGAACGTAAACAGAAGCGGCATCTCTCCCAATATGGCCCGAAGCTCATGCAGCATTTCCCTGACATTCCCTTCCTGAAAAACGCCCTCCTGCCAGTCCGCGCGCCATTCCGCCAAATCCGCGGGCATGTTTTGAAGCTCTCTCGCCTCGCTTAAGACAGCGCTTTTTGATTGGGCCGCGATTGGCACGCAGATTTTTGGCATCCCCTCTCCAATCGCCAGCCCCCTTACCATGACCGGTTCCATCGCATCCTCCGCCTTTTCGTATTTAATCGTATTTAATATGAAGCGTTTCCTTCATATGCGCGATCGGCATATCCTTTCCCGTCCAAAGGCGAAACGCCTCCGCGCCCTGAAACAGCAGCATCCCAAGGCCGTTCATCGTCTTACAGCCCGCCTCTTTCGCCATTTTAAGCATTTTCGTCTCTGCCGGGGAATATACCACGTCCGTCACAATCAGCTCCGGCCGAAAAAACGACTGATCCGGTATATAGGTCTGCCCCTCCAACGGCTTCATGCCCATGCCTGTCGCGTTCGCGAACAGATAGGAGGACTCCATCTCGGCTTTCAGGCAATCCAAATCGCCAAGGTCGTAAAGGGCGGCTTTGCAGTCTGTCTTTTCTAAGATCATATCCACCGTCGCCTGCGCGTTCTCCCAAAACTTATCTTTGATGTTAAAGATCGAAAGCTCCGCAACGCCGTCCAAGGCCGCCTGCACCTGAATCGCCGTCGCCGCGCCGCCGGAGCCTGCAATCGTCATTTTTTTCCCGATCACGTCAATCCCATTGTCTTTTAATGCGGCCATATAGCCCGCCCCGTCCGTGATATGCCCGTGAAGCGCCCCATCCTCATTGACGATCGTATTGACCGCGCCGCATAGCTTAGCCGCTGGCGACAAGCTGTCCAGATACGGTATCACCGCCGCTTTATTGGGCATGGACAGGTTCGCGCCGACCATCTTCATGGCGCGCATCCCCTTGATCGCGTCCTCCAATGTGTCATTGCCCACCTCAAACGCAAGGTATGCGTAATCCAGGCCAAGATGCGCAAACGCCTCGTTGTGTATTGCGGGCGATATAGAATGCCTGATGGGGTATGCAAACAGGCCGACCAGCTCTGTGTGTCCCGTAATCCGTTCTGCCATAGCGATATCCTTCTTTCTATCCTTATTTTAAGAAATTCACAGTCAAATAGATTTCGTCCATTATTATACCGAAGTCTTTTTCTGATGTAAAGGATTTTTCCCGTTCCCTTCGCAGATCCGTCACTAAGCTTCCCTTAGCCTCTTCGCCAATTCCTCACAAATCTGCCCCTTATCTTTGCCATCCGTCTCGATGACGATATCTGCCGCCGCCTCATACTTCCCCCGACGCTTCTCCATCAATCCCTCGATATAAGAAACCGTCTTGTTGCCCTCCAGCAGCGGGCGGCTATGGTCATCCTTTATCCGTTCATACACGGTCTTGGGCCTGGCCGTAAGGAGGACGATTTTCCCGCTTTCCTTCATTTTCGCCACATTGCATTCCCGCATCGGCGTCCCGCCCCCACAGGAGACGATCAGCCCCTGCCGCCCTGCCAGCTCACAAAGAAGCTCCGTCTCTTTTTCACGAAAATAGGCTTCTCCATGCAGGGAAAAAATATCGGGGATGGCCATCCCCTCCCGCTCGGCAATGGCCTGATCCATTTCCACCGCCTCCATCTTGCACATTTCACTTAGCGCGCCCGCCACGGTTGTCTTTCCGCACCCCATAAAGCCTATGAGGTATATGTTATATTGAACTGACATAATCCCTTTGGGGCAATTATCGAAATATCCCAAGCATGCCCTTTTCCTTTCTATTTATCGAATTATTTTTAATTATCTTTTAACGCATATGCAAAATTCTGTTCATTTCCCATGATCCGTATCCGATCCAGCCAATCATAAATATCTGCCTTGCAATACAAAGCATTGCCGTCCTCATCACAGACAGACTCCAATGCATGAGCCAGCAAAGCATATTCATTCTCCAAAGAGGTACTGAAAACCCCTTGATCATCTGTGTTGATTGACACCGATAATTGTGGGCATTCCTTTCTCTGTTTTGGATCATGAACCAAGCCTTGATTATAAAAATTCAAAATCGGATGCTTTTCATATTGCCGAAATGTTCCGATCAAAAAATTTGATGAGGGATTTGCCTCTATGGATAAGCCTCTTTCTGCAATGTCCCTCTGCAAAGCTTTTTGTATGGCTGCTACTGCCCTTACATATTCTCTTGAGACATTTACTTCAATTGTCCTTCCGCCTGCTTATATAATTTTTTGCAGTCCATACGGCTCCGCCAACTATAGACTTATATC
>CANTEO010000045.1 GCA_947652855.1 uncultured Roseburia sp. | reverse complement strand
GGCAGCGATTGCGAAGGCAAGAGATCCGAAGTTCAGAAGTGAGATTGATACAGCACCACCCTCTTTCGTTAGACTAGAGGGCATCTGTCAGAACTTCGCATCCTGCTTTCTTTTCAATTATACTGTCTTATTATAACATAAATATATCTATTTCTCAATCCAAAACGAAAACTTTGGCGTATTATGATTCACTGCTGACAGTTTGTTTCAAATGATTCAATTTTATATTCTGAACTTAAACTCCCCCTCAAAAAAACAGCCTTTATCCCGTAAGATAAAGGCTGCCGTTTTTATTTTCCGTTCGCCGGCTCAATATTTATGTCTTTTCCTTTGATTTTCGCGTTCTTCATTGCGGCCAGCACCTTCTGCCCATACTCTGTAGGCACTTCCACAAAGGTGAACTTATCGTACATATCAATCGCCCCGACCAAGTCGCCCGAAATATTAGACTCCCCGGCAACGGCGCCTAAGATATCGCCCGGCTTCACCTTCTGCTTCTTTCCAATATTGATGAAAAGCCTCACCATGCCGGTCTCCGCCCCGGTGTCCCCAAAGTCGTAACTGCCGCCTTGGCCGCCATAGCCGCCCTGGCCGCCGTAAACCGCAGGGCCTGTCTCAAGGCCGCCAAGAGCCTGCTTTAAGAACGCCGCGGCAATGTCCATCGCCGTATAGTCGGATTCATTCACCTGCTTTTCGATAAAATTAATCATCTCACGCAAATCTTCTTCTTCGATAATGGATCCAATCCTGTCCATAATCTTCTCCGACTTCATCTGCGCCACGTCCTCTGAAGACGGGATCGGCTGCGCATAGATTTTCGTCTTGCAGTAGCGCATGATGTCTTTCAGCTTGTACACTTCCTTGCCTTTGACGAAGCTGAACGCCTTTCCTGTACGGCCCGCGCGTCCGGTTCTTCCGATACGGTGCACATAATACTCATCGTCCTGCGGCAAATCGTAGTTAAACACGACTTCCACGTCGTCAATGTCAAGCCCCCTTGCGGCTACGTCCGTCGCGATCAGGATATCCGTCTTGTTATTGCGGAAATTCGCCATAACGCGGTCACGCTGCACCTGCTTCATGTCTCCGTGCAGGCCCTCCGCAAAATAACCGCGCAGCGTCAGCTCTCTGGACAGCTCGTCCACCATCCTCTTTGTGTTGCAGAACACAATCGAGCCCTTCGGATTGTAGTAATCCAACAGCCTTGAGAGGACTTCTATCTTATCTTTACGCTTTACGTCAAAGTAATACTGCTCAATATTGGAAACGGTCAGCTCCTTTTTCACGACCTTAATCGTCACCGCGTCACGCTGAAATTTCTTGGTGATCTCTAAAATCGGCTTCGGCATCGTCGCAGAAAACAGCACGGTCTGGCGCTCTTCCGGAATATACTCCAAAACCGTCTCAATGTCCTCACGGAATCCCATGTTCAGCATTTCATCCGCTTCATCCAAAACAATCGTATGTACTTCCTCACAACGAATTGTCTTCCTGCGCAGATGGTCCATCACGCGCCCCGGCGTCCCCACAATAATCTGGATCCCGCCCTTTAAGGAGCGAATCTGCTTAGAGATGTCCTGCCCCCCGTATACCGGAAGGATCTTGATCCCTGACATATATTTACCCAGATTCCGGATCTCCTCGGCTACCTGAATCGCAAGCTCCCTGGTCGGTGAAAGAATCAAAGCCTGCGTTTTTTTCGAATTCGGATCCACTTTTTGCAGAAGGGGGATGCCAAATGCAGCCGTCTTCCCTGTTCCGGTCTGTGCCTGCCCGATCATGTCGCACCCGCTCATGACGACAGGGATCGCCTGCGCCTGAATCGGCGTCGTCTCCTCAAATCCCATTTCTTCAATTCCACGCAAAATCTGAGGCATCAGCCCCAACTCATCAAATCTGATTGTCTCCATATATTTCCTTTCCATGCTTGATTAACTGTTCCTTTTCATACCTACTCAGTTGCTTGATCTGCGCTTCACGGCGCATCGCCTGTCTCTTTGTACCCGCCCGCTCCAAATATACCAGCTTCACCGGTGTGCGGGATCGCGTGTATTTCGCACCTTTTTTGGCATTGTGCGCCAAAACCCGCTTTTCTATGTCATTCGTCCATCCGGTGTATAATGTGCCGTCACTGCATTCCACAATGTAAGTATAACTGATATCCGACTGTCTCATAAATGTACCGTCCTGCTTTTTGCAAAGCATTGCAGGGGACTCATTCTATGCCGTGTGATACATAAAATGTTTCCCCTGCATAAACATCATTGTACATTATACGGGTGCTTACGCAAAATTTCAAGTGAAAATTTTTTTCTATTCCGTTACTGGCTCTGATTCCGCAAAAAAATCCACTGGATCAATTGGCGAACCGTCCTTCTGCAGCTGAAAATAAAGGTTGCTGCCCTCCTGGGAATAGTACTTCGTCGGCTCACTGACGAATCCGATCGTGTTTCCTGCCTCCAGATAGGCCCCCGGCTCATAGGGAACCTCTTTTAACTGCCCATAAGTGGCCGTATAGCCGTCTCCAATGTCCATCGTCACCGTGCATCCGGTCTCTTCGTTCGTGGAGATGCCCGTGATTTTCCCGCTTGCCGCCGCCTTCACCTTTTCATTGACATTCCCGGAAATGATGACCGCCGGATTGCACTTATACTGATCCAGAGTCGCAAAATAAACCGACCTGTCCATGCTGTAATCCAAAATGACAGCGCCGTTTAGCGGCCACATCAGGCCCGCTTCTGTGTCAAAATGCAGCTCTGTGGGCGCGGCCTGGCTTGTGTTGATCGTCTCAACCGTCTCCTGGCCCTCATCCTCCGGCTTAGCCGCGTCCGCCTGCGCCACGTCGGTTTTTACATCCCTTATTTCATCCTGCCTCTGCGGCATGATTACCGTAGAAGCAACCACCGATTTCTTCTTTTCCTGCTCCTTAGGCTCCTCCTGCACGCTTTCTTCCGGCTCCTCCACAGCGACTTCCTGCTTAGGAAGGCTTTCCTGCGTCTCCTCCACCGCCACCTGCGGGCTTTGCTCCTCAGTCGTTTCCCGGCCAGCATACATATATACGCCTGTGAGGCCCAAAACAGCAGCCACAAGGCAAAGCGCCGCAATCTGATACTGGTTCCTCCGAAAAAAATTGCTACCTCTTTTCATTTCATCACCATCCATAGTTATATTTGCTATTTGCACGTTACAATTCATAACAAATGCTAACCATAGTTTGTGCTTATTTCAGAGTTTTATTCAATCACAGGGAAAGGAACTCGATTCCTGCATAAAAATATTCTAAAATTTCCTGCCAGCCATGCCCCTCCTTTGCCAGGCAGTTAGCCCCGTACAGGCTTAGGCCAAGTCCATGCCCAAGCCCCTTCGTCGTCACCCGGATCTTCCCATCGACTTCTTTTAAGGAAAAAGCAGAGGAATTCCACCCAAAAGACAGCCGCACTTCCTCACCGGAACGCGCGGCGCCGTCCATTAGAATCTCCGTCACATATCCCGCGCCGTCCCGCTTTGTGACTGAAATGCCGGAAAGCAGCTCTGCCGCCGACTGATCCGAAGCTGCCGCCCTCGTCTCTTCACGAAAAAATTCCGCCCCCTTTTCCACAAACTCCTTCGGCGTATAAAACATCACTTTCAAAAAATCCCCGCATGGAAGATCCATCCGGCTGTCAACGCTTTTTAAATAAGGATAGTCCTCCGTCCCATACACTTCTTTTGCGTCCCTTGTGTACCCGGCGCTGCTGCGATGGAAATCCGCCTGAATGCACTCCCCGTCATAGGCCATGACGATCCCTTTCGTCTCCTCGATGCTTTGCTCCAGCTGACTGAAATATTCCGAAAAGCTTTCCTGCCCCCACAGACGCACCATCTCCGCTTTCGACAGCCCTTCCGGAAGGCTCTCCCCAAGCGCAATCAAACGGGCGCAGTTTGTCCTCGCAATCACCGCCTGCGCCTTCATCGCCTCCGGCTCTGTCTCCATGGTAATTTCATTTGCCAGGATACCCGGCAAAATTTCCTCGTCAAATCCTTCTCCCGGCGCCTCCGTAGAGGAGATCAGCTGCAATTGCTCCAACGAGGCATCCTTGCCCCCTTGAATCAAAAGCGTGAATACAATGGGAATCAGTATAAAAAACGCTGCCGCGCAAAGAATACGATAAAAAAAATGCTTCATACTAAAACTATATGAAGCATCCAAAGACTTTATTCCCTATTTTTATCTGCTTGCCTGGCATATAACATCGCTTAGCTTCGCGAACTGCTCCAAGGTGAACGTCTCGCCCCGCGCCGTCTCTTTTTCCCCAAGGGAAACGACAGCCTCCTTTAGCTCCTCTTTTGAAAGAGGGCAGCAGTCTGAGCCGCTTAACCCATTGACTAAGGTTTTCCTGCGCTGCCCAAAAGAAGCCCGGATCAACCGGAACATAAGCGCCTCATCCTCCACCGAAACGGGAGGCTTGCCATATGTGTCCAGGCAGATGACGGAGCTGCCCACTTTCGGCCGCGGCAAAAAGCAGTTCATCGGCACATTCGCGACGACGCGCGGCTTCGCATAATACTGCACGGCCAGCGAAAGCGCGCCATATGCTTTTGTCCCAGGCCCCGCCTGCATCCGCTCCGCGACTTCCTTCTGCACCATGACCGTGATCCGCTCCGTCGGCACATGGCTTTCGAACAGCCCCATAATAATTGGAGTCGTAATATAATAAGGTAAATTTGCGACGACCTTGATGGGCCTTCCCCCGTTTTTTTCAATTGCAAGCTGCTTAAGGTCCAGCTTTAGCACGTCCTCATGAATGACCTCCACATTGCCATATCCTGACAATGTCTCATGCAAAATAGGGATCAGGCTTCCGTCAATCTCCACTGCGGCCACTTCTCTCGCCCGCTCACAAAGATACTGCGTCATCGTGCCAATTCCGGGACCGATCTCAAGCACAAAGTCGTCCTTTGTAACTTCGGCAGCATCCATGATTTTTTCCAGCACGTGCGTGTCAATCAAAAAATTCTGCCCAAATTTCTTTCGGAAATTGAAGCCATATTTTTGCAATATGGAAATGGTGTTTCCCGGAATCCCTAAATTTGCCATGACGTACCCTCCTATCCAGCAAAGCTGCCCCATCACGCGCTGCTTCGCCGCTTAAGGCGCTAAGCAGAATGACATTGGGCAGGAACAGTAACACAATATCATAATAAAGTCAGGAAATCAATGCGCAACGCTTGTATTTCTGCTTTTGCTGTGTTAGAATGAAAGAAAACAGAACATTTGTTTGATTTAAAGGAGCCACGAAATGAACAGTAAAGCGGACATTAACTGCAAATTGCCTACTTTTCCACAGTCCGGGCCGGCCGCCGTCCATTTATCCCCAACCCTGATGGAGAAATTGACAATTTTATCGGCGGCGGCCAAATACGACGTGGCCTGCACGTCCAGCGGCATAGACCGAAGCGGGGACGGCTCAGGCATTGGGAACACATTGGCCTGCGGCATCTGCCACTCCTTCGCCGCGGACGGGCGCTGCGTGTCGCTGTTGAAAATCTTATTTACCAACGAATGCGTCTTCAACTGCGCCTATTGCAGAAACAACAGGGATTCCGACATCCCCCGGGCCACGTTCACGCCGGAGGAGATCTGCTCCCTTACGATCGAATTTTACCGCAGGAACTATATAGAAGGGCTGTTCTTAAGCTCCGGCATCCTGATTAGCCCTAATCATACCATGGACTTAATATTCCAGACCGTATACCGCCTTCGGACGGCTTACCGCTTTCAGGGATATATCCATATAAAGGCAATTCCCGGCGCCGACCCCCTTTTAATTGAGAAGGCAGGCTTCTTTGCGGATCGAATGAGCATCAATCTAGAGCTGCCCACAAGCGACTCGTTAAAGGCGCTGGCCCCTTGCAAGTCGCGCGCCACAATTTTGAAGCCTATGCGGCAAATTCAAAACTCCATTGCGCAGAACAAAAATGAGGTCGCCGTCTACCGCCATGCGCCCCGGTTTGTGCCTGCCGGGCAAAGCACGCAGCTCATCATTGGCGCAACTCCAGAAAGCGACTATCAGATTATGAGCGTTTCGGAAGGGCTTTACCAAAAATTCGGCTTAAAGCGGGTTTTTTATTCCGCTTTTGTCAACGTCAATCAAAACGCCAGCCTGCCCGCCACGCCGGACGGCCCGCCCCTGCTGCGCGAGCATCGGCTCTACCAGGCCGACTGGCTGCTGCGCTATTATCATTTTACTGTAAATGAGCTGCTTAATGAAGAACGGCCCAATTTTAACCTCTATTTGGATCCGAAGTGCGACTGGGCGCTGCGCCATCTGGAGCGTTTTCCGGTGGAGATCCATACGGCGGACTACCAGACGCTGCTGCGCGTCCCCGGCATCGGCTCCAAATCCGCCAAGCGCATCGTAAAGGCGCGCAGGGGGTGCAGGCTGGATTTTCCAGACTTAAAGAAAATCGGCGTCGTCTTAAAGCGCGCCCTCTACTTCATCACCTGCGGGGGCCGGATGATGTACCCTGTCAAGCTGGAGGAGGATTACATCTGCAGAAACCTGCTTTCGGACAAGACGCAGATTCCCCGCGAGATACGGGAGGGGAATTACAGGCAGCTCTCCCTTTTCGACGATCTGGCAAACGGCCCCAAGCAGAACGGAGGCGGCTTCGATGTATGTGTTTCAATGTGAGGACAGCATAGACGGCATTTTTACCGGGGTTTACGACGCTTGGGAAAGCCGCCTCGGCCACAAAAATATTCAGCTTTCTTCAAGCCAGGGCGGAACTTTTCTGCTTTTTTCAGAATATATCCCTGTCAGCGTCAATTATGAGAAGAGCCGGAAAGTCGGGCGCACCTTAATTACGCGCCTTGGCGCGCCCTTTTACGAAACCATCTGCAAATGCGCCATGGCAGACGGCTCCTGCCGAAAGCTGCCCATGGACAAGGCAAACGCGATCTACCAGGCCATCGTGATGGCGCTTGCCCTCCCCGCCGGGGCGAAGGTTTTGGAATATCTGGGCGAGCCCTGCATCGCCTGCATCTTCGAGCTATGCCGTCAAACACAGAATGAAGGGCATCATTTATTGGAATTTCTCCGCTTTGCTGAGCTGGCAAACGGAATCTTGTTTTCCAAAGTGCATCCGAAAAATTATGTCCTGCCCATCTTGGCAGAGCATTTCTCAAATCGACTGCCCCTTGAAAATTTCATCATTTACGACGAGCCTCACAGCGCCGCCGCCGTGCACAAAGCCTCCAAGCCATACTTCATCACAGACGCCAATTTTTCAGAGGACGCCTTTACAGAGGGCTATTCTCCGAACGAAAGCCAATTTCAAGCCCTTTGGCGCAGATTTTTTGAAACGATTGCCGTGGAAGAGCGCATCAACCGAAAGCTTCAGATCCAAAACATCCCAAAACGCTTTTGGGCCGATACGGTAGAGCTTAGGGATCAATAAATCACCGTAACAGAGCCTATGCCCGATGCTTCAAGCCATAGCCAGACAGTCGGAAAATTTTTTAGGGAGGGGCTTTCTTTTTCGACACAGAGCGCTATAATGGATGTAACGTCTTGTGGCGCTATCATTAGGAGGATCGCTATGTTTAAACCGAAAGATCCCATCTACACGGGATTGAGCATCATTATTGTTGGCTGCGGCAAAGTAGGCACGACGCTGATTGAGCAGCTTAGCAAAGAAGGACACGATATTACGATTATAGACAAACATCCACAGAAAGTGCAGGAAATCGCAAGCTTTTATGACATTATGGGCCTGGCCGGGAACGGCGCAAGCTATACGGTGCAAATGGAGGCCGGGATCGCCAAGGCGGACTTGATTATTGCCGTCACAAACTCCGATGAGCTGAACCTGCTCTGCTGCACGGTCGCAAAACAAGTCGGCAACTGCGCCGCCATCGCAAGGGTGCGCACGCCGGACTACAGCAGCGAGGCCGGGTATTTGCGCGAGAAGCTAGGATTAGCCATGATTATCAACCCGGAGCTGGAGGCGTCCAAAGAAGCCGCCCGCATCCTCTATCTGCCCACCGCCCTTGAGGTGAACAGCTTTGCCCATGGGCAGGCGGAGCTGATTAAGTTTAAGCTTCCAAAAGACAATCTCTTAAGCGGAATGACAATCGCTCACCTTGGCAAAAACATTGCGTCCAATATACTAATCTGCGCAATCGAGCGAAGCGGCGAGGTCTACATCCCATCGGGAGATTTCCAGATGGAAGGCGGCGACGTCATCTCGTTTGTCGCCACGCGCAAAATGGCAAAGAGCTTTTTAGAGCAAATTGGCTTTAAGACGCATCAGGTAAAGGACACCATGATCATCGGCGGGGGAAAGGCGGCCTATTACCTTGCGAAGCAATTGATCCATATGGGCATTTCGGTTAAGATCATTGAAGCGAACAAAGACCGCTGCGAAGAGCTAAGCGTCCTTTTGCCGAAAGCCATCATCATCAATGGAGACGGGACGGATCAGGCGCTCCTGGCAGAAGAAGGCATTGAATATACGGAATCATTCGTCGCCCTGACCGGGATTGACGAAGAGAATATCCTGCTTACGCTTCATGCAAGGCAGGTGTCCAAAGCCAAAGTCATCACGAAAATTAACCGCCGCGCTTTTAAGGAAGTCATCAACCACCTGGATTTAGGGAGCGTCGTCTATCCCCGGTATATTACCGCAGAGGCGATCATCGCCTACGTCCGGGCGAAGAAAAATTCCATAGGCAGCAATATTGAGACGCTGTACCATATGTTTGACCACCGCGTGGAGGCCATTGAGTTCCGCGTTGACAAAAAATCCAGGGTGACAAACACGCCGCTCATGAACCTGTCACTGAAAAAAGACCTGCTGATTTCTTTTATCTACCGCAATGGCTCCGTGCTGATCCCAAGCGGTCAGGATTCCATTCGGACAGGCGACACGGTCATGGTCGTGACGACCCATACCGGATTCAAGGATATTTCTGATATTTTAGAATAACGGGAGGGCGCAATGAACAGTTCAATTATTCGTTTTATTTTAGGTCATGTGCTGAAAATAGAAGGATTACTTTTGTTCCTGCCCGCCGTCGTCTCAGGATTGTACCTGGAGCATGAAGGGCTTTCTTTTGTCAGCGTCGCCGCCGTCTGCCTTTTGTTGGGCTTCTTTATGACAAGAAAGCCGCCGCAAAGCCAGGTATTTTATCTAAAAGAAGGCTGCATCACTACCGCCTTAAGCTGGATCCTCTTAAGTATCTTTGGATGCCTGCCATTTTATATCAGCGGCGAGATTCCATCATTTGCAGACGCCCTTTTTGAGACGATATCCGGCTTCACGACCACAGGGGCAAGCATTTTAAGCGACGTTGAGGCCCTTTCCCACTGCGCCCTGTTCTGGAGGAGCTTCACCCATTGGATCGGCGGGATGGGCGTTTTGGTGTTCCTGCTCGCCGTCATTCCGTTGAGCGGCGGCTCCCACATCAATCTGATGCGCGCGGAAAGCCCCGGCCCGTCCGTGGGAAAGCTCGTGCCAAAAATCCGCTATACCGCCCGGATCCTGTATATTATTTATTTCGCAATGACCCTGCTTGAGGCCATTTTGCTTTTGGCGGGCGGCATGCCGCTTTTTGACGCAGTGACGACCAGCTTTGGCACCGCGGGAACCGGCGGGTTTGGCATTAGAAACGACAGCTTCATGAGCTATTCCCCCTATTTACAATGGGTTGTCACGATTTTCATGATTTTATTCGGCGTCAATTTTAACGCCTATTACCTGATTCTCTTTGGCAAATTAAAAAAAGCCCTCCTTATGGAGGAGGTTCGGACGTATTTTGCCATTATACTGGCCACTACCGGGATCATTTTTTTCAATATCCTGCATACCTGCGCCGGGATATTTGACGCCCTGTCAAAAGCCTCCTTCCAGGTCGGCTCTATCATAACTACGACAGGCTTCGCGTCTGTGGACTTTGACCTTTGGCCGCAGACCAGCAAGACGATCCTTGTGCTGCTGATGTTCATCGGCGCCTGCGCCGGAAGCACAGGCGGCGGGATCAAGGTTTCCCGCTTCATCATTTTAATCAAAACGATCGTCAAGGAATTACGGTCATACATCCACCCGAAAATTATCCAAAAAATTAAAATGGACGATAAGCCGGTGGAGCATGAAGTCGTGCGTTCCACCAACGTATACTTCATTACCTTTATGATTATCTTTTCCCTGTCCGTATTTTTACTCTCCTTTGAGGGAAAAGACTTAATCACCAACTTTACCGCCGTGGCCTCCGCCATCAATAACATAGGCCCCGGACTGGAGATGGCGGGGCCAACGAAAAACTTTGGGCATTTTTCCCTGTTTTCCAAATATATCCTGATGTTTGATATGCTGGCTGGACGCTTAGAGCTGTTTCCATTGCTCATTTTGTTCCATCCGTCCGCATGGAAGGATTTGTTTACCAGCCGTTTTTCCCATAAATCTGATTGTAAATAAGCCAATGCGCGCCGAAACGACACTGATTCGGCGCGCTTTCTATTTGCATTGGATCAGCCCTCTGATGAGGCCGCCACTATTTCATCAATTCGCTCCTGCTCCTCTTCTGTAAAATGCGTGTTTCCCACAATCCCCACGTTATCTAAAATCTGCTCCGGCTTTGAGGCCCCAATCAGCACGGAAGTCACTTCGCCGTCCCTTAAAATCCAGGATACCGCCATCTGCGCCAACGACTGCCCTCTTTCTGCCGCAAGCTCATTCAAGGCGGCAATCTGCGTCAGCCGCTCTTTCGTGACCGCGCTTTCTTTTAAGAACCTTCCATCCCGTCGGATCCGGCTGTCCTCTGGGATTCCATGCAGATATTTGTCTGTCAGAAGCCCTTGAGCCAACGGGCTGAACGCAATCATGCCGCAGCCGTTTGCCGCCACAAACCGCTTTAAGCCGTTTGACTCAATGGATCGCTCAAACAGAGAATATCTGCTCTGATGAATGACAAACGGAGTCCGCAGCTCACGAAACAGCTTCATCGCCTCGGCTGTCTGCTCTTTATTGTATTTAGAAATGCCCACATATAGAGCCTTTCCGCTCTTGACTATGGCGTCTAAAGCCAAAACCGTCTCTTCTAACGGCGTATTGGGATCCGGCCTGTGATGATAAAAGATATCGACATACTCTAACCCCATCCGCTTTAAGCTCTGATCCAGGCTTGCCGTCAAATGCTTTTTCGAACCCATGTCGCCGTATGGGCCGGGCCACATCTCATGCCCCGCTTTTGTCGAAATAATAAGCTCATCCCGGTATGCGCCAAGCCCCCAGTTTAAAATACGCCCAAAATTCTCCTCGGCTGCGCCATTCACCGGCCCGTAATTGTTTGCCAGGTCAAAATGCGTAATCCCCGCGTCAAAAGCCGTCCGGCACAGGCCCTTCATGTCTTCAAAGCTTGCGTCCGTCCCAAAGTTATGCCATAAGCCCAATGAAACCAAAGGCAGCAAAAGCCCGCTCCTCCCGCAGCGGCTATACTGCATCCCTTCATACCGCCTCTCATCTGCCTGATACATAAATTCACCTCATCTTCCAGTATTTTCATTCTTTTTTTATAATCTTAACGAAATCTTCCATTTTTATTCAAACGGAGAACACAATTCCCTTTTATACTATATAACATAATCAAAAGGAGTTGTAAAGTCTTGCGAGGCTTGGTCGGCTCCGGCTAACAATAATCCCGAAAGGGTTATCATAAATTTTTTCCTTCATTTTTCTCCTTTTCCCTGTAACGGCATCCGCCAGTTGCAGGGATTTTTCCTGTTCCGCCTATTTTGGGGCCTCATGCATATTTCTGAAAATGCGGCGCATACTGATCTTGAACCAAATATTATGCAAAAGGAGTATGTTATGATTCTGACAGAGAAAGAAACGACGATTTTAAAAGACCTTCAAACTCAGGAAAAAGTCTGCATGGAACACTATAATCTGTGCGCCAGCACGGCAAAAGACGGCTGCTTAAAGGATCTGTTCACGCAGATCGCAAAAGACGAGCAGGAGCATTATGAAACGCTTGGCAACGTCATCAACGGAGGGACCCCGACGATCAAGGCAGCTCCGGCCGCTTCAAGGGTAGATTCCTACCAGCCGAAGGCCGCTTACACCGACAGCTCAAACCAGATGGACAAACAGCATGACGCGCTGCTTTGCTCCGACAGCATTGGAAATGAGAAAATGGTCTCTTCCGAATACAACACGAACGTATTCCGCTTTGGATCAGGTGAAATCCGCAAGATGTTAAACCATATCCAGACAGAGGAGCAGGAACACGCGGAAATGATCTACAAATACAAAAAAGCGAACTCCATGGCGTAACCGTGCAATGTGCGGACGGGAGCCGTTTCCGCTCATAGGCTCCCGTTCCTGCCATTTGCCTGAAATCCCTTTCTTTTTAAGTGTTTAAGCAATCGGAACCTCCCCTTCCAGCACGCTCCTCTCCACATACAGCGTGCCGTCTTTTTTGGCCCCCATATACCACTTTACCAAACTCAAGCTCATATCCTCGACCTCAACTGCCGTTATGCCCTGCGGATGCACGCAGCTCCCCGCGTTGACATATAAGCCTTGCGCGTTCAAATGCGGCCTATGGGAATGCCCGGCCAAAAGATAGATGTTCTTTTTTTCTGCGAAGGCCGCCATGCAGCTCTCATATTTATGTACTTTCCGGTAGTTTTTTGCGGCGCTGGTCGGGTCATTCACCCCGAACTGCTCCAGGGGCCTCCAAAGATACCGTACCAGGAAACGGGACACACGCCAGCCGACCGAATTAAAAAAATCCGCCTGATGGCCGTGAATGACATAAATATCCCGTCCGCCTTCTTTATTTTCCAGCAAAATGCTTTCTGGAAGAACCTTTCTAAGCTCCATGTCATGATTCCCATAAATTCTGCAAAACCTGCGCATGCCCTCAAAGCGCTTAAACAGCTCATACACATCGCTATGGCAGTCCTCTATTCTCTCCCGACAGCGGTTTTCCCACAGCTCTTCCCCATCCCCCAATTCCAGATAATAAAAATTTCGGTACAGATAATGCTCTAACGCCGCAAAAAACAGATGGCGGTTTCGAAGAAAATTGTCTGACGACGTCCCGGTTCCCCGATGGCAATCCCCAAATACAACGTAGCGGCTGCGCCCGGTAAGCGGAAGAGAGACTGCGTTGCTTAAGGCCCGGCAAATCCTTTTTTCGCAGCCCATTACTTCACCCTCGCCTTTCGTCCAAAAGAATGCAGCCGCAGCATCCGCCGAAAGCAGCCGGGCAGCATTTCATATAAAAACAGCATCCGGTCTTCCGTCCGCGTAAAGGGGCTTGTCGCCATATGGTACAGCTTACAATAAAAATGATTCATGCCCTGCACAAGATCACGCTGAAGCTTCGCAACGCCGTTCTGTTCCTGCGTGCCTTCTATCCGAAGGCTGACCCGCCTGTTCCTGACCCGATACTGATCCTCCGTAAATCCGGCCTCCATTAGGCCCACGCAAAACGCCTGCGCGGCGGCCGGGTCATGGAAGGCTATGCTAACGCGCATGGCAAGCTGGCGCGGCTGGCTGAACATCCCCATCCGAAACGCCGCAAGCCACCAGTGGCGCCTTTTCACAGAAAACAGCCAAAACCTCTGCTTTTCCAAATACAGCCCTATGAGCGGCATTTCCTCATCCGAGGCTGAGTTATAATGCACCTTGCCCCGCTGGCTCTTTGGCACCACGCGGTTCGTGTGGTATACGCCCACCTCCGCGCCTGTATTGATTCCATACTGCCCTTTCCAAAACTCAATCATCCAGGTTTTCTCCCGATAGTCAAAATACACCGGAAACGCGTCAATCACCATATTGAATTTTGAGGCAAGCCGGTCATAAAGCGACTCGTACCCTTCTTTTCTCTGCCATGCATTTACACGGCTGACAAATATTTCCTGCCTTGCCTCATACAGAAACCCAAATGGATCGATCAGGGCATTCAGCTTTTCTACCTTTTCCTGCCTGGACATCCTGCGCACTTTTCTCTTCGCCGTTTCCCGACGCCAGATCCACCACATCAAAAAAACAGCCAAAGACAGCACGCATACGCATCCTATCACGTTCCATACTTCCATTCGCTCGCTCCCATTCTTTTTTACTAAGGTATGCGGCTTAGGATAATGCGTTCGAAAAAGCGTTTGCAGACAAAAAAGAAGGGCTATGAAAGCCCCTCTTTGAACCATTCCCTTTTCAGGCATAGCTTTTAAAGAAAGATATATTTACAGATAAACAGCGCCGCCAGAATATACATCAACGGCGTGATCTTTTTGCTCTTTTTGCAGATAACGTTGATGATCACATAAGAAATCACGCCTATAGCGATCCCTTCGGAAATGCTGTACACCATCGGCATCGCAATCATGCAAAGATATGCCGGAACCGCCTCCGCCGCATCCTCAAAATCCACCTGTAAAATCGAGGACACCATCAAAAATCCTACAAACACCAGAGCCGGAGCCGTCGCAAATCCCGGAATCGCCGTAAAGATCGGGGCAAAGAAAATTGCAACCAAAAACAAAAAGCCTGTCACGACAGAAGCTAAGCCTGTCCTTGCGCCCTCTCCCACGCCTGCGGAGCTTTCCACAAACGTCGTCGTCGTAGAAGTCCCAAAAACAGCCCCTACGGAAGTCGCGATTGCGTCTGCAAGCAACGCGGGCCGGATCCTGGGCAGCTTCTCCTCCCGATCCAACATCCCCGCCTTGGAGGATACGCCAATCAATGTCCCGATTGTGTCAAACATATCCACGAAGAGGAACGATAAAAGGACGACGATAAAGTTGAATATGCCGACGCCGGAAAAATCCGCCTGGAAACACTGCCCAAAGGTTTTTCCAATTGCCGTAAAGTCCGTAATCGCAAGCGTCGGATACAGGGAATAGAACCCGCCTTCCAAGTCTACCGTGTAAATTCCCACAGCCTGCGCCAGCATCCCAAGTCCCCAGGTCACAAGAATGCCAATCAAAATCGCTCCTTTTACGCCTTTGATGTACAGCACAGCCGTAACCAACAGGCCCACCAGGGCCAGAACCGCGCAAATCCCCTCCGTATGCCAGTTTCCTGCAAAATCCACATAGGACACAAGCGTGGAGTCATTCGCCACCACAAGATGCGCGCCCTGCAGGCCGATAAATGCGATAAACAGGCCAATGCCGGCGCTCACGCCTTTTTTCAATGTGCTTGGGATCGCGTCGAAAATGGCCTCGCGCACATTGGTAAGCGACAGGACGATGAAGATTAGGCCCTCAATGAATACCGCCATCAGCGCAATCTGCCAGGAATATCCCATCGCGCCGCAGACCGTAAACGAAAAATATGCGTTTAACCCCATGCCTGGCGCCAGAGCGAATGGATAATTCGCAAGCAAGGCCATGGCAAGCGTCCCCACAAACGAAGCCAGGCAGGTCGCGATCAATACTGCTGTGGCGTCCATATTTGACCCAAATTCATTTCCCAACAGGCTCGGGTTCACCGCCAGGATATACGCCATCGTCATAAATGTGGTGATTCCGGCAATCACTTCCGTCTTGACTGTCGTACGGTTCTCGTTCAATTTAAAATACTTCTCTAACATACTCTCTCCCATCTCTTTTACAAATTATTAATTTCCTTCATATGTAATGACTGCGGCCACATCGTAGCCCCCAAGCTTGTCCCTGCCTTTCAAGCCCGCAAGCTCCATCAAAAAGACAATTTTCGCCACTTCTCCGCCCAATTCTTCAATCAGCCTCACGCACGCCTCGACCGTCCCGCCGGTAGCGATCAAATCATCCACTAAAACGGCCCTTTGCCCGGGCTTTATGGAGTCCCGATGCATCTCAATCTCCGCCGCGCCATATTCCAGGTCGTATTTTGCGGACACTGTCTCGCAGGGCAGCTTGCCTTTTTTGCGGATTGGGACAAATGGCTTTCCGAGGGCATAGGCAATCGGAACCCCGAAAATAAACCCGCGCGACTCCGTCCCCGCCACCACGTCAAATTCCACGCCGTCTAACAGCCGGATCATGGAGTCAATCGCCAGCTTCAGGCCCTCCGCATCCTGCAGCACTGTCGTGACGTCCCGAAAAATAATGCCTTTTTCCGGAAAATCAGGAATGCTCCTCACATATTCTTCAATTTTTTTCATGAATGAACCCCCTTCTTTTATTAATATGAAAGAATCTCATATCCATCTTCCGTAACCAAAACCTGAACCTCCCACTGCGCGGACGGTTTTCCGTCCTCCGTGTACGCCGTCCATCCGTTGCTGTCGTCAATGTAAATCTCCACACGCCCCATATTAATCATCGGCTCAATCGTAAACACCATGCCTGGGGCCATCATCATTTCTGTTCCCCGCTTGCTGTTATAGCCAACCCAGGGATCCTCATGGAACTCAAGGCCCACGCCATGCCCGCCGATCTCCCTTACAACGGTATATCCATGGGAAAACGCATAGTCATGGATCGCCTGCCCCATATCCCCCAAAAATCCCCAGGGCCTCACTTCCTTTAAGCCCACGTCAATGCACTCATGCGCGACCTCCACCAGCCGTTTCTTTTCCGGGCTGATCTCCCCGATGCAGAACATTCTGGAGGAGTCCGAATAATATCCATTTAAAATCGTAGAGATATCTACGTTTAAAATGTCGCCCTCTTTTAATATGACGCTTTCCGATGGAATCCCATGGCAGACCTGATTATTCAAGGAGGTGCAGGAGCTTTTCGGATAGCCCTGGTAATTTAGCGTCGCGGGATACCCTCCCATGCGCGTCGTCCGCTCAAACACCATCCGGTCAATCTCTTCTGTGCTGATGCCGGCTTTCATATGCTCCGCAATAAAATCCAAAACCGCAACATTGATTTTTGCGCTTTCCCGAATGCCTTCTATTTGCTCCCTAGTCTTAATCATGCTGTGGTCAGGCACAATATGCCCCGCATCCTTTAGCTTCATCAACTTGTCGTCAAACGCCTGATGGCAGCTCTTATACTTCTTTCCGCTGCCGCACCAGCAGGGATCGTTCCTTCCTATTTTTTTTGCCATAATTCTCCATCCTCAGTTTACCGTGATATTTCCAAAATTCAGCCGTTTCCAGAGGTTTTGATTCACCTCATACGTATGCTCCTCTTCCAATAAGTCCTGATACCGCTCGCCGCCCACGCTGTACGCCTCGCTGCCGGCTTCTTTCTGCTCTGTCAGAATCTGCTGCTGCTTTTGCGCCAGGGCAATGCGCTTAAACGCCTGGTCAATATCTTCCTCGGAGACGCCAAGGCGCTCCTGTCCCTCTTCCTCCAGATCGCTCCAAAAATCCTTTTTCTGGTTTTCCATAAATGCGATTTCTTCCTGGCTTAGACTCACATCCGTCTCTAACGCCATCTGATAAAAAACCGCGTCATGCACTGCCTGCTCCATAGCAAGCTCCCTTGCCTTCACCCGGATAAAAACGCCGTTGACATGAAGGTTCCAGTATTTTTCCGGATCCGTAAGGTCGTACGCCTTCGCCTGCTTTTGCGTCTTCATTTCCTGTTGCGCCACATAAAACGCCAAATCCTTAAATGTATGCTCCACGCCGTCGATCGTGACTGCCGTGTCCTCCAGATGCTCTGTAAAAGAAATCCGATCCATCCTCTGCGTGCGCCACCAAACGGCCGCAATGCAGACAGCCACCAATGCCAGCAGCGCTATGCCTCCCGCGTCAAGCTCCCGCCTGTTCCATTTTCTCATACGTTACCGTCAAATCCCCTTCTACAATACTCTGCGGACAGCCACAATAGTCCTGTACGTAGCTGAGCTGGTGGTAATCCCGACCGCCGTGCTTTGCGCATGGACAATGGAGCCGCCTCCCATATAAATTGCGACATGGCCGGAATAACAGATCAAATCCCCCGGCTGCGCATTCGCATAGCTGACTTCCTTGCCGCATCCCTGCAGGGCCGCAGAGCTGTGCGGAAGGCTGATCCCAAAATGCGCGAATACGCTCATGACGAAACCGGAGCAATCCGCCCCGTTCGTCAGGCTCGTTCCGCCCCACACATAGGGATTGCCGACAAACTGACAGGCGTAAGAAACGACGGCGCTGCCGCTTACATTCGTGGAATACCCCGGATTCGCGCCGCCGGAAGAGCCTCCTGCGCTGTCAGAGGAGCCGGATCCGCCAGAAGTTCCCGTGCCGCCGGAAGAGCCTCCCGCGCTGCCATTTACGCCCGCTTCAGACGCGCTGCCCGTCCCGCCGCCGGAAGAGCCTCCCGCGCTGCCTTTCTCATTGCCCTCGTTTGCCCTCCTGGCCTCTTCCCTTGCCCTCTTAGCCGCTTCCGCCGCCTCTTTCTGCTTGCGCTCCTCATCCTGAATAATCTGATTTTGCGCAGCGATCGTCTTCTTATACGCATCTGCGGCCGCCTGAGCAGTCGCAAGCTGATTGTCATAATTCCCCATCTGTGAGCGTTTCTGAGCCAGGACATTCTCAAGCGCAGACTGCTGCAAGGCATATTCCTCCTGCATCGCCTCAAGCTCCGCTTTCTCCGTCTCCACTGTGCCCTTAAGCTCCGCCACCTGCTTGACCGTATTTTGATACTGGCCCAATAAGTCCCTGTCATACTCATAGACATCCGACACATACTCTACCCGGCTTAAAAAATCCGACATATCCGCAGAGCCAAGCAATGCCTCTAACAGCGCCACGTCACCCTTCTCATACATGAACTGTATCCGCTGCTTCATGGAGGAGTATTGATTCTTGGCCGTCTTTTCCGCCTTTGAGAGATCCTTCGTCACCTGCTCAAGCTGCACGTTCTTATTATCAAGCTCATCTTCCAAAATCCCCATATTGACCAGGAGGTTTACCAGCTCTTTATCTTTTGCGTCAATCTCGCTCTGCAAAGCGGATTGCTGCCGCTCAATATCTTCAATCTTCTGTTTCGTATCATTCAGCTCCGCCTCCGCCTCTTTCTTTTTGTCCTTCGCCTTAGACATGGAGCTTGCGCCTACTGCCTGAAAATGCGAAAATAAAACCGCAGAAGCCAATACCGCCGCCAAAACCCGTTTTTTTCCATTTGCCTTCACGCCCATCCTCCTCACCCAAATCTGCCGCCGCCGACTTTGTTACAGCTCTGCTTTCTTATGGAAACAGGAACTGAACTTTTCTCGTTTCCCATTATAGCATTGACCTTTCAAATTCACAAGCAAAATGAAAAAAGAATGGAGGGCATCCATTCTTTTTCCCACTAGCCAACCGTCTTGATAATCAACAGCTTTTCCCCAGGCTTAAGCGCCGTCCCTGTCAAATGGTTTGTCTCCACTAGGTTTTCCATTGTCGTATGGTTTTCCTTTGCAATGCCAAACAGGCGGTCGCCTTCCCTTACGATGTAGCCGACAATCCCGGGACTTTGCTGCAGAGCGGCGAGGTCAAGCTCCGTTTCTTCAATCTCGGTAATCGTCTGCCGCTCCTGCTGCTCAAATGCCAGCAAATTTAAGCCAAGAACTGCCTTTACCTCAATTGTCCGGCTGTCTGAGAGCACCGCCGTCATCTGCTCAATCCCCCCGTCCAGCTGAATTTTTACCGGGCCGGCCGCCTCCGGCATCTCAATCATCTGCTGGAATGGGAGCAGCGCGCGCTTTGAGCTGATTGGCATGGACTCATCCGCCGTCATATAGAGAATGTCAACGGTCAGGATCCCTTCCGCCAAAACGCCGTCCGCCGTCACCGTCGTCTGCTCGACCTCCAGCGTATCCTCATTGACGCAAATCTGCAAAATGTCCTCCTCTTCCTCCTCCAGCTCGATTTTGTCCGCAATCCGGCATTTTGCTTCATTTTTCACTAACAGCTTATCAAAAAATGACGTCTGAAACGCCGGCCTTACCTGACGGTTCAAGGCGTAAATGTCTGATATCACCTCTATGCGCTCCTCTTTCCACAGGCTGATGGACAGATTCACGACCATCTCCAGCAGAATATTCCTCTCTTCCCCGTCCTCATCCTGCAAAATCTCCATCCCAACCTGCGCCAGCTTTGGGAAAATGCGGTAGACCAGGGCTTCGTCGCAAATATCGCAGTCAACGCTCCCTTTCACCGAAACCGTCGTCTCAAACCATTGCAGCCGCTCTTCCTCCTCTATGCCGGAATACAGCACATAGATCAGCGCCTCTCCCGACACTTCGATCTCTCCGTTTTTCATATGTACGCCCATCCCCCGCAGCTCCACGCTGTGCCAAAGGATTTCATCCATATTCGGCTTGTTGGAGGAAAGGGAAATCTCCTCACGGATCCGCAGGGTGTCCTTTTTATCCGTCAAAAGCTCTAAGACGTCCATCTGCCCCTTCTCAATCTCACAGCCCGACTCTTCTTTCACCCCTGTTAAGACGGCCTCTTCCTCCGGCTTTTCCGTGACTGCCAAAAACTCCACCAGGGAACGGATGCTTAGCTTTCTGGAATTGATGACGCTAACGGAGATGTCCTCAATCCTCCCCTCCAGCTTCACCGGATCCAATTCCATGGCGCCGTCCATGCTAAGGCTCTCCTGAAACGGGATCTCCCCCTTTAAGCAATTGATTTTCTTTCCATCCAGATCCGTGCGGTACAAAATGTCAAACTTCATGGCCCCTTTGAACCACACATGGCCGTTGTTTACATGGACTTCGTCAAAATGAACCGTTCCCCTCTCCCGAATCACCTTCGTTAAATCCGGCTTAAAATCCGGCAGATTATAGTCATCATCCAGCGTAATCTGACTGAATGCCCGGCCAACTTCCTTATTTTTATGCAGCAAATGTCTCTCTAATTCCACAAAAAAGCCCTCCGTTTCGAATTTGTACTATCTTATTCGAAACGGAAGGCTTTTATTCCTGTATTTATTGTCATCTGCCATATGGCAGTCAACATAGCCTCATTCGTATCTCTCTTGTGATGATGTCTGTATAACTGAAGGACAATAACTGAGGCGGGTTGTCTGGGTCCGTATCTTCCACTAATATTGTAAACACGCTTGGATATGCATTCTGTATCACGCCTTCCTGAACATCAATCTTATTCCTTCCTCGATCCAGTTGTATCATTACCCTGCTTCCACACTGCTGGTGTACCGATGCACGTACTTTATTCACGTCTTCCTGCTGCATTCTCTTTCCTCCCTTTTCTGTGGCTGCTGATGGTCTGGTTACTTTATTATTTCAGTATAGCACAGCGAAAAACTTCTGTCAAAAAAATTTCCCTTGCCAAACGCTTACTGAAAGATCACATTCTTGTCAGGATTTTGCATCCGCACCACGACATAAGGGTAACTGGGAGCCGTGTTGATTTTCTCGTCCTTGGTTGGGCCGATCAGATTCGTGCGGAACACGACGGCATTCTGCGTCAGGTAACATTCCGGGATTTGGATGCTGTACCCTCCCGTCTCCTGCTCCCCATATCCTCTGATTACATATAAATAACTGTCGCTCTCATACGTCAGCTTAAAATCAGCCGCTTTCTTCTCCTCTATTTTGCCCTTCAATTCCTTCGGTATGTCTTCCTCCTCCACCATCTCATAGCTCATGTCGCTGATTTTGCTGCCATCCGTCTTTTCAATTCCACAGCCCCCGGCCAATTCCATTATCACAAGCATGCCGATTGCCGCGGCAAACAGCAACAGGCGGCCTCCTGTCCTGCTGCCATTAGAAAAAATATGCCTCATACCTTCCCAACTTTTTATTTTTTTACAGTTTATTCAGCAATTGCGGTTGTAATTCCAATTTGTAATTAGTATAATGATACGTAAAAGTCCCGTTTGCGCCACGCATAGGTTACGGCGGGACTGTCTCAAATGAACAGAAAGGAAAGAATGGAGCGAAACGCCCCATGCGACGACAGGCCATGATACGACTTCTCTTTACCGCCCTTTTTTTAATTCTATTTTTACTATTCAGCATACCGCACCTTATCATAGACTATTATGTCGGGAAAAAACACCCGGAACACGCCGATTTGTTCCAGCTGCGCACGATACAGGGCGCATTTAAAATCGTGCTGCTGCTCTCCGGGACGCGCCTTACCGTCATTGGGGAGGAAAACATCCCAAAAGACACAGCCGTCCTCTATGTCGGCAACCACCGCAGTTTTTTTGACACTGTCATCACCTATTCCAGATGCCCTGGCTTAACGGGATACGTCGCCAAGCATTCCCTGGAAAAAGTGCCTCTGCTCTCCACTTGGATGAAGCGGCTGCACTGCCTGTTTTTGAACCGCGACAATCTAAAAGAGGGGCTTAAGACAATCCTTCTTGGCATCGACCAGGTGAAGCGCGGCATCTCCATCTGCATTTTCCCTGAAGGAACCAGAAACCGCAACGAAAATGAGGCGGATCTGCTCCCGTTTAAGGAAGGCAGCCTGAAAATTGCAGAAAAAACCGGCTGTCCCATCATCCCAATGGCGCTTACCGGATCAGCGGACATTTTTGAGAACCATTTCCCCTGGATACGCTCTGCCCACGTGACCTTGCAGTATGGAGAGCCTATCTATCCAAAGGATCTCTCCAAAGAGGATCAGAAGCGGCTTGGTAGCTATACGCAGAGGAAAATTATTGAAATGCTTAACAATGCAAATGGAATACATTCAAAATAGGAAGAAAAAATTTTTTTATTTTTCCTCTATATTATGTAACAAAACAGAAGAAATTTTCGTTATTATATTTAAGAGGAATAAAACGCATAGGTAGGAGGTGGAGACCATTCTATTAAACAAAATACGCTACCCAGAGTAAGGCTTTATATGTACATTTCCAGAAATTCATATAGTATTCCTCTTGTCTTAACT
>CANTEO010000044.1 GCA_947652855.1 uncultured Roseburia sp. | reverse complement strand
AAGGAACCTTCTACAACTTTAAATGTAAAAGATTCCTTAAGTTAATGACATTGTGAATTATGGACGGTTTCAGAAGATATTTGAAAAAAACAGCCCACAATATAGCTTTTTGTTTGATACCGGAAAAGGATATTTTGCGTTTTGCATGACTGCAACAGATACCTATACGGATGAGGGCGGCGTGTCTATCATTACGGAAAATGCCATGGCAAAGGTTGAGACTTACTTAAGTCAGAATAAGATGGAGAAGGCTGCGGTAAGCGTAAAGAAGAAGCTGCTTGTGGTTGATGATTCAGAATTTATGCTGCAGATGCTGCAGCAATTGCTTGGCGACGATTATGAGGTGGTGACGGCGACATCAGGGCTGTCTGCTTTTAGAAGCATTACGCTATGCAGGCCGGACTTGGTTTTATTGGATTATGAGATGCCTGTCTGCGAGGGTAACCAGATTTTGGAAATGATTCGCTCTGAGAAGGATTTTGTGGATATTCCGGTTATTTTTTTAACCAGCAAGGCGGATCGGGAAAGCGTCAAAAAAGTGGCGGGGCTTAAGCCGCAGGGATATTTGCCCAAATCGCTTTCTCCGGAATTAATTAAGCAAGAAGTGGATCATTTTTTTGAAAAAATATAAATTAGGTGCAATAAAAATACCTTCTTTTGCGTTATCTTAGTATCAGTCAAGAGCAAAGGAGGTATTTTTTATGAAAAGAAAAAATGTAAAAGGCATGGTGGCAGGAGCGTTGGCAATGAGCATGATGGTGGGAGCGCCTGGAGCGGCGTTTGCGCAGCAGCCAGGTGAATCCAGAGTGGCGGCAGTCGCTCAAGTGAAGGCGAAGAAGCCAGAGAAGGCGCCGGAATCGACTCAGACGAAAGCAAAGAGCCAGGAGGTAGGAAAGGTCACCTGTACATCATCAGGAAAGGTGAATGTTTCATTTAAGCAAAAAGTGACTTATACAGATGCCCTTAAGGCAGTGATTACAGATGCGAACGGCAGCGAGATGCCATGTAAGATATTGAAGAAAAACAAAAATCTTATGTCGGCGTCAGTGAGCGGCTTGGTAAAAGGACAGACATACACGCTGACAGTGGACGGAATCCTTGGTAAAGATTCGGCAGAGCCGGTGACAATTATCAAAGAGTTTGTGGCAAAAGGCATGAAGACACAGAACAAAGTCGGCAAGACGCAAGTGACGGACGGGAAGTTCGTAATTTTAAAAATGAATTCGGCGGCGTTTTATAAGGACGCGACGGTCAGCGTGACAGATTCCCAGGGCAATGCCTGTGATGCGAAAATTGTGAAAAAGTCAAAAGGAAATGTGAAGGTTATGATTGCGGGCATGAAAAAGGGAGAGAAGTATACCATTACGATTAATGGGATTAAGACAAAAAAGGAAAAGAGCTATAGCTCCATTACAAAGAGCGTTACAATAAAGTAGGATTTTTATTTGCGATACAGGCTGGAAGGGGTATCCGAATGCGGAGAGTCGCTTCAAAACGAAAAGTTTCTATTGATCAATCACTATTTGAGAGGATTCGTCTTGGCGATCAGGATGCGTTTAGAGAGTTGTATGAATTGACACATACGCCTCTCTACGCATTCTTACTTTCCTATACTCTAAATCGGGAAGACGCGCAGGATTTACTGCAGGATACTTACATACAGGTTCTCAAGAACAGCCATTTATATCAAGAGCAGGGGAACCCAATGGCTTGGATGATGAAAATTGCGAAAAATTTGTTCCTGTCCAATTGCAGAAAAAATCAGAAAGAGAATCTGAATTATGATGATGTAGAAAATGAATTGGGATTTGATGACATGACAAATGTGGATAACCGCATGGCGCTGGAAAAAATGTTTGAGCTTCTTTCAAAAGAAGACAGGGATCTGATTATCATGCATGATGTGAGCGGTCTAAAGCACAGGGAGATTTCTGAATTGACAGGGATGCCGCTAGGGACAGTCCTGGCCCGTTATAATCGGGCGATTCGGAAACTGCAGAAGGGATTTGGTGAAAGGCGGCTGATATGAAAAAACGTGATGTGAGAAACAGGATACAGGATGGATTTTCAGAATTGTCTCCAGATATGCTTGAATCAATCCTTATTGCGTCGGAAAAAGAGAATCCTGCTATGTGGGAGGCAAAGCCTAAGCTATCGGAAAGTGAGACGGGCAGCCATAGCTTAAGTTATTCGAAAGGGAGCCGTTTGCGAAGCGGATTTGGCGTTTTTTGGAGAAGGTTTCCAAGATATGCTTCTTTTGCCTGCGCGGGCCTGGCGATCCTTTTTGTTTGCCTAATAGGGATAACTGGCACAAAACAGGAAGATACGTATTTGATTTTGGATATCAATCCTAGCGTGCAGATTGCGATTGATGATTCTTTTCAAGTGAACGGCCTGCAAGGCTTAAATCAGGACGGGGAGGATTTGCTGAGCCGGCGCAAGCATGGTCGGGATGAAGAGCTGTTTGGCGTATTGGAAGAGTTGCTTGAGAGCGCGGTAGAAGGGGCTTACTTAAAAGAAGACAGCGGGATATTAGTGACGATCTGCTCATCAACGCAAGAGCAGTATAAAAAAATAGAGAATAAGATGGGGAAAAGCATTGACCGGAAATTAAAGGATATGGGTATACATGGCATTGCCACTGCGTTTTTGCAAGGGATGGAAGGCTCAAGGGAAAGCGGCAGGCGGCAGTTGGAGGAGACGCTGACGAATGAGTATGGCGTGGATGAAAGTCAGGCAAAGCAGATGTCCGTGATGGAGCTGCTTCGGCTTTGCCGGGAACATACTTCGTTGGGCCTGACATTTTCTTCGGATACAGATGAGAACTGGGATGAATTTTCTGAAAATGAAAAGGACGAAGGCAAAGAGGACGTGAATCAGGCGCCGGAACAGCCGGATGCCAAAATAGATCAGGAACAGGAAATGAAAAAGCCGGAAGGGCATTTAGGGCATGACGCTACGCAAGCTGTGGAGGAAAAAGAAGCTGTGGATGGACAGCAGAACGAGGATGAAAAGTCCAATCCTCAGGATGACGGACGTGAAGAGCCAGGCAGTTCCCCTCAGCTGCAAGAAGATGTGAATATACCGTCTGAGCCAGCGGCTCCGGCTATTCCGGCTCCTGAAAACGGGGCGGGTCAGCCGGCCCCAAGCGTCAACAAACAGGATGCTGATTCAGAGAAGGGCAAAAAAGACAAAAAGAAAGAAAAAAAGAAGAAAAAGGAAAAGGACGAAAAAAAGAAGGATAAGAAAAACAAGAAAGATCCGGAAAATAACAAGGACAAAGATAAGAACGGCAACCAGGGGAAGGGAGAAGACGGAAAGGAAAACGATAAAAATAACAGTCAGGACAAACAGAACGATAAGAAAGATAAAGATAAGAAAAAGAAGGATAAGAAAAACAGTCAGGAGGAGAATAAAAACAAGAATGAAAAAGAAAACAGCATAAAGATGTTGACCCTTACCTTACGTCATGCCGTATGATGGAATGGCAGGGAAGGGAAAGGAAATGCTGTTTCTGAAAGAGGGGGTGAATGATGGGAATGTGGACGGTGAAGGAGGTAAGCAGATTAACTGGAGTCAGTGTGCGCGCGCTTCATCATTATGACGCTGCGTTATTAAAGCTTCAGCTAAAGCATATGGAGGGCCTGATTTCCCTTGCCTGTGAAATTCAAAGTAAAGGAGTGGATGAAATGAGTTTTCAGGCGTTTCATAAAAGTGAAATGGAGCAATATGCGAAAGAGGTAAAAGAAAGATGGGGCGCCACAAAGGCGTATGGGGAGTATCTGGAAAAATCCAAGGGGCAGACGGACAGAAAGCAACAGGAGCTGGCGGATCGGCTGATGACATTGTTTGTTAAGATTGGAGGGCTTCGGAAGCGCTCGCCGGAGGATTCCATCGTGCAGGAGAATATACGTGGGCTGCAAGAATTTATTATAGAGCATTACTATGTATGCACAGATGAAATTTTATTGGGATTGGGGCAAATGTATGTCTGCGATGAGCGTATGAAGCAAACTATCGACAAGGCAGGCGGAGAAGGCACGGCAGAATTTGTGCGTCAGGCAATTATGGCATTTGGAGGGCGGTAAGGCAGCTGGC
The DNA here is from genome assembly GCA_947652855.1 of uncultured Roseburia sp. GTDB lineage: Bacteria > Bacillota > Clostridia > Lachnospirales > Lachnospiraceae > Roseburia_B. Next base: position 19,050 of record CANTEO010000044.1, on the reverse strand, counting down.
GTGTGGTAAAACGCTTACGTGAAAGGAGAATCCGGCTTATGGAAAAAGGCCGGATTCTTTTTATGCCATAATGGGTTGTTTTTCTGCCTTTTCTTTTCAGGAAGGCTGTCGTATAATGTCTGATAGGCCAGAGAGGAAGACAAGAAAAGGAGGATGCCTATGCTTCAGGATATCGCGCCTCATCGGTATGATGTGGCATATCGAAAGTCAGAGGTTAGAGAGACGGATGTGATGTTGGTCTTTAGGAAAGGGCAGATTTTGTGCAAGGCGGGAGAGGACGGCATTCGATATCCTGCGGCAGGAGACGTAATAAAAGCTGTCCCGGACAGTAAAGAAGAGGCAAGGTATTTGTTTCGGGTTGATGATTGCGGTTATTTTGGGTTAGAGGGCGCGGAGGGCTTGGCTTTGGAGGGCTTTTCTTATTTGCCGACAGGACAGTTAAGGGATGCGCGTCCGGTTTGGAAGGCATTTGCAGGCATTACGGGATTTCAGATACATACGTGGCAAATGGGAAGCCGGTTCTGCGGACGCTGTGGCTCGAGAATGGAGGAGCATGGCGGGGAGCGGGCCATGCGCTGCGCCATGTGCAAAACGGTGAGCTATCCTGTGATCTGCCCAAGCGTCATTGTGGGCATCCTAAATGGGGATCAAATCTTGATGACGAAGTATGCAAGGCGTCACAGCGCATTTCAAAAATACGCCCTGGTGGCAGGCTACGTGGAGGTTGGGGAAAGCCTGGAGGACGCCGTGCGCCGCGAAGTGATGGAGGAAGTGGGCCTTCGTGTAAAAAATATCCGATACTATAAAAGCCAGCCCTGGCCGTTTACAGGCGCCTTATTGGCCGGTTTTTTCTGCGAGGTGGATGGGGATGCGGAAATTACGCTGGATAAAGGGGAGCTGTCCGAGGCGAGGTGGTTTGACAGGGAGCATATTCCCGCAGAGCGTTCGGAGGGTGAAATTAGCTTGACCGGGGAAATGATTGATTCCTTTAAATGTTTAAAAAAAGGTGGCGAATCCACCGGTTTCGGGTTATACTGTAAAGAACGGCAAACGGAAATGAAAATAGAAAAGATAGGAGTATAGGTGATATGTCAAAAGAGGATTCAAAGCTAAAGAGGAAGAAAGAGGAATCAGCGGTTCGGGAAGTGATTAGCTGGTTCATCACAATCGCCCTTGCTGTCGTTGCGGCTTTGTTTGTCAAAAATTATATCGTCATAAACGCGAACATTCCTTCCGGCTCCATGGAGAACACGATTATGACGGGGGATCGGCTGTTTGGCAATCGTTTGGCATATATGAAAGAAGGCCCTAAGCGCGGCGACATTGTTATATTTAAGTTCCCGGACGATGAAACGGAAAATTATGTGAAGCGCGTGATTGGCCTTCCCGGAGAAAAAGTGACGATCAACGACGCGAAGATCTATATTAACGATTCAGAGACGCCTCTTGTGGAAAACTATCTGAAAGAGGAATGGACAGTGGCTTATGGGCCATACGAATTTGAAGTTCCGGAAGGCTCTTACTTTGTTTTGGGGGATAACCGAAATAATTCTTGGGACGCAAGGTATTGGGACAATACGTATGTGGCGGAGGATAAGATACTTGGGAAAGCCGTGTTTCGGTATTATCCTTTAAATAAGGCGGGATCGCTGTATCATGAATAGGAGAAATTGCGGATGGCAAAGACGTTGCTTTTTTTTCAGGGCATTTACGATACGATAGATTTGTTTGTGGAGGCGTTCGCGGAGGCGTTTCGGGAGCTTGGCTGCACGTGCCATGTCCTGGACGTAAGGGATCAGGGCTCTTTGCTTTGCCGGTTGGCGAACATTGTGGAAGGGGAGGGCCTGGACGGCGTCGTGACCTTTAATAATATTGGCTACAACCTTTCTCTGGAAGGGGAAGGCAGCCTCTGGGAGAGGAAAGGCATCCCCTATTATAATATCTTAATGGATCATCCATTTCATTATGCGCATCCTTTGGAGCACGCGCCGGGCACGTCCGTCGTGTTTTGCACGGATCGCAATCATGTGGCGTTTTTGCGCCGGTTTTACCCTCATTTAAAGCAAGTGGATTTTTTCCCTCATGCAGGGATGGAGGCTGACCTGACAGAGTATGCCGACGCGGGCCGCTGCCATCTTTGCTTTCGTGGAGACGCGTTCCATCCGTGTATGGAGGAGCGTCCGATTGACGTGCTGTATGCAGGGGGGCTGTCCAAATATGTGGCGGAGGGGCTGGTTCCGGATCTGGGGGAAATTACGGAATTTGATGCATTTGCGCTGACAAAAGAGACGCTGCTTCATCTGATGAGCCATCCAAATCAGACGACAGAAGGGGCAATTGAGGATTATTTGCGGTCTATTGGGAAAACATATAGCGACAGGGAGCTGAACCGATGGATCACGAAGCTACGGTTCCTGGATTCGTACGCTACGTCTTATTATAGGGAGTGGGCGGTGCGCGTTCTGGTTGAGAGCGGGGTTAAGGTTACGGTGTTTGGCGGCGGATGGGACAGATGCGAATGGGCGGGCCATCCGAATCTGGTGTATGGAGGAAAGGTATTGGCCCCGCAGGTGCTGGAGCTGATGAACCATGCCAAGATCGTCTTAAACACAATGACCTGGTATAAAAATGGGATGCATGACCGCGTGATAAATGGGATGCTTGCGAAGGCCGCTGTGGTTACGGATTCATCCGAATATTTGACCGATGCGTTTCCTGACTTGGAAAGCTGCCTCGCGCCGTTTGAGCTGACAAAGATGCAGGCTCTTCCAGAGGCTGTGCATGGCCTTTTGGGGAATTTGGAAAAATTATCAGAGATAGCGGAATGTGGATATCGGGCAGCAAAAACGCGCCACACATTTTTACAGAGGGCGCGTTTTCTGTATGATTCCTATTTGACATAGGCCACGCTCTGGCGTGCAGGAATGTGGCGTATGTCAGGTCAGCAATAGTGATCTAAAATCATCCCGGAATACAAAGAAGTATGATATGGGGATGGAAAATTCGGATGCGGCCGTTTGTAGGTCACGATTAGCTTATCTACATATTGGATCGGATCCACCGATACGTTGTTCGCTTTTGCGGCTAGAGAGTTCTTAAAGGAATTTAAGACTGAGAACGTCCCGTGGATGTCTTTGGTGTCAACGGCGTCGGCCAGCAGGCTTTTGTCGATGGAGATGGAGCCGTTTTCATTCACGACCATTCCGATCGCCTCTAAGTCGTTCATATAGGAGTACGCCACATTCTTAACGTCGCGTAACAGGCGGTCTCCCTGACGCCCGTTTGAGTAGCGTTCCCCCGTGTCAATAAATCCATTGTAGGCGTCAACCAGTTCCTGTAAATTGTCAGCTACCGCGTCAACGCTGGTTTTAAAGCCGATTTTCGCGGGCGTATGCTCCGGGCTGATTCCATTCAGCGTCAATTCAAACGTGTTGTTGATGAGGAATGTGTTCGAATAGGAGGAATGAGGCTCCCCGTTTAAAATAAAAGAAGAGTTCTCCGCCTCGGACGCCATATGATGGATGCCTAGGGATTCCATTGCCGCAATCGAGTCTACGGACGCCTTTGGCTTGATGTCAAACAGCGTGGACTGGCTCTCGCTTGCGCCGGTCTGCTTGGAGACGATTTTTAAGGCGCTTTGGTTTTTTTCATCTGAAACGACTTCTGCCGTCAAGCCCACCCCTGAAGTGTTGACAAGCCTTGAGAGCTTTTCCTGGATGGAGGCGTTGGTGTCGTCAGGATTCACTGTGTATTGAAATTCGTAAGAATTTGCCGTAGTGATTAAGTCAAAGGAATAGTCTCCCGGCTTAAAGTCCAGGGAGTCCCGATCTAAGAAATTGCCTAAGTTGGTCTGTGGGGCGGCTAAGCGCCGCACCTCAATGTCAAAGCTTTGCGAGGCGTCCTCAGTGTTTGGCCCGATGTATTTTGCGCTGACAATGCCCTCGTCTGAAGACACGGCGACTTTTTTTTGAAATGCGCTTTCTAAGCCTTCTCCGTGGTCAGATAAGGAAGACACGACATTCTTCATTTGACGGGCGTTTTCTTTTACGTCAATCAGAAATTTCAGAATATTCTTATTTCGATGTATTTTGTAAAGCGGCGACGTTTTGTTCACTTTTACAATGTCGCTGCAGACATTGCGCAACTCGCTTTTTTTATGGGTGTCATACCGTGAAGTTGCGGAATTGCCATAGACGCTTAAATAATAGTGATAAGCGCTGTCGATGATAGCCATAAATCCCTCTCCTTTCCTCCGTGAAATCTTTGCCTAAACAGGCTTAAGGACAAGCAGGCTTTCTCGCTGGAAAGAATGTCATTCTCAAGCATATTTGGCAATTTGGGATTCTCTAAATCCTTTTAGATAGGCGGCTTTGGCTCTGTAAACGAAGATACAGAGGCCGAAAAGCTACCTCTTTATTACCTATATCGTCAAAAATGCATGATAAGATAAGGAAAATTCTAAAAAAATTAGAAAATAAGTGCAGCTTTTATGGCAGGCTGGTATTGTGGATAAAAATAAAATATATTATAATAAGAATTACAAAAGATGACACTGCAGGAATGTATTCAGAAAGGACGGCATGAATTTATGAAAAGAATTGGTTTGTTGACAAGCGGCGGCGATTGTCAGGCGTTGAATGCCGCAATGAGAGGGGTAGTGAAGGGGCTTAGCAACAATGTGGATGAGCTTGAGGTCTATGGCTTTTATGACGGCTACAAGGGGCTGATTTATGGACAGTACCGTTTGCTGACCTCAACGGATTTTTCCGGGATCTTAACGAAGGGCGGCACGATCTTAGGCACGTCAAGGCAGCCTTTTAAGCTGATGCGTGAGCCGGATGAGAAGGGCCTAAATAAAGTGGAGGCCATGAAGCAGACGTATTACAAATTAAACCTGGACTGCCTGGTGATCCTGGGCGGGAACGGGACTCAGAAGACGGCTAACTTGCTCCGTGAGGAAGGCTTGAACATCATCCATCTTCCGAAGACGATTGACAATGACATCTATGGCACGGACGTGACGTTTGGCTTTCAGAGCGCCATTGACATTGCCGCAGACGCGATTGACTGCATCCATACGACGGCGTCTTCCCACAGCCGTATCTTTATTGTGGAGGTGATGGGGCATAAGGTGGGTTGGCTGACATTGTACGCGGGCCTTGCCGCAGGCGCGGACATCATTCTTTTGCCAGAGATCCCGTACGATGACAATAAGGTGATTGAGGCGATTCAAAAGCGTTCCAAATCCGGCAAGGGATTTACGATCCTTGCAGTTGCGGAAGGGGCGATTTCGAAAAAGGATGCGAAATTGAGCAAGAAGGATTATAAGAAGAAGCTGGAGCAGTCCTCCCATCCGTCCGTGTCGTATGAGGTGGCCGAGATGATCAAGAAGAAGACGGGGATTGAGACGAGGGTGACTGTCCCGGGACATATGCAAAGGGGCGGAAGCCCATGCCCATATGACCGCGCGCTTTGCAGCCGGCTTGGGGCAGCGGCGGCGAAGGCGATCCTGGACGGGGATTTTGGGAATATGATCGCAATGAAGTCGAACAAGACGGTTCGCGTGCCGCTTGAGAAGGTGGCGGGCAGGCTAAAGATGGTGGAGCCGGACTCACCGATCATCAAAGAGGCTAAATTTATGGGAATCAGTTTCGGAGATTAATGCAATGTCTTATACTACGCTGTACAGGAAATTCCGCCCCAGGGACTTTAAGGATGTAAAGGGACAGGATCACATTGTCACGACGCTTAGGAATCAGCTTGAAGCGGGCAGGGTTGGGCACGCGTATTTGTTTTGCGGCACAAGGGGGACTGGAAAGACGACCGTCGCTAAAATATTTGCAAAGGCGGTCAACTGTGAAAGCCCGACAGAGGACGGCCCTTGCGGGAAGTGCGTTTCCTGCAGGGCCGTTGCCGCGGGCGCGTCCATGAATGTGATTGAGATAGACGCCGCTTCGAACAATGGCGTGGAGAACATCCGTGAAATCCGCGAGGAAGTCGCTTACCGCCCAACGGAGGGGAACTATAAAGTATATATCATAGACGAGGTGCATATGCTTTCCATCGGGGCGTTCAATGCGCTGTTAAAGACGTTGGAGGAGCCGCCGGAATATGTGATTTTCATTCTGGCGACGACGGAGGCGCATAAGATCCCGGTCACGATTTTGTCCAGATGCCAGCGGCATGATTTTAAGCGCATTTCCGTAGACGTGATTTGCAGTCGGTTACAGGAGCTGTTAAAGCTGGAAGGGGCGATGGCGGAGGAAGCGGCGCTCCGTTACATCGCAAAGGCCGCGGACGGCGCGATGCGCGACGCATTGAGCCTTCTGGATCAATGCATGGCGTTTTATATGGGGCAAAAGCTGACCTATGAAAAGGTACTTGACGTTTTGGGGGCGGCGGATGAAGAGGTGTTTCGCACGCTGTTCCTTCAGGTGTCCGCCCAGGATGTGCCAGGCGCGCTTGAGACGGTGGAGCGGCTTGTGGCGGATGGAAGGGAGCTTAGCCAGTTTGTCATGGACTTTACCTGGCATTTGAGGAACCTTTTGCTGCTGCACGGCTCAGAGGATGCGTCAGCGGCGATTGACCTCTCGGCGGAGGCTTTAGGGCGCTTGCGGAAGGATGCGGCGGAGGCGTCGCTTGAGACGTTGATACGGCATATCCGCATCTTCTCTGAGCTGTCAAATCAGATGCGGCATTCCTCCCAGAAGCGCGTGCTGCTTGAGGTGGCTTTGATTAAGCTTTGCAGGCCGCAGATGGAGCAGGATTATCTGTCGTTGGCGAAGCGCGTTGAGCAGCTTGAGGAGAAGCTTGCGCAGGGGGCTATCGTGGCCGCGCCGCAGGAGGCGCGGGCTGCCGTGGCGGAGCCGGCGCGAAAGAATGAGCCTCCAAAGCGGATAGAGGCCATTCCCGGCGATGTGGAGGAGGCGGTGAAGCGGTGGGGGGAAATTGCCTCATCGCTGCCGGGCTTATCCAGGAATTATTTGAATAAGGCAAAAAAGACGCTTGGCGAGCGGGGCGAGCTTGTCCTGGAGTTTGAGGATTCCATGGCGGCCGGATATTTTAGCAGGGAAGAAGAGCGTAGGCAGTTAGAGGAGGCCGTCGCCCGGCGAATTGGCGGGAGCGTCCCGATTTTGATCCGCGAGGCGGAGGCGGGACGTTCCTTTGAGGAGCCGAATGTAGATTTGGATCAGGTAATCCATATGGAGATTACGTATGAGGATTAGGCAGGAGGAAATGAAATGGCAAAAAGAGGCGGATTTCCAGGCGGTATGCCAGGGAACATGAACAACCTGATGAAGCAGGCTCAGAGGATGCAGCGTCAGATGGAAGAGACGCAAAAAGAGCTGGAGGAAAAGGAAGTGACGGCTTCGTCGGGAGGCGGAGCGGTGGAGGTGACGGTCTCCGGCAAACGGGAAATCACAAAGATTACCTTGTCTGAGGAAGTGGTGGATCCGGATGATATCGAGATGTTGGAGGATCTGATTATGGCCGCGGCAAATGAGGCGCTTCGCCAGTTGGAGGAGATTTCCGCGTCTTCCATGATGAAAATTACAGGAGGGATGGGCGGCGGCCTGGGCGGCCTGCCATTTTAGGGGCAGTGACTTATGGATTATTACAGCAAGCAGATTAACCGGCTGGTGGAGGAGCTGTCCGGCCTGCCGGGGATTGGGAGCAAGTCGGCGCAGCGCCTGGCGTTTCATATTTTGAATATGCCAAAGGAGAATGTCGGCAAGCTGTCAGAGGCGATTATGGAGGCGAGGGAAAACGTGAGGCATTGCCAGGAGTGCTTCACGCTGACGGATGAGGAGCGCTGCCCAATCTGCGCGAATGAAAGCCGCGACCACAGGACGATTATGGTCGTGGAAAACAGCAGGGATCTTGCGGCCTATGAAAAAACCGGGAAGTACGAAGGGGTGTATCACGTGCTGCACGGCGCGATTTCCCCAATGCTTGGGATTGGGCCGGCGGACATCCGCTTGAAGGAGCTTCTTGTGCGCCTGCAAAAAGATGTGGACGAGGTGATTATTGCGACGAACTCCAGCCTGGAGGGGGAGACGACGGCCATGTATATCAGTAAGCTGATTAAGCCGACCGGGATTAAGGTGACGAGGATTGCCAGCGGCGTACCGGTGGGCGGCGATTTGGAGTATATTGATGAAGTGACGCTCTTGCGCGCGCTGGAAGGCAGGATTGAGCTATAAGCGAACACGACACGTTAGATTATGGTCTAACGTGTTTTTGTTTTCCGATGACGCCGTGCAGAAGGTTGCTTTTTTGCTCTTCTGTATGGCGTGACAGTAAAAGATACAAATCTTGTCGATTTTTTCTTGCATTCCCTCCCAGGAATTTGCAAAAATTTCAGGTTGCCTGTGTTAAGGTAAGGTCGGTATCATTGGACAGGCATAATGGCCAAAAGAAGCGGGCCGTTACGGTCAGGCTGAAGTTTGTGGGAAGAAGGGGGAACGGATGATTGAAATTATACAGCAGAATGAAAAGACAGAAGAGAATTTAGAGGGGAAGCTTCCGAAAAATATACGCCAGATTGGAAATCCAGAAAAGGATTTTCGGATTTATATGGAAGATTACGTCTATACATATCTTCATCCGGCGCAGATGCATGGCGCAAATGTGGGCATCCTGCCAAGGCTTTTGATACTGCTTGGAGAAATCAATCATTTTTCTGACAGGAGCTGCGCCTTTATCAGCGGCGCCATTCAGGTGGAGAACGGGGATGCCCCGGAAGAATTGCCGGATCTGAATGAAAAGACGTGGCGAAGGATCCATAAAGATATGCAGCGTTTTTTTGTCGGCTGTGAAATTGTGGGATGGGTGCTTGACATTCCCGGCAATACGCTGGCGATTACAAAGGAAATGGAGGAGACGCACCAGAGGAATTTTGTCAGCCGCTATCAGTTTTTCTTCCTGATGGATTCCATGGAGCGGGAGGAGGCGTTTTATATATGGAAGGAAGGGCGGCTTCGGAAAAAAGAGGGCTATTTTATTTATTATGAGAAAAACCCTCAGATGCAGGAATACATGATTAGCCAGAGGGAGGCCGCGTATGGGGATCTATCTCCTACGGAGGAGGCGGGCGATACGGCGGCAAAAAATTACCGGGCCATGATGATAGAGCGGAAAGAGCAGGCCGTAAAGCGTGAGCCGACCGGCATTTTGTCGTATCTGACTTCCATTCTCACGGTGATTGCGCTGTGTGCAGTCAGTGTCCTGTTGCTTGGGAACATCCGCAGGATGGAGGATATGGAGCAGACGATTTCCGTCATGTCATATTCGATGGAATCAACCGAGCAGAAGAACAGTCAGGCGAAAAGCCAGGTAGCTGTCGAGACGGTTAACGGAAATATCCTCCCCTTGGAGGAGGGACAGGCAGTAACCATGGATTCGCCTGTGGGCGGGGAGGGGGCGGATGAGGAACCGGATTTGACGGCGCAGAAAGGTCAGGGAACGGAGCGGGAAGAGGAGTTAGGGCAGGAGAGCCTGGCAGGAGAAGCGGAGCCTTTTGAGGCGGGAACAAAGAAGGCAGTGCAGGATGAGGCTAAGGGCGGCGAGGCTAAGGAGGAAGCAGGGGAAGGCGCGGCGGATGAGGAGCCGAAGGGTGATTCGCAGGGCGAGGCGGACGCATATCTGGCGCAGGGCTATTATATTGTGCAGACGGGAGACAGCCTGCGGAAGATCTGCTATCGCATTTATCAAACGGATACGATGATGGACGAGCTGTGCGAAGCGAATGGCATTGAGGATATGGACACCATTTATGTGGGGCAGAAAATTTTGCTCCCATAAGGAGCCAAAGGCAGCACGGCTTTTGCTTCATGGCTTTTTCTGTAGCAGACGGTAGCCCAAATGGGCAGAAGTATGTTATAATAAAAATTCGTAGCATGAACTTAAGAAAGGGGAATCCATACACAGGAGAAAATAGGAATGGCAAAGGCAGGGAAACAGGAATTTCACGCGGTGGAAGCCAATGTGGAAGAAATGGAATGGAAAATTAGGCAGCATCGGAAGAAAATCGTGATGCGTTCGGCTGCCGCAGTGGCTTTCGTGGCGATTTTAGCTGCGGCTGCCGTGCTTTATTTTGCATATAAAGAATACCGGGGATTTGAAGTTCTCTCTGAATTTGAGCGAGTGGACAACGTCTCTACAAAATATGAAAATTTTGCGGGAAATATTTTGCGGTATAATAACGACGGCGCCTATTATGCGGATCTGTCGGATCAGCCGATTTGGAATCAGGCGTTTGAGATGCTAAGCCCAACGGTGCATATTTGTGAAAATTACGCGACTGTCGCGGATTTGCGGGGAAATCAGATTTATATTATGGATACGGGCGGCGTCCAGGGGGAAATCAAGACGAACAGGCCAATTGAGGCGGCGTGCGTCGCCAATCAGGGATCGGTCGCCGTTTTGACGAGGGAAAAGGGCGTCAGCTACCTGGAGGTCTACAACAAAAGCGGCGAGAGCCTGGCGTCCGGTGAGATCCACGTGGCGAACAGCGGCTTTCCGCTTGACATTGCGTTTTCCAATGACGCGAAGAAGCTGGCGGTCTCCATTTTGGACATTAGCAAGGGAAAGGCGAAGACGACGGTTGCGTTTTACAATTTTGGCTCGGTGGGCCAGAATGAAATTGACAATATGATCAGCTCGTACTCCTATGAGGACACGGTGATTCCGGAAATAGAGTTTGTCTCGAATGACAGGATGATCGCCTTTGGGGATAATCGGGTCATTTTGTTTGAGGGGGCGCAGAAGCCGGAGGAGGACGTTTCTCTTACGCTGAAAGAGGAAGTGAAGAGCATTTTTTATGACAAGGATTATTTTGGCTTGGTTTACGCAAAGGGGGGAGATGCATCAGCCGGTCAGGTAATGAAAGTGTATGACATGACAGGCAGGCTGCGTTTGGAGCAGGGCTTTCAGATGGCCTATCAGAAGATACGGTTTTTGAAGAATCATGAGATTTTCATACAGAATGAGCATGAGTGTGAAATTTACACACTGCGGGGCGTAAAAAAGTTTAAATATACATTTGATGAAACTTTATATCAGATATTTTCCACCGGATCGGGCAGCAGGTATATTTTTATCCTGGACGGGGCGATGGAAAAGGTCAAATTAAAATAAAGGGAGGCGCTTATGGGAGGATTTGAGATTGTCATATATGGCATCCTTGCAGTCAGCGTATTGATTGGCTATCATGTCGGGTTTTTGCGCGTCGTCTATTCGCTTGTCGCATGGATATTGGTTTTGGCGTTTGTCACTTGGGCGACGCCTTATTTGACGTCTTTTTTGGAGGAGAATACGGCGTTGAAGCCGTCCATTCAGGAAAAGTGCATGGATTATATGGAGAATTTGGCGGGAGAGCGCATTGAGCAGGGCGTGGAGGAGTATGGGGAGAACCCGCAGGGCTCCTTAAAGCTGCTTCCAGAGAGCGTTTTAGAGGGGATTTTAGGCTCCGCGTCCGGCGCGATCGGTGGGATTTTGCAAAACAGCGGCATTTATGAAGAGATGTCGGGCGTAGCGGCGCACTTTATCCTGCAGGGGATTTCGTTTTTTGGGGCGATGCTTGTGGCGGGCCTGATTTCACACATGATCTTGCGTCTGCTGAATGAGGTTTCGAACATCCCTGCCTTAAAGAAAGGGAATAAGGTTTTGGGGGCGGTCGCGGGCGGCGTGAAGGGCCTTTTGATTGTCTGGCTGATCCTTGGCGTTATTGCGATTTGCGCCGCATGGGGGATAAGCGGGCAGCTTCTTGAGCGGATTGAGGGGAATTGGCTCTTACATATTCTGTATCAGAGGAATCTGCTGCTTGAGGTGGTTTTGCTGTTTTTAAAATGAGCTGTGATGCCTGTCACACGGAGGAAGGCCCGTGTGGCGGCATTTTTTTATTTTTTAGGAAAGGATATGTCCACGTTGTTCTAGCTGTCGTCTTGTGCCAGAAGTGACGATACATTTTTCACATATATAATATTGTTGTTTTAGTAAAAGCATATTGCTGTTTGATTTGGTTGGTGATATACTGAAAAAATACAAAGATGTAAGAGTGGATACAGTTTCATATAAAAAATGGGAGGAGAATGAATTTGTGCAAATTGCGTTTGTGATTATATTTTTGTAAATAAAAATCGGGAGATATGTTTATGAAGCTTAAAAGGATTATTGCAGTATTTACAGCGGCGGCAATGCTGACCGTTCCAATGGATTGCGCTTTTGCAGGCACAGCGCAGAGTGATCAAGCCGGGAAATTTATTCAGGCGTGATAGTTCAAAGGAAAGAGGAGGACATGCAATGTTTCGAAAATTTTTTCTAGCCTTATTGGCATTCCTATGCGCATTCGCAATCCCAAGTGTAGGAACGTCTGCCGCGGATTCTGACATCATTGAGAACAACGAGGCGGGAATTCCGAATAAAGCCTTATACGAAAGTATATTGAAGGAATTAATGAAGGATCCAGTGGGGACGTTTACGGAAGGGGAGGCAAAGAGCATCAGCTTTCTCTATCATAACGCCTCAGATGGAGGCAGCTTAAAGGGGATCGGGCATCTAAGCGCATTGGAGGATCTGGAGCTGGAATACTATAAGCCCGTCAACGTCAAACAGAGCCTGGAGGGGATTGATGAGCTGACTGGCCTGAAACGATTAGAGATAGATGGGAACCACAAGATTCAAATGAAGGACCTAAACAGCCTGAAAGGCATGGACCATCTAGAGTCCCTAGGCGTCAATCGGGCAAATGTAAAGAGCCTGCAAGGTGTGGAAGGCTTGGTGGGCTTAAGATATTTAGGCGTGGAATGCAATCAATTAAGCAGCCTGGAGGGGATTGAGCATCTGAAGGGCTTGAAGGGGCTGTATGCGCAGAGCAATTCGATCTCCAGCTTAAGGGGGATTGAGGGATTAGGGGACATGGAGGTATTGGACGTGCGGTATAATGACATAACCAGCGTCAAGGAGCTTCGGGGGTTAAAAAAGCTGACCCGTTTATATCTGGCGGACAATTATCTGAAGAATGCGGATCCAATCAAAAATTTGACGGAGCTGTTTGGCCTATATTTGGAGGCGAATCAACTGTCGCGGCTCCCCAACATGAAAAAGCTCACGAAATTATACTATGGCGCTACGGAGTTCGCAGGGAACCGCCTCAGTAAAAATGAGCTTATGAAGAAGCTCCCGGCGCATCTTCTGAAAAAGAAGGGGTGGCTGAACCGGCAGAAAAGAAACCAAAAAATAAACGGGAACAGCAATATCCGCATCTCTGCGCCGAAGAATCAGAAGGTCACTGCGTCCACGAAGCGGATTGAGGGATATGTGTCCCAAAAATGGAAGTCCGTTCAGCTGGTGAACTTAAGTTATATTATTGGAGAAGTTTATATAGATGAATGCGATGTTAAGTCCGTAAAGCCGGACAAGGACGGCCGGTTCGTGATGAAAGGCTTGAATCTGAAAAAGTATAAAGGACAAAAACTTAGGATCTATCTGAACGGCATTTATCCGACGAAGTTTCAGTTTGTAGTGAAATAACTATTGAACCGACATAGAAGAGAAGATATGTTGTATAACAGCTTCTCAACAGAAAGGAGAAGTTACAATGCTAAAAAAATGTTTCATGGTTTTGTTGATATCCCTATGTACGTTCCTGATCCCGACGGCGGGGACGCCTGCTGCAGATTCTGACGTCATTGAGAACAATGAGGAGGGAATTCCCAATGAAGATCTGTACCTGGCAGTCTTGAAAGCGTTGGGGAAGAAAATAGGGGATAATTTTACGGAAGGCGAGGCAAAGCGCATTGACAAGCTTTGTCTGGACATTTCTAATGGAGACAGCTTAAAAGGAATTGGATGCCTTAGCGGCTTAAAAGGGCTGGAGCTTTCTTATCATGAATATGCGAAGGACAGCCTAAGGGGGATTGAAGAGCTGACAAGCTTAAAACGGCTGAAGATAGAAGGGGGCTATCGACTCAAAATGCAGAATTTGACTTGCTTAAAGGGCTTAACCGGCTTGGAGTCCTTGAGCATCATCCAGGGTAACATAACGGCTCTGAGAGGCATTGAGGCGATGGTAAATTTAAAAACGCTGACTATTGAGGGAGACCAGTTAACGAGCCTGAATGGAATCCAGCATCTGCAGCAGCTGGAGTCCTTGTGCGTGCCTGGCAATTGCCTTACCAGCCTAAAGGGCATTGAAGGCCTAAAAAACTTAAAGCTTTTGGACGCACGGCATAACAGCTTAGTTGACATAAAGGAAGTCCGAAGCCTGAAAAAATTAAGGCGCATCTATATGACCGGCAATAATCTGGAGAATGTAGACGCCCTAAAAAGCTTAAAGAAGCTAGAGCGTCTGCAATTAGATGAAAACCGCATTGCAAAGCTCCCCAATATGAAAAAGCTGACAAAATTAAATTATTTTTATACTTATTTGGGAAACAATTTCCTATGCGAAAAGGAGCTTACGAAAAAACTCCCGGCGCAGCTATTGAAACGGAAGGGGTGGATGAAAAAGCAGAAAAAATCCCAGAACCAAGAGTACGCCATCCGGATTACTACGCCTGGCAACGGGAATCTCACTGAGGACACGAAAAGGATCGTAGGGCAGGTATCCCAAAAGGGAGCTATAGTCCAGCTGTTGCATACGGCTTGGAATCCATCTGAAAATGATATAGAGTACAATTGGATTAAGACCGTAAAATCAGATGAAAACGGCCGATTTGTAATCAAAAACCTCAAGCTCTTTCGATATTGGAAGGGGAAATTCATACTGCGCATGGTGGATTTATCAAAATAAATGCTAAAAGTTCTTGACATCAAACCTTTGTTAGGATATACTAACTTTAAAGGATAGGGTTTGCCTTGCCAATCTCATAAGCATGGGATTGGCGGGGGAATTAAGGGAGGTTGAGGATATGCCGTTATCAATGGCGAGGAAAGGGGAGCAAAATACAATAAAGCGAGTGGGCGGAAAGGAAGACGCCCGCAGATTTTTGGAGAGCCTGGGCTTTGTCACTGGCGGCCTTGTGACCGTTGTTTCAGAAATGGGCGGAAACCTGATCGTAACTATACGGGATTCGCGGGTTGCCATTGGCAAGGGCATGGCGAGCAAAATTATTGTTTAAGGAGGCTGCAATGAAGACATTGAGGGAAACGGCCTGCGGCGAGACGGTAAAGGTAAGGCGTCTTCTAGGCGCAGGCGCGGTAAAGCGGAGGATTATGGATATGGGGATTACAAAGGGCGTGGAGGTTTTCGTAAGGAAGGTTGCGCCGCTTGGGGATCCGATGGAGGTTACTGTGCGCGGATATGAATTGTCGCTGCGCAAGGCAGACGCAGAGTGGATTGAAGTGGAGTGAATTTTTTTTGACTATTAGTTAGTTGAAACTAATATTTGGTTGATGAGACAAACTGAAAAGGGAGGATGAAAAGATGGAAGTGAAGATGGCGTTGGCGGGCAATCCGAACTGTGGGAAGACGACGCTGTTCAATGCGCTTACAGGCGCGAGCCAGTATGTCGGAAACTGGCCGGGCGTCACTGTGGAGAAAAAAGAGGGGAGGCCAAAAGGCCGGAAAGAGGTTACGATTGTGGATTTGCCGGGGATTTATTCGCTGTCGCCCTATACGCTGGAGGAGGTGGTGGCGAGGGATTTCCTGATTGCAGAGCGGCCAGACGTGATTATCAACGTGATTGACGGGACGAATTTAGAGCGGAATCTGTATCTGTCCACGCAAATCATGGAGCTTGGCATCCCTGTCCTTATGGCGGTCAATCAGATGGATCTTGTGGAGAAAAGCGGAGATCGGATTCAGCTTTTAAAGTTAGGGGAGGCGTTTGGCTGTGAGGCTGTGGAGATTTCTGCGTTGAAGGGGTGGGGCGTTGACAAGCTGCTTGAAAAGGCGGTTTCCTTAGCGCAGGGTCAAAACGTGGCCTTGCCCATGCATACGTTCAATGATACGATTGAAAAGGCGGCGTTGGCAGTGGAGGAGAAGATAGGCGCTGGCGTTCCCGCAGGGCAAAGGCGTTTTTTTGCCATCAAGCTTTTGGAAAAGGATGAAAAGATTGTAGGGCAGATGGAAAATCCGCCAGATGTGACGGCGGAGATTGCGTGGCTGGAGGAGGCGCTTGACGACGATGCGGAGAGCATCATCGCCAATGGGCGCTATGAATCGGTTTCTTCTGTCATCGAAAAATGCTATGTGAAGCGTCAAAGGGACGCGCTTAGCATATCAGATAAAATTGACCGGATTGTCACGCACCGCGTCCTTGCGCTGCCGATTTTTGCAGCAATCATGTTTTTGGTGTATTATGTATCTGTTCAGACGGTGGGGGCCTTTGCGACGGATTGGATGAATGACGGGGTGTTTGGAGAAGGATGGAGGCTTTTTGGGCTGTGGGTTCCCGGAATCCCGACGGCCGTGGAGGGAGGCTTAAATGCCATTGGCTGCGCGGATTGGCTTAAGGGCCTGGTTTTAGACGGGATGATTGGAGGCGTGGGGGCCGTGCTTGGCTTTGTGCCGCAGATGATGACGCTGTTTCTGTTCCTGGGATTTTTGGAGTCGTGCGGCTATATGGCGAGGGTCGCGTTTTTGATGGATCGCCTGTTCCGCAAATTTGGCCTTTCCGGCAAGTCGTTCATTCCAATGCTGATTGGGACGGGGTGCGGGGTTCCCGGCATTCTGGCCTCCAGGACGATTGAGAATGACAGGGATCGGAAAATGACGGTGATGACGACGACGTTTATTCCGTGTGGCGCGAAGCTGCCAATCATTGCGTTGATTGCCGGGGCGTTTTTTGAGCATTCGGGATGGGTGTCGTTTAGCGCTTTTTTTGTAGGGATTGCGGCGGTGGCCTGCTCTGGGATTCTTTTGAAGAAAACGAGGATATTCGCCGGAGATCCTGCGCCGTTTGTGATGGAGCTGCCGGCGTACCATATGCCGACAGCCGGCAATGTCTTAAGGAGTATGTGGGAGAGGGCCTATTCTTTTATTAAAAAGGCGGGAACGGTAATTTTGCTGTCCGCAATCGCGCTTTGGTTTCTGCAGGGCTTTGGATGGGTGGACGGAACATTTCGCCTGCTTGCGGCGGATCAGCTTGACAAGAGCGTCTTGGCGGCTCTTGGCGGCGTGCTGGCCCCAGTATTCGCGCCGCTTGGATGGGGCGATTTTAGGATGGCGGTTGCGACTGTCACGGGATTGATTGCAAAAGAGAATGTCGTCACGACGTTTGGCGTCCTATTTGGCTTTGCCGAGGTGGCGGAGGACGGCGCAGAGATTTGGGGGGCGCTTGCCCATAGCATGAGCGCGGTGGCTGCGTATTCCTTCCTGGCGTTCAATCTGCTTTGCGCGCCTTGCTTTGCGGCGATGGGGGCCATCAAGCGCGAGATGAACAGCCGGAAGTGGTTTTGGATTGCAATCGGGTATCAGACGGCGTTGGCCTATGTGACTGCGCTTTGCATCTATCAGTTTGGGACGCTTGCCACGACGGGAGTGTTTGGAGTGGGGACATTTGCGGCGGCAATCTGCCTGTTTGGGTTTTTGTATCTGCTGCTTCGGCCCTCGAAAGGGCGCCAGGCGCCGGATGCGGGATTGCAGATGGCGGTCAAAACGAAATAAGGAAAGGGAGGCGGTTTTATGGGGACATTCGTTGTGGGACTTCTGGTGGCGGGCTGCGCGGCTTTTGCCATAAGAAGCGTCGTGAAAGGGAAAAAGAGCGGAAAGGCTGCTTGCGGCGGGGATTGTGGAAGCTGTAAAGGATGCCATTGACGCAGCCTGTATGTTGAAAGGGAGGCGCAATCATTCCTTCTGTGTATGTAAAATCTTATTTTGAAGCAGAGGCAAAATCCCAAAGCATAAAGGTTGTGGAAGAGCTGCCGCGTATGAAGCTTCTGGTGCAGGAGCCCCAAATTTCCTGCTCAAATTTTGAAGGATGTGGGATTAGAGAGTACAAAAAGGCATTCGCAGAATTGCCCAATCTGCGAATGCCTTTTTACCGTCATTTCGTTTCTTTCTTCTTGTTTCATAATCTTCCAGTATCTTACTCCTTAAAAAGCCAGTTGTCAATGGATTTTCTGCTTTTCTGTACGGGGCAGGCTTTCTCTTTCCTTCCAAGGAATCCATATTTTTCTGCATTTTTTAGATTGCAGTCCATTCGGGGTCAAAAAAGTGGTCAGGCAAAATTTCCGTCAAATGGCGCATAGGATGAGATTCTTCAATAAAAACGCTCGGCAATTGACTTTAATTGGGGGTCAAATTAGGGGTCATTTTATTTCAATCTGGCGGTTTTATCTATTTTTTCGCCAGTTTTCGCAGATTGGGCAAATCTGCGAAAGGCGCTGCCATCATTAACAAGAGGACAGCCATAGCAGCCGCCAATCAGTGTCATCTTGGATGTCCTTTAAGGGATTTTTTACGCCACTTTTTGCTTGCGTTGGAATATGCATGAATGCCTTGGTATGATATAATCCGTTTAGGCTCCCTTTGCGCGCTAAGGGCAGGGAGCAAACCTATACAGGGGATAAGGCGGAAAGGAGAACACGATATGAAGGGGAAATTACCAGGATTTTTTGCGTTTTGCATACTGTTGGGCGTCATGACGTTTCTGGCGGGGAGGGAGGAGGCGCATGCCGCTGAAGCCCAGGGATATGCGATGGAGAGCGCCGTTTTGGATGAGGGGAAAAGCGGCCGTGGGGCAGTGGTGGCCATATCGGAAGAGGGCGGCATTGTGATTGAGGGGATCGAGGCGGCGCAAATTATGGTTTCCATTTCTAAGGCAGGGGACGCGGAATCTGCACAGAGGGCAGTCACGGTCGTTGTACATACAAATGCAATGGAATGGAAGGAGATGTCGCCGACGGAGCCGCAGGCAATTACCATAAAGCTGCAAGGGCCGGAGGCGACGGCAAAGGAGCCGGAGATAACGCCAGAAGAGCCGGAGGGAACGCCAGAAGAGCCAGGGGAGAGGGCGGAAGAACCGGAGATAACGCCAGAAGAGCCGGAGGCGACGCCAGTGGAGCCGGGGGAGAGGGCGGAAGAACCGGAGATAACGCCAGAAG
>CANTEO010000043.1 GCA_947652855.1 uncultured Roseburia sp. | reverse complement strand
GCCTATTGGCATTATAGCATATGCAAAAATGTTTTTCAATATGCTTTTATTCAAATTTTTTATCCTAATCTGGTATCAGTTCCATACAGGATTGACAAAGAGGCGGGTTTCATGTATAGTGGCTTTAATTCCTATAGAATCAGTAGTAAATATGTAAAATGAATCTTATGAAAGAATGTGAGGGATGCGATATGGCGAAGATTGCTTGGGGGATGCCTGACTTGATTGGCAAAACGCCGCTGATGGAGGCGGTGAACATGGAAAAGGCGTATGGCTTGAAGGCCCGCCTTTTGTTTAAGCTGGAGTATTTTAACCCGGCGGGCAGCGTGAAGGACAGGGTGGCGAAGGCGATCTTAGAGGATGCGCAAGAAAGGGGCCTGATACGGGAAGGGTCTGTCCTGATTGAGCCGACGTCCGGGAACACCGGGATTGGACTGGCGGCCATCGCGGCCGTCAAGGGATACCGCGTTATTCTTACGATGCCTGAGACGATGAGCGCGGAGCGCAGGAATATCCTAAAGGCATATGGGGCCGAGCTGGTGCTGACGGACGGCGCGAAGGGCATGAACGGCGCAATCGAGAAGGCGAAGGAGCTGGCGGACGAGATAAGCGGCAGCTTTATTCCGGGGCAGTTTGTGAATGCGGCCAATCCTAAGGCGCATTGGGATACGACGGGGCCGGAGATTTGGGAGGACACGGACGGGGACGTGGATCTATTTGTGGCTGGCGTTGGGACTGGCGGGACGCTGACGGGAGCCGGGGAGTTTTTGAAGTCCAAGAATCCAAAGCTTGAGGCGGTCGCCGTGGAGCCGGCGTCTTCCCCTGTGCTGTCTCAGGGAAAGGGAGGCCCACATAAAATCCAGGGGATTGGGGCAGGATTTGTGCCGAAGGTGCTAAACACAGAGATTTATGACGAGGTGTTTCCGGTGGAAAATGACGCGGCCATTGAGACGGCCAAGGACATTGCGAAGAAAGAAGGCGTGCTTGTCGGCATCTCTTCCGGGGCGGCGGCTTATGCCGCGATCGCGCTTGCGAAGCGGGAGGGGAATCGGGGCAAGACGATTGTGGCGGTATTGCCGGACGGCGGCGACCGTTATTACTCCACGCCGTTGTTTTTAACATGACATTTTGTAAGGAGGCCAGTATGGGAAAAAAGAAAAGCAGGGCAGACAGAACGCTTCGGTTTGAGACATTGCAGCTTCACGTGGGGCAGGAGCAGCCGGATCCGGCGACGGACGCGCGGGCGGTTCCTATTTATCAGACGTCTTCGTATGTGTTTCCCGATTCCGATCATGCGGCGGCAAGGTTTGAGCTTTCGGAGGCGGGGAATATTTACGGAAGGCTGACAAACCCTACGCAGGATGTGCTTGAGCGGAGGATTGCGGCGTTGGAGGGCGGCGCGGCGGCGCTGGCGGTGGCTTCTGGGGCGGCGGCGGTGACGTATGCGGTTTTATGCCTGGCGCAAAGCGGCGATCATATTGCAGCCGCAAACAATATTTATGGCGGCACCTATAATTTGCTGGCGAACACACTGCCGGAATATGGCATTTCGGCTTCGTTTGCCGATCCTTCGCCGGAGGCTTTGGAGGCGGTTGTTTCGGAGCGCACGAAGGCGATTTTTGTGGAGACGCTTGGCAATCCGCATTCGGACGTGGTGGATCTTGCGGCCATGGCGAAGGTGGCGCATAGCCATGGAATCCCTCTGATTGTGGACAATACGTTCGCCACGCCGTACCTGGTTCAGCCTATCTCTTATGGCGCGGACATTGTGGTGCATTCCGCGACGAAGTTTATCGGCGGGCATGGGACGGCGATTGGGGGCTTGATTGTGGACAGCGGGAGGTTTGACTGGGAGGCAAGTGGGAAATTCCCGTCGCTATGCGATCCCAACCCAAGCTATCATGGGCTTAGCTTCACGAAGGCGGCAGGCGCGGCGGCGTTTGTGACGAAAATCCGGGCGATCCTCTTAAGGGACATGGGCGCCGCGCTCTCCCCGTTTCATGCGTTTTTGTTTCTGCAGGGGCTTGAGACGCTGTCGCTTCGGGTGGAGCGGCACGTGCAGAACGCGCTGAAGGTGGCGGAATATCTGAACGGGCATCCAAAGGTCTTAAAGGTGCATCATCCCTCCGTTACGACGGATCGCGCGCAACAAGAACTTTATAAAAAGTATTTCCCTAATGGCGGCGGCTCGATTTTTACGTTTGAAATCAAGGGGGACGACAGGACGGCGAAGGATTTCATCGACCATCTGGAGCTTTTTTCCCTGTTGGCGAATGTGGCCGACGTGAAATCCCTGGCGATCCATCCGGCCTCCACGACGCATTCGCAGCTTAGTGAGGAAGAATGCGCTCAGCAGGGCATTTTGCCGAATACGGTACGGCTTTCGGTTGGGACGGAGCATATTGACGATATTATTGAGGATTTGGAAGAGGCGTTTCGGGCATTGCAGTAATGCATCGCGCACGGGCGCTCCATTTACAGACATTGCCTGGGCATTTTGCGAGAAAGGCGCGAACAGATGCCAATTTGGACACGCTTTCGCTCTTAGAAACCGCGTAGCGGCTCTAAGCTCAAACGGTTTGTTGCCGTTTTTGCAAAGAGCCGACGGGCTTCTAACGGTCCCATTTGGCATCTATGCGCGCCTTTCTCGCAAAATGCCCAGGCAATGTCTGTAAATGGAGTGTCCGTGCGCATTGTGAGGAAAGGATAGGATATGGAAGGCAGAAAGATTTTGTTTCCACAGATTCGGGGGATGCTGCACGGCGGGGATTATAACCCGGAGCAATGGCTGGATCGCGTGGATATTTTGGAGGAGGATGTGCGCCTGATGAAGCGGGCGCACATTAATTGCGTGACGTTGGGCGTGTTTTCCTGGGCCGCCTATGAGCGGACGGAAGGGGCCTATGATGTTTCCTGGCTGAAGGCTTGCATGGACCGCCTTTATGAGAACGGCATCTATACGATTTTAGCCACGCCTTCCGGGGCGAAGCCCGCCTGGCTGGCAAGCGCGTACCCCGAGTCGCTGCGCGTAGACGCTTACGGCGTTCGCGCGCGGCACGGGGGAAGGCATAACCATTGCTGCAGCTCCCCTGCTTACCGGGAAAAGGTGGAGGGGGTCGTGACGCGCCTTGCGGAGGAGGTTGGCGGGCATCCCGGGCTTTTGATGTGGCATATCTCCAATGAATTTGGAGGAGAATGCTTTTGCCCGCTTTGCGTGGCGCGGTTTCAGTCCTATTTGGAGCGGAAGTTTGAGGGGGACATTGAGAAGCTGAACCATGCGTGGTGGACGGCGTTTTGGAGCCATTCATACAGCAGCTTTGCGCAGGTGGAGCCGCCGTTTTCCAACGGGGAATATAGCATTCAGGGACTGAATTTGGAATGGCGGCGGTTCACGACGGAGAACACGAGGGACTATCTGAGGTTTGAGATTGGCCTTGTGAACAGGCTTACGCCGGGAAAGCCTGTCACGACGAATTTTATGGAATTGTATGAGGGCCTCGATTATCGCGTTTTGGCGGATGATTTGGACGTTATTTCATGGGACTGCTATCCGCGTTTCCATAACGATGAAGAGACGTTTGCGGAGACGATGGCGGGCGTGGCGTTTGACCATGCCGTGATGCGCTCCATGAAGAAAGAGACGCCGTTTTTGATGATGGAAAGCGCGCCCGGCTTGGTGAATTGGCAGGAGTTTAATAAATTGAAGCGGCCGGGCGTCCATGCGCTCGCTTCATTGCAGGCCGTCGCCTGCGGGTCGGATTCGGTGCAGTATTTTCAGTGGCGGAAAAGCCGGGGCTGCATGGAGCAGTACCATGGCGCGGTTGTGGGCCACCTTGGCCTTCCCGACGCGAGGGTGTTCCGGGAGGTTGCGGCGCTTGGCGCCTCTCTGGAAAAGCTGTCCGCCATTTCTGGGAGCCTGGTGCGTTCCCAGGCTGCGCTGCTGTTTGACTGGGACACGATGTGGGCGCTTGCGGATATGCAGGGCCTTGGCAGGCAGACAAAGCAGTATGCTAAGACGTGTGAGGCCGCTTTTCGTGCCTTCACCTCCCTTGGCGTGGACATGGACGTGATTCCTCAGGAAGGATCCTTCGATGGCTATCAAGTGATTGTGGCCCCGATGCTGTATGTGTTAAAGCCTGGCGTGGCTGACCGGCTCAAGCGGTTTGTGGAGCGTGGCGGGCAGCTTTTGGCGACGTATGTGACGGGCTATGTCAATGAGCATCTGCTGTGCTTTCTGGGCGGGTTCCCGGGAGGCGGATTGCAGGAGCTGTTTGGCGTGATCAGTGAAGAGATTGACACGCTGTATCCAAAGGATGAGAATACGGCGCTGTTTTCTGACGGGACGGCCGCGGCCGTTAAGGATTACGCGGAGCTTCTGCGCGTGCAGGGCGCGGAAGTGTTGGGCGTGTATGGCGGCGACTTTTATCAGGGGACGGCCGCGGTTACGGTGAATGCATATGGGGCGGGCAAGGCTTACTATGTGGGCGCGCGGATTTCCCCGGAGAAGATGACGGATATCTACCGCCGGATGCTAGAGGACGCGGGCGTTCCTGCCCGAACGCTCCCAGAGGGGGTGGAGCGCCATGTGCGCAGCGCGGAGGGGAAGGCGTATGAGTTTTTCCTGAATATGAGCGAGGAAGAGAAGGAAATTTCAGGGGCATTTGGAAAGGACTTGCTGACGGGGCGGGAGGCTTTGGGCAGCCTAAGGCTTCTGCCCTATGGAGCGGCCGTTCTGGAGCAGGAGATTTCGTGAAAAAAGAATGCCCTTCGGCGCTTGGGACGGCCGGAGGGCATGAAAAAAAGCGGGTGATGGGAATCGAACCCACGTGTCCAGCTTGGAAGGCTGGTGTTCTACCATTGAACTACACCCGCACAGTATACCGCTTCATGTGAATGCCCAGTTCCGGAATCGAACCAGAGACACGAGGATTTTCAGTCCTCTGCTCTACCAACTGAGCTAACTGGGCAAATTACTTACAGCAAAAATAATTATACATGAGATGGGAGTATTTGTCAAGTGAAAATAATGGCCGTACAGGCCAAAAGATGGATTTCCGTGTTTAAGAGAGCCGAATAGACTTAATTTTATTGCAATCCTGTTTTAAAATAAATTCTATATGGATTTTAATAAATAAGGAGGCAGCAGTATGCAGAAACGTATTTTAGTTGTGGATGACGACAAGATGAACCTGAAGAGAACAGGATCTATATTGAAGAAGCAATATGCGGTGCTTCTGGCAGAGTCAGGGGAAGAAGCCCTAAGACTGATTAAAACTGAAAAAATTGATATGATTCTTCTTGATATTGCAATGCCGAAGATGAATGGGATCGAGACGTTTGAGCAGATGAAGAACGATTCCGTGGATGTTCCCGTGATTTTCCTGACAGCGTCGGGAGACGAGGACGACGTGCTTAGCGCGATCAGCCTGGGAGCCGTCAATTATTTGAAAAAACCATATTTGCCGCATGATCTTTTAAGGCGGGTTGCGAAAGGGCTTGAGAAAAAATGAGGACGGAAGTTCAGACGAGCATACACTTGCTTCTGGCCAGCATTGTAAGCGTGTTTGGGGTCATGCTGATCTTGATTACGATGGCGATGTCGTGGGAGCCGTGGATGATTCCGATCATCGTGATTGGCAGCTCTATTGTGTGGATCCTTCATATCGGAAGGGCCGGTTCGGGGATTTTCTATGAAAATTTATGTATCGGGCTTTTGATGGTGGGATTTTTTTTCTTTGGGGTGCATCGTGTCGTTCTTTATGACATTTCTGCCGTGGCGTGTATGCTGATCCTTATTTTTTCCATGTTTGATCAAAAGCGGCTGCTGTATCTGATGATGGGCCTTTATGCACTGACGCTTTTGTATCATCTGCTGCTATTGAATACAATTTCGAACGACATGGGGGTTTTGGACGCCATACGCTTAGGGATCGGCGTTGCGGTGGTGTTCGGGGCGGCGGCCATTGCGCGGTATCGGATCAACAGGCGAAACGAGGCCAGGAAGCGCTATGACGGCACGCTTGCGCAGCTTGAGAAGGCGGGCCGGCAGAACGCCGATTTTTTGTCAAACGTCTCTCATGAGCTTCGGACGCCCATTAACATGGTGCTTGGAATCAGCGAGGTCATGCTGGAAAAGGATGTTTCCCCGGAGGTCTTGGCGGACATACAGTCCTTACAGATGGCCGGCAAGCGTCTGTCCAGCCAGATTAACAATATCTTGGACTATACGGAGATCGTGGAGGGGACGATGACCTCGGCAAAGGAGCCGTATATGGTCACTTCCCTGCTGAACGACGTCATTACGACGACGGCCATGCAGAGCAACAGGAATAATCTGGAAATGGTGTTTGACTTAAATCCCAAGGCGCCGGCAATGTTGATTGGGGACGTGGAAAAGATTTCCCATGTATTGAAAATATTAGTTGAAAATTCCATTAAGTTTACGGAGGAAGGCGGCATTAATGTCTGCATTGACTTCAGGAAGGAAAAATACGGGGTCAATTTAATCATTGACCTTTTTGATACTGGGATTGGCATGACAAACTCCCAGTTCACGCAGATGTGCGATGACTTTTACCAGGCTCATTCCGGCAGCAGCCGACTGGCCGGGGGCCTTGGCCTTGGCCTTCCGATTGCGAGGGGCCTGCTTCGCGCCATGGGCGGCTTTGTGCATTTTGATAATAAGGAGCATGAGGGAATGCAGGCGCATATCGTGATACCGCAGGGAGTGGAGGACGAAGCGCCAAGCATGGAAATTGCTGACGTAGAGCGGCTTTGCGTCGCGTGTTATTTCAGGGCGGAGAAATACAGCAGCGACGAAATCCGCAGATATTATGACAAAATGATTCTACATATGGTGGAGGGGCTTGGAATTGAAGGGTATCAGGCCCATAATTTTGAAGGCTTGCTCATGCTGCAGAAAAACCATAATCTGACCCATATTTTCATTGCTGAGGCAGAGTATGAGGAGAACAGCTCTTTTTATGAGGGAATGAAGGATGAGGTTCAGGTGGTGGTGATTGCTGGCAGGGACTTTGTTCCGGAGAGAGGAAGCAGGCTGCTTGTGATCCGAAAGCCGTTTTTCGCACTTTCCGTCGTAAACCTATTAAATGGAGAGGCTGCGGAAAACGGGTTCGAAGAAGCTCAGGCTGCGGGCCGTAGGCCGTTTTCCTGTACTGGCGTCCGGGTGCTTGTGATTGATGATGAGGAGATGAACCTGGTCGTGGCGAAGGGCGTCCTGGGAGGATATGGAATTCAGGTGGATACCTGCATGAGCGGAAGGGAGGCATTGGAGCGGAACGGCTTCTCTTCTTATGACATGATTTTCCTGGATCATATGATGCCGGGGTTTGACGGCGTGGAGACGCTAAGGCGCATTCGGGAAATGGATAACGGTGCATATCAGGATCTTCCGGTGATCGCGCTGACCGCCAATACCATCAGCGGCGCGAGGGAAATGTTCCGAAACGAAGGGTTTACGGAATTTATACCAAAGCCGATTGACCGGGCTGTTTTGGAGCGTGTGCTTCGCAAAGTCCTGCCCAGGCAAAGCATTCGGTATGGCAAGGATTTCTCCCATGCGGACGGTTCGCCTGAACAGGCCAAAGAGGATCCTGCGCAGGTCATTGCGCAGGAGGAAGGGAAAACAAGCGAGGGGGCTTTAGACGCGGAACCGGAATGCGGGGCGTCCCTTCCTTATGAGGCGCTTGAGAGGGTCGGCATAAACGTAAAGCTTGGGCTGGAATACTGCGGGGACGACGAAGAGTTCTATCGGGAAATGCTGGAGATGTTCTGTTTCCAGTATGAAGAAAAGCGAGAGGAGATCGTCTCTCTGTACGAGTCTGAAAATTGGAAAGACTATGCGATCAAGGTTCATGCATTAAAAAGCACGTCGCTTTCAATCGGGGCGGAACAGCTAAGCGAACAGGCGAGGCTGCTGGAGCAGGCAGGAAAGAAGGAGGACGTGGACTTTCTCGCAGAAAACCATCCTGCTCTGCTTCGCGCATACAAAGAAGTCTGTCGGGGCATGGATGGATGACGGGCATCTGCCGCCCTCTAAAATGGGCAGACGGCTTTAGAAAGGAGGAAACGCCGTATGTTAAAAAGATGGCTGGATCTGGTCTTTGACCACAAAATCAGCCTGCGGGAGCGTATGTTCCGCGTAGTCACGGGCATCTGCATGATCGCTTTGATGTTTATCCTGCCGATGGGCAGGAGCCGCGTTAATTTTGCGCTTTTGGCGGCGAGCCTTGTCGGCATTACCCTGATTACGAAAGTCAGCATTCAGAGAAAATGCATCAGTGCGGGAGCTACGGTCATTTCGGTTTTGCTTCTTTTGCTGTTCCCGTTCAGCTTCTTTACGGCGGGCGGGTTTTTCAGCGGGATGCCAGAGTGGTTTGTGCTTTGCTTCGTTTACATCAGCATCACCTTGGAGGGGAGGCGCAGGGCCGTATTTTTTCTGCTGTGCATGGCAGAGACAATATTTTGCTATTGCGTTGCGTATTATTTGCCGGATTATGTCGCTCAGAATACGCAGAGGCATTCGTTTTTTGACTCGGCGGTCTCTGTCATTATGGTCGGCGTGCTCGCCAGCGTGCTGCTTGTATTTTTGAATAAGCTGTATGAAGAGGAAAATGAGATATCCCGGCAGCAAAAGAAAGAAATTGAGGAGCTGAACAAGGCGGAAAATCATTTTTTCTCCAGCATGAGCCATGAGATCCGAACGCCGATCAATACGATCATTGGGTTAAACGAGATTATCCTTCGAGAGGCGATTTCGGAGGATGTTGCCGAAAATGCGAGGAACATCCAGGGCGCGAGTAAAATGCTGCTTACACTGATTAACGATATACTGGATTTGTCCAAGATTAAGTCCGGGAAAATGGAGATCGTAAACGTTTCTTATGAGACAGGGGCTTTTTTTTCTGAAATCGTCAACATGATATGGATCAAGGCGAGGGAAAAGGGGCTGGAATTCCGGCTTGAGGTGGATCCTTCCATTCCAAGCATGCTTTGCGGCGATGAGGTGCGCATCAAGCAGGTTTTGGTAAATTTGCTGAATAACGCGGTGAAATATACAGGCGAGGGCTCCGTTAAGCTTTCCGTCCGCTGCGACCACATGGCGCTTAACAGGGTGCGCGTCTGGTATTCTGTGGAGGACACCGGGCAGGGCGTGAAAAAAGAAAACATTCCATATATCTTTAATGCGTTTAAGCGTGTGGACGAGGAAAAAAACCGCCATATCGAAGGCACCGGGCTTGGGCTTAGCATTGTCCATCAGCTTGTGGAGCTGATGGGCGGAGAGATCAGCGTCAACAGCGTTTATACCAAAGGGTCAACGTTTACCGTCATGCTGGAGCAGGATATTATTAACGAGCAGGAGCTTGGGGCTTTTACGCTGGATTCCCGCGCAAGAGTCCGGGAAAAGGAGCAGTACAGGCAGAGCTTTGAGGCTCCTGACGCGCGCATACTGGTTGTGGATGACAACGAAATGAACCTGATTGTGGTTAAGAAGCTGCTTTTGGAAACAAAGCTGCAGATCGACATGGCTTCAAGCGGGGAGGAGTGCCTGGAGCTGACCAGGAGTCAGAGCTATGACGGCATTTTGATGGATCATCTGATGCCGAACATGGATGGGATACAGTGCCTTCACGCGCTGCGCGCGCAGCCGGGGGGACTGTGCCAGGATACGCCCGTTATTGCGCTGACGGCCAATGCAGGGAGCGACAATCAGCTGCTTTACCGGAAGGAGGGCTTTAGCGGCTATTTGGCGAAGCCGGTCAGCGGCGCGCTGCTTGAGGCGGCGGTGCTTAGCATCCTGCCGAAAGAGCTGGTGAATTTAAGCGAGGAGGCCAGTCAGGCTGAGATCGGAAAAGACATCCTGATCTTTGAGCAGGCAAAAAGGCGGCCGCTTATGGTGACGACGGACAGTGTATGTGATCTTCCAGAGGCCCTGAAAAAGGAGTTTGGCATTTCGGCGTGTCCATACTATGTCTGTACGGAGGACGGGTGCTTTTTAGATGAGTCGGAGCTTAGGGCGGATGAGCTATTGGAATACATATCATCTGGGAAAAACGGATATTCACAGCCTCCGTCTGTGGAGGATTATGAGCGTTTTTTTGCGGAAAAGCTGACCGAGGCGCAGAATGTGATACACATTACGATGGCAAAGCACGTGAGCGAGGGGTATTTTAATGCGCTTGAGGCGGCAAAATCCTTTGAAAACGTCACTGTGCTGGATTCCGGCCATCTGTCCAGCAGCATGGGCATTTCTGTCCTGTATGCCGCCCATATGGCGGAAAATCATATGGGAAAGGCGGAAATTGTGAAAAACGTCAAAAGGCTAAGGCGCTATATTTCATCTGCCTTTATTATTGATACGACGCATATGATGTGCCAGGCGGGGAAGATTTCTAAGCGGATTCAGGTTCTTTGCGACGCGCTCCTTTTGCACCCGATTCTCGTTTTGCGAAACAGCAAGCTGTCGGTTGGAGGGATTGAAATGGGAGACTTTGCGCACGTTGCAAGGCGTTACGTGCGAAGGGCTCTGCTGGACGCAAGGACGATTGACAGGCGCGTCCTGTTTATTACGTATGCCGGGATGGATCAAAAGAAGCTGCAATATATTCAGGAGCTGGTGCAGCAGTACTGCCCGTTTGAGCGGGTGTATTTACAGAAGGCGTCCTCCGCGATCGCCTGTAACTGCGGCCCTGGGTCGTTCGGCCTATTGTTTATGAAAAAAAATGAAGCCGTCATTTCTTTTTCCGAGGCGTCCAGGGAGGCGTCGGGCCAGGTTACGTAAAAGCGGGAGCGTCATGAAGGATAAAGCAATTTTAGCGGCGTTACGCAGCAATTTAAGCTTGACAAATTTATGGAATTTACGTACCATAGAACAATGCAAAGGTGATGAGAAAGAGGAGTACGCAGGCAAGGCTTTTTAGAGAGGGCGGCCCATAGGCTGAAAGGCGGCTTAAACGACGGCTTGCGGAAGGTAGCTTTTGAACTGGGAGGCTGAAGCGGCGTGCGCGCCGTGGGTAAGCTTTCACGGGTCATTCCGTTAACGATGGCAAGAGATACCGCATGGCAGGGAATGGCCGTGCCGTAGAAGCAAGGTGGTACCGCGCATAATTTCGCCCTTGAGAGCAGCAGCTTTCAAGGGTTTTTTATTCTTTGGAAAGGAGATCAGTATGGGAAAAGAGCTGGCAAAAACTTACGATCCCAAGGGGATTGAGGATCGTCTCTATCAAAAATGGGAGGAGAGGGGCTATTTTCGCGCGAAGGCGGACAAAAGCAAGAAGCCGTTCACAATTGTGATGCCTCCGCCTAACATTACGGGGCAGCTCCATATGGGCCATGCCTTAGACAACACGATGCAGGACATTTTGATCCGCTATAAGCGGATGCAGGGCTATAACGCGCTGTGGCAGCCAGGGACGGATCATGCGGCGATCGCGACGGAGGTTCGGGTGACGGAGGCGCTAAAGGAGCAGGGAATCAGCAAGGAGGATCTGGGCAGGGAAGGGTTTTTGGAAAAGTGCCAGGACTGGAAAAAAGAGTATGGCGGGCGCATCATCAACCAGCTCAAGAAAATGGGATCCTCCGCGGACTGGGACAGGGAGCGCTTTACGATGGACGAGGGCTGTTCTGACGCGGTGCTGGAAGTGTTTGTTAAATTATACAAGGAAGGCTATATTTACAAAGGCTCCCGGATCGTCAACTGGTGTCCGGTATGCCAGACCTCGATTTCTGACGCTGAGGTGGAGCATGAGGAGCAGGACGGCTTTTTCTGGCACATCAACTATCCGGTCGTGGGCGAGGAAGGGCGGTTTGTGGAGATTGCCACGACGAGGCCGGAAACCATGTTCGGCGACACGGCGGTCGCGGTCAGCCCAGACGATGAGCGGTATCAGGACATCATTGGAAAGACGCTGGCGCTGCCGCTTACAGACAGGGAGATCCCGGTGATTGCGGACTCCTATGTGGACAAGGAGTTTGGGACAGGCTGCGTGAAAATCACCCCGGCGCATGACCCGAACGACTTTGAGGTCGGGAAGCGCCATGGGCTTGCGGAGATCGTGGTGATACGGGATGACGCGGTGATGAATGAGAATGCGGGGAAGTTCGCCGGAATGGACCGCTATGACTGCCGGAAGGCCCTGGTGAAGGAGCTTGAAGAGATGGGCCTTTTGGTGAAGGTCACGCCGCATTCCCATAACGTGGGGACGCACGACCGCTGCGGCACGACGGTGGAGCCGATGGTGAAGCAGCAGTGGTTCGTGAAAATGGACAAGCTGATACAGCCGGCCATTGAGGGCGTGAAGAACGGAGAAGTGCGGCTCCTTCCAAAGCGCATGGAAAAGACGTACTTCAACTGGACGGACAACATCAGGGACTGGTGCATTTCCAGGCAGCTTTGGTGGGGGCATCGGATCCCGGCATATTATTGCGAAAGCTGCGGGGAGATGACAGTCGCAAAGTCCGCGCCGCAAGCCTGTCCTAAATGCGGGCATACGCGCTTAAGGCAGGATGAGGACACGCTGGACACCTGGTTCTCTTCCGCGCTGTGGCCGTTCTCCACGCTTGGCTGGCCGAAGGAGACGGAGGATCTGGAGTATTTTTATCCAAACGACGTGCTTGTGACGGGATATGACATTATCTTTTTCTGGGTCATCCGCATGATCTTCTCCGGCTATGCGCAGATGGGCAAGGCCCCGTTCCATACGGTGCTGTTCCATGGCCTGGTGCGGGATTCGCAGGGGCGCAAGATGAGCAAGTCCCTGGGCAACGGCATTGACCCGTTGGAGGTGATCGAGAAATACGGCGCCGACGCGCTGCGCTTAACGCTCATCACTGGGAACGCGCCGGGGAATGACATGCGGTTTTACTGGGAGCGGGTGGAGGCGTCCCGGAATTTCGCCAACAAGGTATGGAACGCCTCGCGCTTTATCCTGTTGCGCCTGGATGGAGGGCATCCGACGGAGCCGCCTGTGGAGGAGCTTTTGACGGAGGATCGCTGGATCTTGTCAAAGGTCAATTCGCTGGCAAGGGAAATGACGGAAAATATGGAAAAATTCGAGCTTGGGATCGCTGTGCAGAAAGTATACGATTTCATATGGGACGAATTCTGCGACTGGTACATTGAAATGACGAAGCGGCGCACGCAGCCGGACGCGTCGAGAAACGCGGCGCTTTGGACGCTGCAGGAGGCGCTTACGCAGGCCCTTAAGATGCTGCATCCGTTTATGCCGTTTTTGACGGAGGAGATTTTCTGCGCCCTGCACCCGGAGGAAGAGACGGTGATGCTTGCCGAATGGCCGGCCTACAAAGAGGAATGGGCGTTCCCAGAGGAAGAGGCGGCTGTGGAGCGCATACAGGGCCTGGTGAAGGCGGTGAGGAACCGTCGTTCGGAGATGGACGTCGCGCCGTCCAGGAAGGCGGCTGTCTATCTCGTTTCGGAGGACGAGGCCGTCCGCGCCATGTTTGCGCAGGAGAAGGAGATGTATCAGGGCCTGATGGGGGCCAGTGAGGTCCATGCCTTAGCGGATCGGGCTGGCATTGCGGACGACGCGGTTTCGATTGTCATCCCAGACGCGGTGGCGTATATCCCGCTTTCGGATTTGGTGGACATGGAAAAAGAAAAGGAGCGCCTAGAAAAAGAAAAGGGGCGCCTGGAGAAAGAGCTGGCGCGTTCAAGGGGCATGCTTGGCAATGAGAAATTTTTGAGCAAGGCGCCGGAGGCGAAGGTGAAGGAAGAGCAGGAGAAGCTGAAAAAATATGAGCAGATGATGGAGCAGGTAGCGGCCCGTCTGGATGCCATAAAATAGCGGTTGCTGTTTACAAAAGAGCCTTACTGAAAATTTATGTAAATTTTTGCGGCGAGATCATAAAAAGTTAATATTTTTTTACTTGCATAATAGAATCACTATATTATAATGGAAAGGAAAATAAAGCCAATTATAATAAAGTGGTTCTATTTGTGAGAAGTGAAACTGTAACAGGGCAGCTTGTTTGAACCGTTACAAAACATCAGGAGGTGTGCATATGATAGATTTTGAAGAGGAGCTGAAAAAATTTCAGCCGAGCCTTGAAGTGGAGGATGCGGAAGACGCGATTTACAACCGTGACATGACGGACATGACGGACATCTTATTTGAGATGATGAAGGAAAAGAATAATTAAGACGTGCGAGCGAGGTGAATTATGGAATGTTTTAACTGCGGTGCGCCTTTGACGGCATCCGACCGTTGCGCAAATTGCGGCGCAGATGTGAAGATTTACAGGAAGATACTGACAGCGTCCAACAGTTTTTATAATGAGGGCTTACAGCAGGCGAATGTGAGGAATCTGACCGGGGCTATTGATAACTTAAAGAAGAGCCTGCATTTGAATAAGAAGAACACAGACGCCAGGAATTTATTGGGCCTTATTTACTTTGAGATGGGAGAGACGGTGGCGGCCTTAAGCGAATGGGTCATCAGCCGCCATTATCAAGCCCGGAACAATGAGGCGGGGAATTATCTGAATGAGATTCAGAACAATTCTTCGAGGCTTGAGACGATTAACCAGACGATTAAGAAATACAATCAGGCGTTGCTATATTGCAGGCAGGACAGCAAGGATCTTGCCGTCATACAGTTAAAAAAGGTGCTGTCTTTAAATCCTAAGCTAGTGAAGGGGCATCAGCTTTTGGCCCTGCTTTATATGGAGGAGGGCCGGTACGACCAGGCGGCGAAGGAGTTGAAGGCCGCGGGCAAGATTGATGAGAATAACACAATGACGCTTCGGTATATGAAGGAGATCAATGGCAAGCTCAAGGAGCGGGGCGGAAAGAAGCAGAAAAAGGATGATTTGGTCTCTTATCAGAGCGGCAATGACACGATCATAATGCCCACGAACTTTAAAGACAATTCTGCAGTCACGACCATTTTGAACATTGTGATTGGCGTGGCGCTTGGGGTGGCGATCGCGATGTTTTTGCTGCTGCCTAATATCAGGCAGCGTTCCAAGAGCGAAGCCAATGAGGCGTTAAAAGCGGCCAACGACACGATCTCCACGAAGGAGCAGTCAATTTCCTCTTTGGAAAATCAGGTGGAGGATTTGACGAAGGAGGTGGAGAAGACGAAAGCGGCCTCTGAAGGGATTGCGTCAAAATTCACCTCCTATGAGCAGCTTTTAAACGCGTATGCGTTTTATGAGGCGGACAGCATAGAGGAGGCGGGAGGCGCCCTTGAGAAGGTGAAGGAAGAAGACTTAAGCGGCAGCACGAAGACGCTTTATGACGACATCAGCGCGAAAGTCAATGAGAAATATTTGGCGACGCTTTACCAGGAGGGCTATACCGCCTATTCGAGAGGGGACTATGACCAGGCGATAGAGAAGCTCCGCAAGGTGGCCGACATGGACGAGTCCTATCAAAATGGGAACGCCATCTATTATCTGGCGCAGTCGTACCGCAGGGCGGAGGATATGCAGCAGGCGGCGGTCTATTACCAGAAAGTGCTGGACGCTTACCCTGGCACGGAACGTGCGCGCGTGGCGCAGTCTTATGTGAACGAATACGGAGGACAAGGCGGGCAGGGTCAGCAGGGCCAGAGCGGGCAGGGCCAGCAAGGGCAGCAGGGCTGGCAGGGGCAAAGCGGACAAGATCAGGCCGGGCAGCAGGGCGAGGGCCAACAGGATCCCAATCAGGCCGGGCAGGACGAGGGCCAACAGGATCCCAATCAGGCCGGGCAGGATGCGGCGCAGGATCCAAACCAGCCAGCCCAATAGGGGCAGAGGCATAGCTTAGGAAACAATCATCAGATTGTGAGAGACAAAAGACGCGAAAAACAGAAATGGATGTTTTAGCGTCTTTTTTCTATTGTAGAAAAGGCATTGCAGCGCGAAACGTTGTGGAGCCGGCGGGCTTGCCCGCTTGTTCATTCATTAGGGAGGGGAACATGACATGGAGTGTAAATATCAATTGAAGGATGGGTGCATGAGGATTTCCATGCCAAAAGAGGTGGATCACCATTGCGCGGAGCAGCTTAGGAAAGAAGCGGATTTACTCATTGGCGCGTATCATATCCGCAGGCTGGTGTTTGATTTTTCAGGGACGGAGTTTATGGACAGCTCTGGCATCGGAGTGCTGATCGGCAGATGCAAGAACATGGGCTACAGCGGGGGCGAGGTGCTGGCAGAGCATTTAAGCGAGCGGATTCAGAAGATTTTTGTGGTGTCCGGCCTGCATAAGATGATTCAGGTAGCGGAAGACGCGGGAGAGGAGAGGCTTTGAGAGGAGCGGGGGGAAAGACGATGGAAAATACGATGCGGGTGGAATTTGACGCAAAATCAGTGAACGAAGGGTTTGCCAGGGTGACGGTGGCGGCGTTTCTGACGCAGCTTGACCCTACCGTGGATGAGATCGAGGATGTAAAGACGGCGGTGTCCGAGGCGGTGACAAACGCGATTATTCATGGATATGAAAATATGGAGGGAAAGGTCTGCGTGAGCTGCTCGTTAGAAGGGAATGCGGCGGTCATCACGGTAGAGGATAAGGGAGTTGGCATGGAGGACATCAAAAAGGCAATGGAGCCTTTTTACACGACCAAGCCGCAGCTGGAGCGTTCCGGGATGGGATTTGCCTTTATGGAGGCATTTATGGACGACATAGAGGTGGCCTCTTCGGCAGGGAAAGGGACAAAAGTGACAATGAGAAAGAAAATCGGGCAAAAGGAAGACGAAAATCAAGATGGATGCGGTGACAGCTCTTATTAAGCAGGCGCACGAGGGGGATAAGGATGCGAGGGAAAAACTGATTTCTGACAATTTGGGCCTGGTTTGGAGCATAGTGAAGCGGTTCGAGCATCGCGGGCATGAGAAAGAGGAGCTGTTTCAAATCGGGTGCATTGGCCTGATGAAAGCGATTGATAAATTTGAGGTTTCCTATGAAGTGAAGTTTTCCACCTATGCCGTCCCAATGATTATGGGGGAGATTAAGCGGTTCCTTCGGGACAGCAGCATGATGAAGGTGTCCCGCTCTTTGAAGGAGAACGGGTGGAAGGTGAAAAAAGCGTCTGACACGCTGTCGCAGAAATTTGGGCGGGACGCCACGCTTGTGGAGATTTCGCAGGAGATTGGGCTTAGCGTTGAGGACATTGTGGAGGCGATGGAGGCGAATGGGGAAGTCGGCTCGATCTATCAGCCAGTGTACCAGTCGGACGACAGTGAGATTTATTTGGTGGATCAGGTTTCCGGCGGCGGGACGCCAAAGACGGACGAGCTGTTGAACCATCTGCTGTTGGAGCAGCTGTTGGGGGAATTGGACGAAAAGGAGAAGGAGCTGATTGAGCTGCGCTATTATAAGGACATGACGCAGGTGCAGGTGGCGGAAATCCTGGGCGTAAGCCAGGTGCAGGTGTCCCGGATGGAGCGCCGGATCCTGCTTCGGATGCGCAAGGCAAGCGAGCGGTAAGGCCCTTTGCTGCTTTTTGCGGGCAATGCTTTGCGCAGGGAGCAAGACGTCATGGATAAAAAATCCCCCTTTTTGCCGGAGGTTGGGCTTGCCGGCAAAAAAGGGGCGTTTCAAACAGAATGGCTGCCTGTGGCGCTATGGTTAGATCTGGCTCATCTTGTCCAAAAGATCCCGCTTCATCTGATACAGCTTATCAGAGAGATCCACATAAATCTTCGCCGGGTTAACGAAGCGCTTCGTCTCATCCCAGATGGTCTCTTTTTCCTGATTACAGATGGCCTGAATCTCCATCACGCTCGGGGAATCATAGACGCATTTCCCATTTTGGAAGATGGGGGCTAAAAGCTCGCGCATGGAATAGCTGCCCCCGGCGAGGCGCGTCTTTTTCCATGGCTCATTTGGGTCGAACAGAATGAGGTCGTCCTCTGCGTCAAACGTCTCGCCCACCAGGCAGATGTAGTCCGCGCGGATTTTTCCGGTGTCGTTGTCATAGATGCGGAAAATCGTCTTGTTGCCCGGGTTTGTGACCTTCTCGGTGTTTTCGGAGAGCTTTATTTTCGGAAGGAACGAGCCGTCCTCGCCCTTCACGGCGGCAAGCTTGTACACGCCCCCAAACGCGGGGTTGTCCTTGGAGGTGATTAAGTTGGTGCCGACGCCCCAGGACGTAATCATGGCGCCCTGGAATTTTAGGCTTTCTATCAAGTATTCGTCCAGGTCGTTTGAGGCGGAGATGACCGCGTCCGCAAAGCCGGCCTCATCGAGCATACGGCGCACCTTTTTCGACAGGTAGGCCAAATCCCCGCTGTCCATGCGGATGCCGTAATAGGTGAGCGGAATCCCCTCCTGCTTCATTTCCTGGAATACGCGGATGGCGTTTGGGACGCCGGAGTTTAATGTGTCGTACGTGTCCACCAGGAGGATGCAGGCGGACGGATAGAGCCTTGCATAGTTTTTGAAGGCGGCGTATTCATCCGAAAAGCTCATGATCCAGCTGTGGGCATGGGTCCCAAGCACCGGAACGTCAAAAAGCTGCCCGGCGAGAACGTTGGAGGTGCCTTTGCAGCCGCCGATCATGGCCGCCCTTGCGCCATAAGTGCCGGAGTCCGGACCCTGGGCGCGGCGCAGGCCAAATTCCATGACGCCGTCGCCTTTGGCCGCGTAGCAGACGCGGGCGGCTTTGGTGGCGATCAGGCTTTGGTGGTTTAGGATATTTAAGATGGCGGTTTCAATCAGCTGCGCCTCCATAATGGGCGCGATGACCTTAATTAACGGCTCCCTCGGGAAGATGATGGTTCCTTCCGGGATGGCGTAAATGTCGCCGGAAAAATGAAATCCCTTTAAATAGTCCAGAAAATCCTCGTCGAAGATGTGCAGGCTTCTTAAGTATGTGATGTCCTCTTCGGAAAAATGCAGGTTCTTAATGTAGTCGATCACCTGCTCTAAGCCGGCGCAGATGGCATACCCGCCGCCGCAGGGATTGCTGCGGTAAAATGCGTCGAAAACGACGACTTCGCGGTTGTTGGTCTTAAAATACCCTTGCATCATGGTCATTTCATATAAATCGGTCATTAGCGTGAGGTTCAGTGTGCTCATCAGGAGTTCTCCTTTTATTATGCTTATGAATTCTTTTCGCAGGATGGCGTAGCATCCTGGATTCTATTAAGTACTCATTATAGTCAATGTGGCATGAAATGTAAAGCCAATGAGAGAAAGACGTGAAAATCAATGTTTTTCTTGCGTTGCGGCGCTTCGTGTGCTATGATCGACAGTGGACAGTATCCAATGGAACTGTACCAGGACATATGCATTGCAACAAGTGGAGATTTTTATTCTTATGGCGGATGGCTGCACCGGATGGGCGGCACATCTCAAATAAGGGTTTTTCTAATGTGCCTGGACAGAGCTGTCCGGGCTTTTTTAATCTAATAGAAGATGAGATTAGGGAGCGGAGGCGTTGCGGCGCGCTCTTTGGCGGAGCATGGCGAGTGGAGAGAAAAAGGCCGCGCAGGTGGCCGGAAAGGAACGGTTATGGAAGTTACGGGACAAATCAAAGACGTAAGGGAGCGCGTGAAGGCATGGAAGGGAGAGGGCCTGTCCGTGGGCCTTGTGCCGACAATGGGTTTTTTGCATGAGGGTCATGAGAGCCTGATTGTGAGGGCGGTCGCGGAGAATGACAGGGTGGTGGTGAGCGATTTTGTGAACCCGATGCAGTTTGGGGCGAATGAGGATTTGGCGACGTACCCAAGGGACTTAGAAAAAGACACGGCGCTCTGTGAGGCGGCGGGAGCGGATTTGCTGTTTTGCCCAAAGCCGGAGGAGATGTACGCGCCTGATTTCTCTTCGTTCGTGGAGGCAGGGGGCGTGAGCGCGGGGCTTTGCGGCAGGACGAGGCCGACGCATTTTCGCGGCGTCTGCACGGTTGTCTGCAAGCTGTTTCATATTGCGGCGGCCGACCGGGCGTATTTTGGGCAGAAAGACGCGCAGCAGCTTGCCGTCATCCGCCGGATGGTGAGGGATTTGAATATGGACATCCAAATTGTGGGCTGCCCGATTGTCCGTGAGGCGGACGGGCTTGCCAAAAGCTCCAGGAACACCTATTTGAACGAAGCGGAGCGGAAGGCCGCTCTGGCGCTTTCCCGGGCGGTTTTTCATGGAGAGGCGCTGTTGGACGGCGGGGAGCGGGACGCGTCGGCCATTGTGTCTGAGATGAAAAAAATCATAGAGGCGGAGCCGATGGCGAGGCTTGACTATGTGGAGCTTGTGGACGCGGACACGATTGAGCCAGTGGAAAAAGCGGAGGGCAGGGTGTTGGCCGCTGTGGCGGCCTACATTGGGCCTACCCGCCTGATTGACAATTTTATAAAGGAAGCGTAAGAGGGGATACGTATGACGGTTGAGATGTTGAAGAGCAAGATTCACCGCGCCACAGTCACGCAGGCGGAATTGAATTACGTGGGGAGCATCACGGTTGATGAGGAGCTTTGCGAGGCGGCGGGGATTTTGGAATATGAGAAGGTTCAGATTGCCGATATTGACAACGGCGCAAGGTTTGAGACATATGTGATTGCCGGCGACCGCGGCAGCGGCGTGATCTGCTTAAACGGGGCGGCGGCGCGCATGGTCTCGACGGGGGATAAAGTCATCATTATGAGCTATGCGCAGATGACGCCGGAGGAGGCGAAGGCGAGCCCGCCGAAGGTCGTTTTTGTGGATGGGGAGAACAAGATTACGTCGGTGGAGCGCTATGAGGCGCATGGGGCGCTTGTGGATTGTAAGGGAGGCATGAAATGCTGACGGGAAAACGGGTGACGCTTGGCGTTTCCGGCAGCATCGCCGCCTATAAAATGGCGAATGTGGCGAGTATGCTAAAGAAGCTGCACTGCGACGTGCGCGTGATCTTGACGGCGGGCGCGGCGCAGTTCATTACGCCAGTCACATTTGAGACGTTGACGAAGCGGCCTTGTTATTTGGATTCGTTTGACCGGAGCCATCCTGAGGAAATCCATCACCTTTCGCTTGGGCAGGAGGCGGATCTGCTGCTGGTGGCCCCTGCGTCTGCGGACGTGATTGGAAAAATGGCGCATGGCATTGCGGATGACTTGCTGACGTCTGCGGTTGTGGCGGCGACTTGCCCCGTGCTGTTTGCGCCCGCCATGAACGTACATATGTATCAGGGCAGGGCGGTGCAGGACAATATCGCCCGCCTGAAATCCTATGGCTATCAGTGCATTGCGCCGGAGGTGGGCGCGTTGGCCTGTGAGGCGGTGGGGGAAGGGAAGCTGGCGAAGGAGTCCGTGCTGGTGGACGCTGTTGTGAGGGCGCTGACAGGACAGAGGGATTTGGAAGGCGTGCGCGTCCTTGTCACGGCGGGGCCGACGAGGGAGAGCATTGACCCGGTGCGCTACATCACGAACCATTCCAGCGGCAAAATGGGCTACGCCATTGCAGAGCGTGCCAGCCAAAGGGGCGCGTCGGTGACGCTTGTGACGGGGCCGGTTTCCCTTCGCGTCCCGGACGGGGCGAAGGGCGTTTCCGTCACCACTGCGGAGGAAATGCATCAGGCGGCGGCGCGCCTGGCGGCAGGGCAGGACATCATCATAAAAGCGGCGGCTGTCGCGGACTACCGTCCCAAAACGGTCCATGCAGAGAAGATGAAAAAGAAAGAGGGGGATCTGACGCTTGCCTTGGAGCGCACGACGGACATTTTGGCGGAGCTTGGAAAAAAGAAGCGGCAGGATCAGTGCGTCTGCGGGTTTTCCATGGAGACGGAGGAGCTGCTGAAAAATTCCAGGGCGAAGCTTCGCAAAAAGAACGCGGATCTGATTGCCGCGAACAGCGTCCGGGAAGACGGCGCAGGGTTTGGCGTGGACACGAACCATCTGATTTTGATAACGGAGGAAGATGAGCAGGATTTGGGGATGCTCACAAAAGAGGCGTGCGCAGACGCCCTTTTGGATCGGCTATTTGAGCTTTGGAAAAAGAAAAAACAGGGGGAATAAAGGATGAGCCAGATTAAGAAGCTATGCGGCTTTCTGTCAAATAATATTGCAGTGTTCATTATCATTTTTTCAGTCATTGCATTTTTTTATCCAGGAGGGTTTTCCTGGGCGACGAATTACACGACCGTCTTTTTGGGGCTTGCCATGTTTGGCATGGGCTTAACGATCAAGGCTGAGGACTTTAAGGTCGTCTTCACCAGGCCAAAGGAGCTTTTGCTCGGCTGCGTTTTGCAGTATACCGTAATGCCGCTCACGGCCTTTGCGCTGGCGAAGCTGTTTGGCCTGTCTGCGGATTTGGCCCTTGGCGTGATTTTGGTCGGGTGCTGCCCGGGCGGAACGGCAAGCAATGTCATTACCTATGTGGCGGGCGGCGACGTGCCGCTGTCGGTGGGCATGACGATTGCGTCCACGATTTTGGCCCCCATCTGCACGCCCGCGCTGGTCTATGCGCTGGCCGGGTCCTGGGTGGAGGTCTCGCTGCTTTCGATGATGGTTTCCGTAGTGAAGGTGGTGCTGGTTCCGGTGCTGGCCGGGATTTTGATTTACCGTCTGTTCCCGAAACAGATCGACGCGATCCGGGAGCTGCTGCCCTTGATTTCCGTGGTCGCGATCGTCATGATCATTTCAGGGATTGTAGGCAGCAACGCGCAGAAAATTGTGACGTGCGGCGCGTTGGTCATGATCGTGGTGGCGATTCACAATGGCGTTGGCCTGCTGCTTGGGACAGGGGCGGCGAAGCTGTTGAAGCTGGATGAGAAAAAGGCGACGGCCATAGGGATTGAAGTGGGGATGCAGAACAGCGGCCTTGCGATCTCCCTTGCGACCGCCAATTTCGCGGCGAACCCGCTGGCGACGCTGCCAGGCGCCATCTTCTCCGTCTGGCACAACATTTCAGGGACATTCTACGCAGGGATAAGACAGCGTATGTCACAGGGCTTTGCATTCACTGCAAAGCCCGTAGGGAAACAGGAAGGCAGGGAGGAATCTGCCCCCATGCCGTAAGGCATAATTGAAATGGGGGCAGAGTAAAAATAGTGGGGGAGAACATGAATCAGAGAAAATTTTCGACAAAGCAGTTTGTGGAGCTGGCGTTGCTGGTTGCAGTCATTGTGCTGCTGGCATTTACGCCAATCGGATATATCAGGACGTTTGGGCTGGAGATTACGTTGATTGTCGTCCCCGTCACGGTGGGCGCCGTCACGTTAGGGCCGCTGTTGGGCGCCATTTTAGGCGCGGTGTTTGGGATTACAAGCTTTATCCAGTGCTTTGGCATGAGCCCGTTTGGCACCGCTCTGCTTGGCATCAACCCGTTTGCCACGTTTGCGGTCTGTGTGATGCCCCGCGTTCTGATGGGGTGGCTGACGGGCCTTGCCTATCAAAGGCTTAAAAAGAGCAGCCCGTTTCAAAAAATAGCGGTCGTGATTGCGAATTTAATGGGGCCGCTGCTCAACACCTTCTTTTTTATGGGGGCCTTGGCGCTGTTTTTTTATCATACGGAATTTATTCAGGAGATCGCGGACAGCTTGGGAGCAAAGAATGTGCTTGGATTTGCCGTGGCGTTCGTGGGCATAAACGGCGTGGTGGAGGCGGCGGCCTGTTTTGTCGTGGGGAGCGCGATTTCTAAGGCGCTGCAGGCTGCGTTAAAAACAAATTGAGGACTTGATTGGAAAGGCTGGCGGATTATTGATATGATTCCCCTTAAGTAGACAAGGTAAATAACCAAAATCTACTTAAGGAGATTTTTTATGTCAAAACAAGATATTCACTAGAATTGAAAATTCAGGTTGCAAAAGCCTGCCTAAACGGTGAAGGCTCATAAAAAAGTCTTGCTCATTCATATGGCGTAGGGCATAAATCTCTAGAAGATTGGGCGAGATG
>CANTEO010000042.1 GCA_947652855.1 uncultured Roseburia sp. | reverse complement strand
AGAATAAATATGCAATAAAAAACGCTCTATTGCAAAACAACAGTTACAACGCCTAAAATCTCTGGTAATCCCATTTTCATTTCCTCCTACTACAATGCATTTATAGTGAATGCCCATTACAACCAGCAAGGAGCTATCCATCTATTTTATAGTTATTTTTTTATATGTATTTTATCATATCATATGTCATTTGCCTATCATTCTTATAATATATTTAATGAAAATTCTATACTTCTATATTGTATATTGTATTATTTTATTCATTTGTCCACTGAGGGTAAAATGAGGGAGGAAATGAAAAGATCCGATGAAATTTTTAGAAATCCCATGGACTTCTGAAAATGGTTCATGTACAATGAAAAAAAAGAAGATGGGGAGGTATCGGCATGATTTTATGCTGTAAGGTATGTGGGAATTGCTTTGAGGCAAGCGTTGGGGATCAGCCGTGCGATTATTGCTGCGGAGGCACGGAGGTTCTGTTTACGGATGCGGAGGAGCAGGCAATTGATAAGCATGAATTAGGCGAGCTGATCCGGGTTGCCCGTGAGAAGTACAAAGTGGACAATCCGTATTACGATCAGGGGCTTTGGGAAAGCCGGGAATACAAAGAGCGGGTGAGCGAGCAGAATGCGGCTCAGTTTAAAATCAATTCGCATATGCGTACCACAGGCTATAATTTTGAGGGGCATGAGATTGTTTCCTATAGGGGAATTGTCAGCGGCCAGGTTGTGTTGGGCACAGGGTTCCTATCGGAATTTACAGCCTCTTTTTCGGATTTCTTTGGCGTGAAGTCAAATCGTTTTGCAGAGAAGCTGGAAAACGCGAAGAACGCGGCAATGGGGCGCATGATCAGAAAGTCTGTGGAATTGGGCGGGAATGCCGTAATTGGCGTGGATTTTGACTATATTATGTTTGAAAATAATATGGTGGGCGTTATTGCAAACGGCACGTCCGTCATTGTTGAGGAAATCAGGCGCTAGGCATATTTATGGGGCAAATGAGACAATATGAAGCATAAGAATGGAGGGATCTTATGGTGAAAGGAAGGGGCGTAACGCTTGGCAGGAGGGTTCTTGGCGCGTTTTTGGCGGCTGTCATGGCGGTTTCAGGGATTGGCGTATTGCCAGGAGGCATGGAGGCGAAGGCGGCGGAGCCAATTTCGATCAGCAGCGCAGAGCAGTTGGCGCAGATTGGGACAGACGGCGCGTATCCCCTGGATGGGGATTATGTGCTGACGGCGGACATTGACTTAAGCGGAGAGGGCAGCTGGACGCCAATTGGGGGCGGCGTTGGCGAGCGCGGCTCTTTTACGGGATCAAACGTGTTTTCGGGTACGTTTGACGGGGGAGGGCATATCATATCGGGCCTTACCATCGACAAAAAGGAGAGCGTTGACCGTTCTTTGCAATATGGCCTGTTTGGAATGGTAGGGAGCGGAAGCGCCGCAGACAAGGCCTCGGTGAAAAACCTGATTTTGGCGGAGGCGGACATTTGCGTCGATTTGTCAGCCAAAGTAAACGACGCCTATCTGTCTTTGGGCGCGCTGGCGGGGGAAGTCAACCGCAACG
This sequence comes from uncultured Roseburia sp., assembly GCA_947652855.1. Lineage (GTDB taxonomy): Bacteria > Bacillota > Clostridia > Lachnospirales > Lachnospiraceae > Roseburia_B. The sequence continues at coordinate 22,374 of CANTEO010000042.1, read as the reverse complement.
CGGTCATTGACAATGTGGCGGTCGTTGGGGGAGCCGTTTCGGGCAACCCTTCCAATGGAGGCGACGTTGTAGGGGTTGGGGGCTTAATTGGCGAGATGCGCCCCAATACGTTTGAAGGGACGGAAAACAACGTAAGCGTCAGCAACGTTTTCGTCAGCGCAGACGTCTCCTCCGGCAGCAGCACGGATCAAAATTACGTCGCGGGCGTGGTCGGGAGGATTGCGAAGGCCAATCCATCCTTGCTGAAGGCATGTGTCTTTACGGGCGAGGTGAGCTTTAAGGGGAGCGCGGGATACGGAATCAGCGGCGGGGATATGACGGAGAATGCCAGTAATTGCTATTTCCGTTCCGGCCTGTTCAACACGGGCGCGCTGACTTCACAGGAGGAGCTGACGGCAGGGACGCTTTTGGACGGCCTTCAAGCAGAGGTCTGGAAGGCTGCGGCAGGCAGCTATCTGACGCTTGCGCAGTGCGCCGGCTCCAAAGCGCTGGAGGACATTCTGTTCCTTTCGTCCCTTTCCCTCAATTTGGCGAAGGGCGACACGCCATCTTCCGTCACGGGGGATTTTACCGTCCCGACGCGCATAGCGGTTGGGGGCGTGACAGAGGAGCTTGCCTGGAGCAGCGATCAGAAGGCCATTGCGGTTGGGGCTGACGGCGCAGTGAAGATCCCGACGCTGTATGCGGACATGGCCTGCACGCTGACGGCAGTGACGTCTTCTGGGAAAAAGAAGGCGTTCAGGCTGACGCTTAAGGCGAACGCATCGCAAAAGCTGATTGCGCAGGAGTACGCCACAGTTGGAGAGCCGCTTTCGGCGGAGTTAGGGGACTTGCAGGAGGGGATGTCCTGCGCGTTTGAGTGGAGCGTGGGCGGGGCATTGCGCGCGACAGGGGATACCTACACGCCGTCGGCCGATGACCTTATGAAAATGCTGACGGTGACCGCGAAGGTGACGGATGCCGACGGGGATGTGGCGGCGAGCTTTGAGGAAAAGATGTATGTAAGCAAGCTGCCCGTCGTTTACATTGACACAAAGGACGGGGCGGGCATTACCGACAAGGAGAATTATAAAGACGCCTCTATGCGCATTCAGGGGAACGGAGAGCTTAACAGCGGCTCGGTTGACCTCTATGATGGCGAAATTGAGATCCGGGGAAGGGGGAACAGCACATGGAATTTAGGATACAGCAAGCTCCCCTATAAGATTAAGCTGAAAAAGAAGACGAACCTGATGGGATTTGGCAACAGCAAGCATTGGGCGCTTTTGGCGAACTATATGGATGAGTCCCTGCTTCGGAACAAGACGTCGTATGACCTGTCCGGGAAGATGGGCATGGGCTATCTGAAATCCGCCCATGTGGACGTGATTTTAAACGGAAGGTATGCGGGGAATTATCAGCTCGTGGGGAACGTCCGCGTGGACAAGAGCCGGGTGAACATTTATGACTGGGAGGGCCTTGCCGGGGATGTGGCGGAGGCTGTCGCGGAACAAGACGCCCAGGTGGACGCGGGCGGCTTGGAGGATTATCTGAACGAGCATATGCAGTGGGTCACAAGCGGCAGCTTTTCTTATAACGGGACAGACTATGCCGTCTCGGACTATTATAAGGGCATTCCCCAAAATGCAGACGGGGACGTTGACATATCGGGCGGGTTTTTGATTGAGCTGGATGAGTATTTTGATGAGGTCTCTAAATTTAAGACGAAAAACGACCAGCCCATCATGCTAAAGAGCCCGGAATTCATTCAGACGAATGACGATATGTTCCGGTATGCAAAACAGTATATTCAGGCGGTGGAGGACAGCGTGCGCGCCGCGGACTTTTGCGTGGATATTGCGGGGGATGGGAAAAAGACGGAAGGAGCCGCGGATTTCCAGACGGATTATGCGGGAAAGAAGCATTACTCACAGCTTGTTGACATGGAGTCCCTTGTCCGCTATCTGGTGCTGAATGAATTTTACTGGAACACGGAGACGATGAAAAAAAGCACGTATATGTATAAAGACCTGGGAGGGAAATTGTACATCGGGCCGGTTTGGGACATGGACTGGACGTCAAACAGCTTAGTCAGCCAGAATGAGACGTGGAACCCCAATGTATGGATGGTAAAGCAGTGCGCGCAGAACAATCCGTATTCGCCGCAGAGCAAGTCCTGGTATACCTCTTTGATCGGCGACCCGTTGTTTGCGGAGCGGATGCTTGAGTGCTATCAGGAGAACAGAGAGCATTTTGCGTATATTATTGATACGGAGATTGACGAATATTATACGTATTTGAAAGAGTCGGGAGATGAGAATTACAAAAACGGCTATTTGCTGCCAGGCAGCAGGATGTCGTTTCGGGAAGGGACGAACCGCTTAAAGACGTTTTTAAAAAGCCGCCTTTCCTGGCTGGATCAGCAGTTTGCGTCGCTCCCGTCGCTCCTTCAGTCGCTTGGGAAATATCGGGCGTCTGGCCGGATTTCGGTTGCGGTGAAGGAAACGGAGGGCGAGGACGCGTCCGTGGCCTGCGTCGCGGCAGTGGATGCGGGCATAGAGAAAGTGGCGTTTTATGTGAACGGCATTCAGGCGGGCGTTGTGGAGGTGTCCGGGCAGAAGGCGGAGCTTGCCATAGACGCCGCGTGCCTTACGAAAAAAGCGGGCGAGAAGAATGTCGTGCAGGCGTATGCGCTTGACGCTTCTGGAAATCTGCTTGGCGATGGCAAAACCGCTGTCGGCAATTATGTGGCGTTTGACAAAGCTCTGCCTGCGCAGAAGCTGGAAGGGACGGTCACGATTGAGGGCGCGAAGGGCGCCAGGGTCGGCTCCGTCCTTACGGCAAAGGTGGACAGCAACAATACGGGCGTTTTGCTCTATCAGTGGAAAGCGGACGGAATGGAGATTTCCGGAGCCGTTTATCAGGCATACACCCTGACGGAAAAGGAGCAGGGGAAGGCGATCACAGTGGAGGTGACGAGCAGCGTGGAGACGGGAGGGCTGGAAGGCGGCCCGACGGATCCCATCAAAGGGGAAATCCAAAACGACCATCTGCTGATCCATCAGGTGTTTGGCGGCGGCGCGAACGACGGCGCGTCCATCAGCCATAGCTTTATAGAGCTGTATAACCCGACGGACGCCGCGGTTTCCCTTTCCGGCTATCGAATCGGGTATTATTCCGGCAGGCAGGGCAGCCCGGGCTACACGGAGAAGGAAGTTTATTTACAGCTGGACGGGCAGAAGGAAATCCCGGCGCGCCACTCCTATTTGATCCGCTGCGAGGCGCAGCAGCCGGCGGAGTTTAACTTAACGATCGACGCATTTGATCAGGAATGGGAAAATCAGACGATTGCAAATAAGCGGTATCGGGTGATCCTTTACAATGGCGCGGGCGAAGCGGCGGACGGCGTGTCCGTCAACGAAGAGGCGGTGGAAGGCGAGCCGCTGTTGGATCCGCCAAACGATGAGATTGTCTCTAAGCATAAGTCGGTTCGGCGTAAGAATTTTGCGGATACGGACAATAACAGCCTGGATTTTGAGGCCGTTTCCTATCGCGCGGATAAGATCACCCCTGAGGCGTTAAAGGCAAATGCGCCAAGGATGTTAAGCGACGGCGCGTGGGGCGAGAAGGAGGAAAATCCGGATCCGGCCCCTCTGTCCGGCCAGGTTTCCATTCGGGGCAACGCCATTGTGGGAGCGGCGCTGTACGCAGATGAGGCGACGAACAATACAGGCGAGCTGTCCTATCAGTGGAAGCTGGACGGCGTGGATATTGCGGGAGCTACAGGTCAGTTTTATCTGGCGGACGCTTCGGCTGTTGGAAAGAAGGTTTCCGTTACCGTCACAAGCAGCGTAGAGTCCGGGAGCCTGACCGCCTCTATGGAAAATGCAGTGAAGTCTGTCGCGGCGCAGCGAACGCATCTGATTGTCAATCAGGCATATGGGCATGGGGGCAAAGAGGACGGGCCGGCGTCTCACAGCTTTATCGAGCTGTATAACCCGACTTCTGCTCCGGTTGACTTAAGCGGGCATGAGCTTGAATATCAGTCGAAGGATAAAATCGAGACGCTGACGCTTAAAGGGGTGGTCCCGGCAAGGTCATCCTATCTGGTGCGCTGCGCCGCCGCGGTCACGAAGGACGCCGTCCTTATGGTGAAAGCCGGAGACCAGGAATGGGATTTGACGGTGGATAATAAGAGGTACAGCGTGGCGTTGAAGAAAGGCGGCGCGGTGGTGGACGGCCTGTCTGTGAACGAAGCTCCGGTAGAGGGGAGCTCTGCCCTTACGGATCCGGAGGGGGACACGGTCATTTCTAAAAATAAGTCCGTCCGCAGAATCGGCTTTATCGACACAGATGACAACGTGAGCGATTTTGAGACGCTCAATTTCAGCAAGCTGCCTAAGGCCCTTCTTGAGGGCGTACGCCCAAGGAGCGTGTCGGACGGCGCGTGGGGCCTTGCCGCGGAGCAGGGAGAAAAGCCGGGGACGCCGGGCGGCGGGCAGAATGAGGGAATTCTGCCAGATCCTGGAAACCAGGGCGATAAAGAATTAAAAGTCGGAAGCTCCTTTCGGCAGGGAAAGGCATGGTATCAGGTCACGAAGCTGACGAAAGGGAAAAAGGAGGTTTCCTACGTTAAGCCATGGAAGAAAACCTATAAGAAGGTGCAGATTCTGCCTACAGTGAAAAAGCAGGGCGTCACGTTTCAAGTGACATCTATTGGGAAAGGGGCTTTCAAGGGCAATCGGAGGCTGGAAGAGGTTACCATTGGCAAAAACGTGAAGACAATTGGGGCGAACGCTTTTTCGGGCGACAAAAAATTAAGAAAGGTCGCGGTAAAATCCAGCGTCCTAAAGACGGTTGGCAAAAACGCCTTTCAAGGCGTCAGCCCGAAATGCAAGGTGTCTGTCCCCAAAAAGAAACGGAAGGCATACAGAAAGAAATTTAAGAAAATGACAGTAAGGTAGAGAGACGATGAAAAAAATAATTGACTTAATTACAGGCGAGCTGCGGCAGGCATTTTTAGAATGCGGCTATGATGAGAAATATGCGAAGGCGTCGCTGTCAAACCGCCCGGATTTATGCGAATATCAGTGCAACGGCGCCCTGGCGGCCGCAAAGGAGTATAAGAAAGCGCCATTTTTGATTGCGGATGAGGTTGCGGGGCAATTATCGCAAAACGCAATGTTCTCTTCCGTAGAGTCCGTAAAGCCCGGGTTTTTAAACCTCAAGCTGGACGGAGGGTTTTTGGCAGGGTATTTGCAGAAGATGCAGGAGGATACGGGGCGTTTTGGATGCGAGAAGGCGAAAGAGCCGATGACCGTCATGATTGACTATGGCGGGCCAAACGTCGCTAAGCCGCTGCACATCGGCCATCTGCGCTCCGCCATCATTGGCGAGAGCATTAAGCGGATTGGCAGGTTTATGGGCCATACGATGATTGGAGATGTGCATCTTGGCGATTGGGGCCTGCAGATGGGCTTAATCATAACGGAGCTTAAGCAAAGAAAGCCGGATTTGGCTTATTTTGAGGAGGGGTATGACGGGGAGTATCCTGATGAGGCCCCATTCACCATTTCCGAGCTGGAGGAGATTTACCCGACGGCCAGCGCGAAGTCCAAAGAGGACGCTTCTTATAAAGAAGCGGCGATGCAGGCCACATATGAGCTGCAGCATGGGAGGAGGGGCTATCAGGCCCTGCTCTCCCATATCCTGAATGTGTCCGTCTCTGACTTAAAAAGGAATTATGAAAACCTAAACGTCTCGTTTGAGCTTTGGAAAGGGGAGTCTGACGCGCAGCCCTATATTCCGGACATGGTGCAGAAGATGAAAGACGAGGGGCATGCGTATTTAAGCGAAGGGGCGTTGGTTGTAGATGTAAAGGAGGATGGGGACACAAAGGAAATCCCGCCCTGCATGATTTTGAAATCGGATGGGGCCTCTCTTTATAACACGACGGATTTGGCGACGATCGTATGGCGCATGGAAGAATACCACCCAGATGAAATCATCTATGTGGTGGATAAGCGCCAGGAGCTGTATTTTACGCAGGTGTTCCGCTGCGCCAGGAAAACGCGTCTGGCAGGGGAGGGAACGAGGTTTCGTTTCTTAGGCTTTGGGACGATGAACGGCCCGGACGGAAAGCCGTTTAAGACGAGGGACGGCGGCGTCATGCGCTTAGAGAGCCTGGTGGAAGAGATCAATGAGGAAATGTACCGCAAAATAGCCGAGAACCAGACAATGGGCGAGGATGAGGCGCGTAAGACGGCGAAGGTCGTCGCGCTTTCCGCAATCAAATACGGAGATCTGTCCAATCAGGCGTCCAAAGACTATATGTTTGACATCGACCGCTTCACCTCATTTGAGGGGAACACGGGGCCGTATATCCTGTATACGGTTGTCCGCATCAAGTCGATCCTGGCGAAATATCAGGCCCTTGGGGAGGACGTGCCGGACGCGGGGATTCTTCCGGCGAGGTCGGAGAGCGAGAAAGAGCTGATGCTTGAGGTGAGCCGCTTTCAGGGAGCAGTTGAGGCGGCCTATGCAGAGTCTGCGCCGCATAAGGTCTGCGCCTATATTTATGGGCTTGCCAACGCCTTAAACCGCTTTTACCATGGGACGAAGATTTTAGCGGAGGAGGATAAGCGGACGCGGGCGGGCTATATTTGCCTGCTGACGCTGACGAAGGATATTTTGGAGACGTGCATTGACCTGCTTGGATTTCATGCGCCGGAGCGGATGTAGCCGCCCGGGCAGGGCAGGCGTCGAGGCGATGACACTGTTTTGCGAGAAAAGCCGAATGCCCTGCAGCGTGTTGCGGGGCATTTTGGCGGCTTATGCCGCCTGCTTTTGAGGAGGGAGCCGTGATGGAGGAACGGATTCGGAGACATATGATTTTTTCAGGGAACGTCCAGGGCGTGGGCTTCCGTTACCGGTCGTTTTATATGGCGGAAAAATTAGGCTTGACAGGATGGGTGCGCAATCTGCATAATGGAACGGTTGAGATGGAGGCGCAGGGAAGGGAGGAGGACATCAACGCGCTGGTCTGTTTTTTGGATCAGACGAGGCCCATTCGGATTGAGGGCCTGACATCGGAAGAAGCGCCGGTAAAAAAACGGGAGAAAGGGTTTCGAATGCTGAATTAAGGGAGCTTACGATGAATAAAAACCTGAAAAAAATGATTTCGTACTACAAGCCGTACCGAACGGTGTTCGCGGCGGATCTTTTGTTTGCGGTGACCGCATCCGCCATTGCGCTCGCCATTCCTTTGATTGTGCGCTATTTGACGTCCGGCATGGCGCATTTCTCTAGGGAGGAGGCGTTGCGGCAGGCGTTTTGGGCCGGGGCGCTCCTGCTGGCTTTGGTCGCGGTTTCCTGCTTTTGCAACTATTTTATTTCTTACTATGGGCATATCATGGGCGCGAAAATAGAATACGATATGCGCGCGGAGATTTTCGGCCACTATCAGAAGCTGTCGTTTGCGTTTTTTGACAATCAGAAGGTGGGCGCGCTGATGTCGCGGATTACGACGGATTTGTTTGACATTACGGAGCTGATGCATCACGGGCCGGAAAACATCGTGATTTCTGCAATCAAGATTTTTGGCGCGTTCGCCATTATGCTCTGCGTCAGCCCGGTCTTAACGCTGGCCGCGTTCGCCCTGCTGCCCGTCATGTTTTGCTATGCCTGGTTTTTCAATAGGAAGATGAAGCGGGCGTTTCGGAGGAACCGGGAGAAAATATCGGACATCAACAGCCGGATTGAGGATAACCTTTCCGGCATCCGCGTCGTGAAGTCCTTCGCCAATGAAGAAATGGAGCGAAAGAAGTTTGCCGAGGGGAACGGGGCGTTTTTGGACGCCAAGAAAAACAGCTATTTTTATATGGGAGGCTATCATGCGGGCCTTAGCTCATTTTCGCTGCTGATTACGGTGGCCGTTCTGGTGGCGGGCGTCATTTTCATTTCCTATGGGAAGCTGGATGTGAGCGATTTGATTACGTTTTTGCTGTATATCAATGTGCTGACGGAGCCGGTGAAGACATTGATTGATTTTACGGAGCAGTTTCAAAATGGGTATACCGGATTTGAGCGTTTTTTGGAAGTGATGGCGGTCGAGCCGGACATCAAGGACGAGAAGGACGCGAAGCCGCTTGAGAACGCGCGCGGCGTGATTGATTTTGAAAACGTGTCGTTTCGGTATGAGGAGAACAGCGAGAAGGTGCTAAGCCACATTAACCTCCATGTGGACGCGGGGGAATATGTGGCGCTGGTGGGTTCCTCGGGCGCGGGAAAAAGCACGCTGTGCAGCCTGATCCCTAGGTTTTACGACGTGACGGGAGGGGCGGTGAAGTTAGACGGCACGGACATCCGGTCGATTACGCTGAAGAGCCTAAGGGCGCAGATTGGGATCGTGCAGCAGGACGTGTATCTGTTTGCGGGCACGATTTACGAAAATATCTGTTATGGCAGGCCGGGCGCGACAAGGGAGGAAGTCGTCTCAGCGGCGAAGCGCGCCAATGCCCATGCGTTTATTGAATCCTTGCCGGATGGCTATGACACGGACATTGGGCAGCGCGGCGTGAAGCTGTCCGGAGGGCAGAAGCAGCGGATTTCCATTGCAAGGGTATTTTTAAAGAATCCGGGGATTTTGATTTTCGACGAGGCGACCTCCGCGCTTGACAATGAAAGTGAGAGCATCGTTCAGGAGTCCTTGGAGAGCCTGGCGAAAGACCGGACGACGTTTGTGATCGCCCATAGGCTGACGACGATTCAGAACGCAGGCAGGATTTTGGTGCTGACAGAAAACGGGATTGAGGAAGAGGGCAGCCACAGTGAGCTTTTGGCGAAAGGCGGCATTTACGAGAAGCTGTATCATATGCATCTGTAGGCGCCAAGCCTTTTGGGGCCGTCGCAGGCGCTCGCCGCAGGAGGGAACGGACTGACAGGGAGCGCCAGAATCTTCCTTTTCATGTAGTTTTAATATTTCTTTCATAAAATGTAAATAATAGTGTTAATTTGACAGATACAAAGGAGAGTAGAATGGATCATTTAGATGAATTAGAGGCAGAAGCCATATATATTATGCGTGAGGTTGCGGCGCAGTGCGAGAAGCCGGTGATGCTGTATTCCATCGGGAAGGACTCGTCGGTGATGCTTCGGCTGGCGATGAAGGCGTTTTACCCGGAGAAGCCGCCTTTCCCGTTCCTGCACGTCAACACGACCTGGAAATTCAAAGAAATGATTGAGTTTAGGGACCGCACGGCGAAGGAGCTTGGGATTGAGATGCTTGAGTATATCAACGAGGAAGGCGTCTCTCAGGGCATCAATCCGTTTGAGCATGGCTCCGCTTACACGGACATCATGAAGACGCAGGCCCTAAAGCAGGCGCTGGACAAGTATGGCTTTACCGCGGCGTTTGGAGGGGGCAGGAGGGATGAGGAGAAGTCCCGCGCCAAGGAGCGGATTTTTTCGTTCCGGGACGAGCATCACGCCTGGGATCCCAAGAACCAGAGGCCGGAGATGTGGAAATTGTTCAATACGAAAATCAACAAAGGGGAGAGCATTCGGGTGTTCCCGCTTTCCAACTGGACGGAAAAGGACATCTGGCAGTACATCAAACGGGAGGAGATCCCGATTGTGTCCCTTTATTTTGCGGCAGTCAGGCCCGTCGTGAGCCGGAACGGAAACCTGATTATGGTGGATGACGACAGGATGAAGCTTTTGCCGGGCGAGGAGCCGGAGAAGAAAATGGTGCGTTTTCGGACGTTGGGCTGCTATCCGCTGACGGGCGGCGTGGAGTCAGAGGCGGGGACGTTGGATGAGATTATAGAGGAGACACTGGCCTCTGTGGAGTCGGAGCGGACAAGCCGCATCATCGACTCTGACGGCGGGGCTTCCAGCATGGAAAAGAGAAAGCGTGAGGGGTATTTTTAGATGAAGAATGACTTATTGAAATTTATTACCTGCGGGAGCGTGGATGACGGGAAGTCCACTTTGATTGGCCATATGCTGTACGACGCAAAGCTTCTGTTCGCGGATCAGGAGCGTGCGCTGGAGCTGGACTCTAAAGTGGGCAGCACGGGCGGGGACATTGACTATTCCCTGCTTTTGGACGGGCTGATGGCAGAGCGTGAGCAGGGGATCACCATCGACGTCGCCTATCGGTATTTCACGACGGAGCACAGGAGCTTTATCGTCGCGGACACGCCGGGGCATGAGGAGTACACGAGGAATATGGCGGTCGGCGCGTCGTTTGCGTCGCTTTGCGTCATCTTGGTGGACGCCAGCCAGGGAGTTTTGATTCAGACCAAGCGCCATGCCAGGATCTGCAATTTGATGGGGATTAAGCATTTCGTCTTTGCAGTCAATAAGATGGATTTGGTCGGATATCAGCAAAGCCGCTTTTGTGAGATTGAAAAGGACATTAAGCTTTTGATGGCGGAGTTTCACTATGAAAGCATCAAAATCATTCCCTTATCGGCGACCAAGGGAGACAATGTCACGGAAAAATCGAAGCAGATGCCGTGGTATCATAGCAAGACGCTGCTGTCTTATTTAGAGAACGTGGATGTTTCAGAGGAAGGCGGGAATAAGAATTTTTCCATGCCGGTTCAGAGGGTTTGCCGGCCAGACCGCACGTTCCGCGGGTTCCAGGGGCAGATTGCGTCCGGCCGGGTCGCGGTGGGGGATGAGATTACGGTACTGCCAAGCGGGGAGAAGGCGAAGGTGGCCTCTATCCTGGACGGGGATCAGGCTGTGCAGGAGAGCGGAAAGGGTCACGCTGTCACGATTTCTTTGGATACGGAGATTGACGTTTCCAGGGGCTGCGTATTGGAGAAGAATTATGAGCTGAAGGTCGGCTCTATGTTTGCGGCTTCGATTTTGTGGATGGACGACAATAGCCTTGTGGCTGGGAAGAATTTCCTTTTGGAGATTGGCACGCAGCAGGTTCCGGCTACGGTGATGGGCATTAAATATAAGATAGACGTCAATTCCGGGGCTCATGTGAAGACGGACGCGATTACGAAAAATGAGATTGCGTTCTGTGAGATTTCGGTGGGGAGCAAGATTGTGTTTGATGAGTTTTCCAGCAATAAGGATCTTGGCTCGTTGATTTTAATTGACCGCATCACGAACATGACGGCGGCGTGCGGCGTGGCGGTGCATGACATTTCAAAGGAAAACAACCTTACCTGGCACAATATGGACGTCACAAAGGAATTGCGCGAGGGCCAGCTGAACCAGAAGGCGGCTACTATTTGGATGACGGGGCTTTCCGGATCCGGGAAATCGACGATCGCGAACGCATTGGAGAAGCGCCTGTTCTCCATGGGCAAACACACGATGCTGTTGGATGGGGACAATGTCCGCATGGGCCTGAATAAAAACTTGGGCTTTGGAGAGAAGGACCGGATTGAGAATATCCGAAGGATCGCAGAGGTGTCAAAGCTGATGAATGACGCGGGCTTAATTGTCCTGACTTCATTTATCTCCCCATACCGCAAGGACAGAAGGCGGGCGAAGGAAATCATTGGCGGGAATTTCATTGAGGTGTACGTGAGCACGCCTTTGGAGGAATGTGAGCGGCGTGACGTGAAGGGCCTTTATAAGGCGGCCCGCGCCGGGAAGATATTTGACTTCACCGGCATCACAAGCCCCTATGAGAAGCCGGAACGGCCGGATATCGTGGTCGATACGGAAGGGAAGAGCGTGGAAGAGTGCGTGAACGTCGTATTGCAGGGGATCTTAAAGTATTTGGAAAAATAAAGGGTGAAGCAGGGCTGAGCGCAGTTTGCGCGTCAGCCCTGCTTGCTTTCAAAGGAAAGCGGCCGGGTTCTGCGTCGCTTTCCATAATTTTGCCCATGAGGATTGCAAGTCATCTGCGATGATGGTATACTTTGCCCATAAAAAGAAAGGTGGGGCATTGGGAATGGAACAATTTTTCTTAGGCTTACAGACCGACATCAAGGAGGCGGTGCGGCGCGAAATGGAGAAGATTCGAAAGGAGATGGGGAAGGAGCGCATCTACGGCGCGGCCCTGGTTACCGACAGCGACTGCGTTACCCTTTTTTTGGCAGTGAACACCGAGGAGGCATTGGCGAAGCGGGACAAAGCGGATCAGGCGCCAAAGCGGCTGGCAATGCTGCGGGAATACTGGCCCGAGGAGCTGGTGGGTCGGGTGGCGGACGGCTCTGTTAGCTTAAGCCGTTTTGTCCCCGACGAGTGGGCCTACTCGGATGGGACGGACAGCGGGCTAAATCAGGTCAGCCAGCAGCTTTACGATCAGGAGGAGGCCCTCTTAGATGCGGACGACGAGATTCATGAGAAGTTCCAGGAGCAGTTTCTGGAGACAGTGACGCTTGCCTTCGAGGCGCTGCGGAACGAGGGCGTCTTTGAACCGGAGACGGTCTGCTTCATCTCCATGTCTGACGACAGCCAGGCATCGGAAATTGAGGACGCCTCCGCCCGGCGGCTGAACACGGCGGAACAGTATGGGCAGTTTAAGGCTTGGGCAGAAATTTTCAACGGATAGGCGGGCCGAAGAGGGATCGCCGCGATTTTGATTCGGTGTGGCCGAATTCTCCTGTAACTTGAAAAAAGAATTGATTTCATTTTCCAAATGAGCTATCATAAGAAACGAATGAGACGGCGTAAGGAGGCGGGTGAAAGGATGCGTTTTAAGCTTAAGGCAGTGGGATATGGAAAAATAAAATGCGCAGAAATAGAGGCGGCCCCGCTTACGCTTTTTGTCGGAGACAATAACAGCGGGAAGAGCTATCTGATGTCTCTGCTTTGGGGGATACAAAATCTGGGGATTCCTGCTTTGATCGGGGAGCTGCCGGAGAAAAGGACGGAGATAGAGCAGGAGCTGATCCATTGGGTCAGGGAGCATGCCAATGCCGCCTTAAAAGAGGGGAGCCGCCTGACTGTGATTGGAGGAATGGCGGGCCATTTGCAGGCGGTTCTTTCGGAGAGGCTGGATCAGAAGAAGGATGAGTTGATTCGAAAGATTTTTAACAGCGCGGACGTACGCATAAAGGAGCTGCAAATCCTGTTGACGGAGATAGAAAATACGCCATTGCGCTTTGTGTGCATGGGGAATTCGCGGGGCATTATGCTTGAAGTTGGGGAGCTTAACGGATATGGAATGATGTTTTCTAAAGAGAATGCAGGAATGGAAAAGATCACAGACGACGTTTGCTGGTTTTTGATACAGATGGCCTTTGCATGCCTGTTGGACGCCGCGCCAGATGAGATAGATGGCTTTTATCAGAATATCTACCTCCCGGCTTCCCGTACAGGCTTTCTGTTGACGAAAGATTTGGTAAATAAGGCCGGCCGGGAGCGGGCTTTTAACGTAAGCACGGAGCAGGAGGCGCTTACTCCTTTTATCCGGCCCATTAATCAATTTTTGAATGTCATCAATGAGCTGTCTTCGGAGCGGGCGGGAGAGGAGGCGCTTCAGGGAATTGTGGAATATCTGGAGCGCGGCATGGCGGACGGCACAGTTGCGCTTAAAATGCAGCCGAACCGGGAAGTGTCCTACCGCCCTTTGGGCAGTGAAAAGGGGATGCCGCTTCGGGTCGTTTCTGCCGTCGTGACAGAGCTTGCGCCTTTAATATTGCTGCTAAAGCACAGAAAAGGCATAAAAGGCTTGTTTTATGAGGAGCCGGAGATGTGCCTGCACCCCAAGCTGCAGCAAAGGATGGCAAGAGTCCTCTGTCAGTTGGTGAATGCAGGGATAGGCATGACGGTGACGACGCACAGCGACTTGATTTTACAGCATATCAATAACATGATCCGGCTGTCATTTCGGGAAGACAGGGAGGATCTCTGTAGGAGATTTGGCTATAGTAAGGACGATATCCTCTCCCCGGACGACGTGAAGGTATATCAGCTTACGGCAGAGGACGATGGGACGGCCAAGGTGGAGGAATTGCCTTGCGGCAGGAATGGCTTTGCAGTCCCCACCTTCAATGACGCGCTGGATCGGATCATGGATGAGGCATACGCCATTCAGGAGTGACGGCATGGGAGAGGACGAAAGAAAATTTATCATGCGCCAGTTGATGGAGCCTGGCTTTATAGAGAATGCAGAAAGCACGGTTGTGTTGACGGAAGAGGAAGAGTCTGGGAAAAGCGAGCTGCGCGTAAAGCTGTGTTCCAAAGAGAATCTGTGCATCGCGAATCTGGATAAGAAATAGACGGAGCTGCATTTTTTTCTACCGGCGAACGCGATGTACAAAAGAGTGGATCATATGATATTTGAGCGAAAGCGGGACGGAAGCGTGAAGCTGCATTTGATTGAGATGAAAAGCAGCGTCGGGGAACGGAAATGGGTGGAAGTAAAGGGGAAATTTCGCGCCAGCTACCTTTTGGCTTTGGCGCTGGCAGGAATGCTTGCGCTTTCCGTTTCAGAAACCGTTATGTACACGACTTTTGAGAAGGTGGAGTTTCGTCCTCTTGAGACGATGCCGTCTGCCCGGCGGCTGAAATCCGGAGAGCCTTTGTTTCGGATGGAAGAGGAATGGAGTGGCATGCGCTTTGGATTGAATTTTGGAACGCGCATTCCTTTTTTGCATATTCCGATACAGATGGAGAGGGGCGCGGACGGCAGGCTGACGGGGGCTTACATAGAAAAATAGACGATTGCGCCTTGGATTGGGCTTTGGCCTTGCAAGGCTGGACGAAATAGAGAGACAGCAGCAGAAGGATGGAGAAGATGAGGGAAGACAGATATTTAACATTTGCGCTTGGCAAGGGCAGGCTTGCGAATAAGACGCTGGAGTTGTTTGAGAAAATCGGGATAACCTGTGAGGAGATGCAGGATACGCGCACCAGAAAGCTGATTTTCACGAATGAAGAGCGAAAGCTTCGGTTTTTCCTCGCAAAGGGGCCGGACGTGCCAACGTATGTCGAGTACGGGGCGGCGGATATCGGCGTGGTCGGGAAAGACACGATTTTAGAGGAAGGCAGGAATATTTACGAGGTGCTTGACTTGGGCTTTGGCGCCTGTAAGATGTGCGTCTGTGGGCCGGGCCATGCAAAGGATTTGCTGGCGCACCATGAGCGGATCCGGGTGGCTACGAAGTACCCAAGGATCGCGAAGGATTATTTTTACAATAAGAAGCATCAGACGGTGGAGATCATTAAATTGAACGGCTCCATAGAGCTGGCCCCTATTGTGGGCCTTTCAGAAGTGATTGTGGATATCGTGGAGACTGGCTCTACGCTAAGGGAGAACGGGCTTTTGGTATTAGAGGAGGTCTGCCCGCTGTCCGCGAGGATGGCCGTCAATCAGGTCAGCATGAAAATGGAGCATGAGCGGATCGCGAAGCTGATTTCGGATTTGAAGTCAGTCATGGAACAGGGGGAATGAGATGAGGACGCAAAAGCTGGATTGGCAGACGAAGCAGGATATTTTGAACACGCTGTTGAAACGAAGCCCGAACCACTATGGGGAGCTGGAAGGGCGCGTCAGCCAGATAATCGCCGAGGTTCGGGCCAGGCGGGATGAGGCGGTGTTTGCTTATACAAAGCAGTTTGACGGGGCGGACATTACGCGGGAAAATGTAAAGGTGACGGAGCAGGAGATAGAGGAGGCGTATGGCTTGGCGGATCCGAAGCTGCTTCCTGCCCTTCGAAAGGCAAAAGAGAATATCCGCTCTTATCATGAGAAGCAGCGGCGCTATAGCTGGTTTGACAGCGATGAGCGCGGCGTCTTTTTGGGGCAGAAGGTGACGCCGTTGGAAAACGTCGGCGTATATGTTCCCGGCGGGAAAGCCGTGTATCCATCTTCTGTGTTGATGAACGTCATTCCCGCGAAAGTGGCCGGGGTCGGCCGCGTGATTATGACGACGCCCCCCGGGCCGGACGGGACGGTGCATCCGTCCGCGTTAGTCGCGGCGAAGGAGGCCGGGGTGGATGAAATCTATAAGGTTGGAGGGGCGCAGGCCATTGCGGCCATGGCCTTTGGCACAGAGAGCATCCCCAAGGCGGACAAGATTGTGGGGCCGGGCAATATTTATGTCGCGCTTGCCAAAAAAGCGGTGTTTGGCTATGTCAGCATTGACTCGATTGCGGGGCCGAGCGAGATATTGGTGCTGGCGGACGAGACGGCGAGCCCGCGGTTCGTGGCGGCGGATTTGCTTTCACAGGCGGAGCATGACGAGATGGCCTCCGCGATTTTAATTACGACGAGCGAGACGCTTGCCGGGGAAGTGTCGGAAGAAGTGGACCGGCTTGTCTCCCGCCTCTCCAGAAAAGAGATTATGCAAAAATCCCTTGATAATTATGGATATATATTGCTTGCGGAAACGATGGACGAGGCCATTTCGGCGGCGAATGAGATTGCGTCGGAGCATTTGGAAATTATCACGGAGCATCCGTTTGAGGTGATGATGAAAATAAAGAACGCAGGGGCGATTTTTCTTGGGGAATACAGCATGGAGCCGCTTGGGGATTATTTTGCGGGGCCAAACCATGTGCTTCCGACGAATGGGACGGCGAAATTTTTCTCTCCGCTTGGCGTGGACGACTTTATTAAAAAATCCAGCGTCATTTCTTATTCCAAAGAGGCGCTTGCCCCGGCATATCAGGATATCGCGCAGTTTGCGGATTGTGAGGGGCTGTCAGCCCATGCCAATTCGGTTCGGGTAAGGTTTGAGGGAGAGTGAGCGCATATGGCTAGGGAAGTAAAGATCAGCAGGACGACAGGGGAGACGGACATTTCCATTAAATTGAATCTGGACGGGCAGGGCGCGTCGGAGATTGACACGGGGATCGGGTTTTTCGACCATATGCTGGAGGCGTTTTCCCGGCACGGCTTTTTTGACGTAAACGTCAAGGCCGAGGGGGATTTGATCGTGGACTGCCATCATACGGTGGAAGACGTTGGGATTGTATTGGGAAAGGCGATCAAAAAAGCGCTGGGCGATAAAAAAGGGATCCGGCGCTATGGGAGCTGCATCCTGCCAATGGACGAGACGCTTGTGCTTTGCGCGGTTGACCTTTCCGGCAGGCCGTATCTGGCGTTTGACGCGGAATTTACGACGGATCGGGTGGGCTATCTGGACACTGAGACGGTGAAGGAGTTCTTTTACGCGATTTCTTATCGCGCGGGGATGAATCTGCATATTAAGGTATTGTCAGGGACGAACAATCATCATATAATAGAAGGGATGTTCAAAGCGTTCGCAAGGGCTTTGGACGAAGCGACCGGGCTTGACGGGAGGGTCACCGGAATTTTATCGACAAAAGGAAGTTTGTAAGGATGGAATATAAAAATATTTGCGCGGCCATCTATTTAAAGGATGGAAGGGCAGTGAAAAGCCCCGCTGACTTCACGCCGGAGGGGGATGTGTTTGAGCGGGCAAAGGTTTACAATGACTGCGGCATTGATAAAATTTTTGTGTTTGACTTGTCGGAAGACGACGAGGAGCATGAGCTGAACCTGCAGACGATTAAGAATTTGAACCATAATTTGGAAATTAAAGTCTGTGCGGGCGGCAATATCAACCGTTTTGAGGACATAAAAAAAATTTTTTATGCGGGCTGCCTGCAAGTGATGCTAAACGGCTCCAAGCCGGAGAGCATTGAGCTTGCCAAAGAGGCCAGCAAGCGCTTTGGAAAAGACCGGATCCTCGTGTCGGTGAAAAACGTGGATTTTATCTTTAAGCACAAAGACGCGATGGAAGAGAATTTTCATGAGATGTTAGTCATGAATAAAAATTTACTGGATGCGGTGGAAAATATCACGACGATCCCATCGGTTGTCGTGATGGATCATTTTGGCATGGAGGAGATTTTGGACGTCCTTAGGCGCGATTTGGTTCGCGGCGTTACGGGAACGTTCATCACGGACTTAGAGACGGACATTATGCTGCTAAAGTCAGAGCTTTCGTCTCAGGGGATCCGCATGGTGAATTTTACGTCCGCGCTGTCCTGGTCGGACTTAAAGCTGAATTCCGACGGCATGGTTCCGGTCATCGTGCAGGATTACCGTACGGATGAGGTTTTGATGCTGGCTTACATGAACGAAGAGGCGTTTTTATGTACGGTCAATTCCGGCAAGATGACGTATTTCAGCAGGAGCCGCCAGGAGATTTGGATGAAAGGCGAGACCTCCGGCCACATTCAGTATGTGAAGTCGTTAACGGCGGACTGTGATTTTGACACGATTTTAGCGAAGGTGTCCCAAATCGGCCCTGCCTGCCATACGGGCAAGCCCTCTTGTTTTTTCCATCCGATTGTAAAGAAGGAATACATGGAGAAAAATCCGCAGAAGGTTTTGGAGGATGTGTTCCAGATCATTTTGGACAGGAAGGCGCATCCAAAGGAAGGCTCTTACACGAATTATCTGTTTCAAAAAGGAATTGACAAGATCTTAAAGAAAGTCGGGGAGGAGAATGCGGAAATCATTATTGCGGCCAAAAATCCGAACCCGGAGGAAATTAAGTATGAAATTTCTGATTATCTGTATCATCTGATGGTTTTGATGGCGGAATGCGGCATTTCCTGGGAGGACATTACGCAGGAGCTTTCGCAGCGGTAGGGAAGGGGCCGGGAAAGAAACAGGGCCAAAAGGCAGGTCAAAGCCCCCATGTGAATAAATCGGGACAGTCTTTCATATAGTAAAAGAAAACGGGAAAATGCGATGCGCATGGAAGAGGTAGACAAGAGAAAGGCATACATACAGCAGGTTCGCAAATCGTTTGACTTGCCGGAACGCAGCTATGAATTTGAGAGGGACTTGGATACAAAAGGAGAAGTGCAGGAAGGCTTCTCCTTTTTTAAAGTTCGCCTGCTGGTCGCGGCGTTCATCTTTGGGGCGTATGTGCTGTGCGACTATACAAAGACGAATTTTTATCAGTATTCGACGAAGGATGTGGCGAAGATGATTGAGCAGGAGTTTGACTATGACGGGATGAAGGAGAAGGCCCTTCAGGCGTTCCATCAGATTCAGGTAAAGCGGAAGTAAGGCGGCTTTGCGTTTGCCACAGGGTGAATAAGAGAAGGAAAAGCGTGTGGAACAGAGATGAGATGGGGCCATGCGCTTTTTTTGCGTTTTTCAAACGTTTGGAATAAGTTTTTGAAATAGGTTCATAATAATAAAAAAATGCAACATTTTGTGTAAAATGTTGCATTTTTTGTTTACATATTTTATTTCGTCATTTTTTAAAAATACTTAACCCCCAATATGATTTTTTTAAGAAAAATCCATTGTCAGGAATATGGAGTCCCGCTCGTCCTGGCGAATTCCCAAATAGCGCTTTGTAACGTCAAAGGAAGAATGGTTAAAGATGTCCATGAGCAGCGCCGGGGGCGTTCCTTGCTTGAACGCATGGTATCCAAAGGTTTTCCTTAAGGAATGGCAGCTAATGTGCGGATCGAGAAGCGTCTCCGCTGCCGCTTTTTTTATGACGCGGTATGCCTGGGAACGGGAAAGCGGCTCATTCGGGCTGGTCTTTTTTGAGAAGACAGAATGCCCTGGCTTTGGGACGCACGATTGGCGATGGCGTTCTAAAGCTTCTTTGACGCATTCATTGAGCGCAATGCAGCTTTTCTTTCCCGTCTTTTTTTTATAAAGCAGTAAATGGTCAAAATAAAAGCCTTTTTCAAATTGGTAGAGCATCTCCCATTTTAAATTTAACATATCGCTGATGCGGAGCGCGGAATGCAGTCCCAAAATCACCATTGCATAATTTCTTGGATTTGGAGATTCCGTTAAGTAGTAGCGCATGAACCTTTTTAAATCCTGTCTGTCCCGAATTGGCTGTGCAGTTCCCATAGTGCAGTCCTTTCCGCCGCTGTTTTTGCGGCCTTGTCTCTTGTCTTCGTCCTCCATGACGTATTGCCTGAAAAAT
Source organism: uncultured Roseburia sp. (assembly GCA_947652855.1). Taxonomy (GTDB): domain Bacteria; phylum Bacillota; class Clostridia; order Lachnospirales; family Lachnospiraceae; genus Roseburia_B. The sequence continues at coordinate 2,533 of CANTEO010000042.1, read as the reverse complement.
GCGTTGCCGCCCGCCATATGCAACATTTTACACAAAATGTTGCGTCTTGGGAGAGCATCTTGCCGCGGCTTTTGGGGCGCGGCCGGAAATGACGCAAAACAAGGAGGTTCTTATGCTGAAACTGACATTGAAGCCGGGCGATTTTATTGACATTGGGGATGAGATCAAGGTGGTTTTCTCCGGCGGCTCCGCCAACAATATTCATTTGCTGGTGGACGCGCCAAGGGAGATGAACATTGCAAGGAGCGGCGCCGGGGCGAAGGGGAGGCCCTCTCCCTATTATCGGGAAGGCGGCATTTCTGCGGAGGCCCAGAAGCAGATCGTGGGCATCCTGATGCGGGAGAAGCAGCGGCAAAGGCAGGGCAATGCGTAAGGCGCGGTAAGGGTAAGGTAATATTCCCGCCTGATCGGGGCGGGCTTATTATAGCAGCCAAAGGAACGCCCTAGGAACGGATTCTTAGGGTCAAATCAAACACATGGAGGTAATCATATGGTAGTACAGCACAATTTACAGGCAATGAACGCAAACAGGATGTTGGGCATGACGACGGGCAGCCAGTCCAAATCAACGGAGAAGCTCTCCAGCGGCTATAAGATCAACCGCGCGGCGGACGACGCGGCAGGGCTTACGATTTCTGAAAAGATGCGCAAGCAGATCCGCGGCTTAAACCGCGCGTCAACAAATGCAGAGGACGGCGTGTCCGCAGTGCAGACGGCAGAGGGCGCGTTGACGGAAGTGCATTCTATGCTGCAGCGCATGAATGAGCTGGCGACGCAGGCATCCAACGGCACGAACTCGGAAGCGGACCGTGACGCCATCCAGGCAGAGATCGACCAGCTTACGACGGAGATCGACCGCGTGGCGGAGACGACGAAATTCAATGAGATTTATCTGCTCAAAGGCGATAAGGGCGGCGAGCTTGAGACGCAGACGGTCGCGGCGCATGACGCGGGAATTAAGGGGACGCTGACGGACGTTGGCGGAGGCACGACAAAGTTTGCGCTGGATAAGGCGCTTGAGAACGGCGACAAGATCACAATCGGCGGGAAAGAGTATACGATCGGGACAGCGGCGAACCATCAGGATCCGACGGAGCTGAATACAAGCACGGATGGGTATGCAAAAGCCGCTACGGCGCTTGACAACACCGTTTTGGGCGTTGGAGACAGCGTAACGTACAACGGAAACACCTACACCGTGACAGACAAAATCTCTTTGGAGGATCTGACGTTTACAGACACTGATCAGTTCAAAATTGGAGATGTTACGTACACAGCAAAAACCGCTCCTGGCGCAGGGGTCGATACGGACGTTAACGTGAATGACGTAAAGGCGAAGATTGAAGCAGCCTTAGCGGAGGGAAAGCAAGTCACTGCCATAAAAGCGACGGTAACGAAAACCGCAGCCAGCGGAACCGCCAATGCAACGGCCGCACCGGTAACCTTTGCCGCGCCCCCTTCAATCGTGGCTTCTTTGAAAGAAGGCGAAATCAGCAAGGATCTGCTGGCCGACACAAAAGCTTCCACTGTCGCAAAAGCGGGAGCGGGCATCACCGACAATACCGCCGTTACGCTGGCCGCAGGAGACAGCTTTACCGTTGGCGGCGCCACCACAAAAGTGACAGCTGAAGATCCGCAGTCCGCAAAAGATACCTTTGACGCTATTGACGCCTTAAGCGTTGGGGATACTGTAACGATTGGAAGCGGGGTCGATCAGATCACATACACCATCGTAGATGAGGCGGATGTCGATGAAGAAGTTTTCAAGCTGACAAAAGAAGCGATTTTATCAAAAATTCATGATGGCGACATTGTGGATGACGGCAATGGGCCAAAAACAGTCATCGGCGACATCGCCCTTCCGGAGTCCAACGAAAAGGTCATCAGCGCAAAGCAGGCGTATTCCATGATCGCAGACGAGCTGCAGAAAGCCTCCAGCATCGGCACGGATGTCGCGGCAGCCGTCACCAATGACGGCAATGGCGGGTTCACCATTACGCAGGGGACAGTGGAGGTTGTGAAATCCCTTTCCTTCAACCTTCATGTAGGCTCTGACGCTGACATGACGAACAAGATCACGGTGGACATTGACACGATGAACGCGGCGGGGCTTGGCGTGAAGGGGCTGAATGTCTCTGATAACAGCGGGAACTCCGCAACCTATGCCATCGACGCGATTGCAGACGCCATCTCTAAAGTGTCTGAGCAGCGTTCCGCCCTTGGCGCCGTGCAGAACCGCTTAGAGCATACGATCGCTAATCTGGATAATATCGCTGAGAACACCACGGCGGCAGAATCCCGCATTCGCGATACGGACATGGCAGAGGAGATGGTGGAATATTCCAAGAACAATATCCTGGCGCAGGCGGGCCAGTCGATGCTGGCGCAGGCGAATCAGTCTACGCAGGGCGTTCTTTCCTTGCTGCAGTAATTTAGGATTTCTTCTCATACAGCATATCTATAGCACAGTTAAAAAAGAGGGGCTGTCGCTTTAACGAATGAAAATTCGTGAAGCGGCAGCTTCATTTTATCT
>CANTEO010000041.1 GCA_947652855.1 uncultured Roseburia sp. | reverse complement strand
TTTTTAAATCATCACTTTTATTAGTAGAATCTACTACCACAATTCTATCTAAAGCTTGTTTTATTTCCTGCGCAGGTATATCTTCTACAATATCATTAGATTCTACTATTTCATCTAATATAGCTTTAAATTCTTCTACTTCTTCTTTTTTAGTATCTTGTACATTTCTAAGTCGTCCTGACAAATTCCCATGATGCATCAAAACTTTTAAAAAAGGAGTCATCACATGAATTATGAAACGTTTAAAGCTTCTATCGTCACTTCCATACAAAACTATTTCGGAGAGACGGCCAACGTATCCCTCCACCCGATTTTAAGGAACAACAATGTCCTGCTGGACGGCCTGACGATTCAGGACTGTTCCGTGAATATCTCACCGACGATTTACCTAAACTATTATTACGAAGATTTTCTGTCCGGGAAGCCGCTCGCCGCCATTTTAGACGACATCATCGCCTCTTACAGCGAGCATCTGCCAAAACAGGATCTGGATCTGTCCTTTTTCACAGATTTCAAGCAAATCCGTCACCTCGTCATCTATAAGCTTATCAACTATGAGCAAAACCAGGAATTGCTAAAGGATCTTCCCCATTTCCGATTTCTGGACCTGGCCGTCGTATTTTGCTGCTTTCTGTCCGACACGCCGCATGGCGCCGCCACGATCTTAATCCAAAAGCAGCATCTTGCGCTCTGGAGCATTAGCGCAGACGCGCTCTATGAGCTTGCAAAGAAGAACACCCCGATCTTGCTTCCCTATCAGCTTAAGCGCATGGAAGATATTGTAAAAGCCATATGCCCCGACTTTTCCGGCGTCCCAAAGAACGCGCCCGCGATGTACCTCTTAACGAATACGGAAAAGCTCTATGGGGCGTCCGCCATGCTTTACCCAGACATACTTTCTCGATTTGCCGACTCCATACAAAGCGATCTGTACCTTTTGCCAAGCAGCATACATGAGACGCTGATCCTGCCAAAAAACGCCCTGTGCCGCATTGCAGAAATAAACCAAATGATACAAGACGTCAACCAGTCTCAGGTGCTGAAAGAAGAGACGCTTTCTGACCACGCCTATATCTTCGAGCGTTCCTCCAAAGCCATACGGCTATGACGCCGATTGGCCTTTGGCCGCTAAGCCAAAGGCCAGTCCCTTACAAAAGGCTGCCGTACAGCCTTTCATATTCCTCGATGGAGCTTTCCCAGGAAAAATTGCGCTCCATGCCGCGGATCATCAAAGCCTTCCAGTCCTCCTCCTTTGCATAGTAAAGCCCCATTGCCAGCCGGATAACCTCCGCCATCTCACTGGCATTGTAATTCGCAAACGAAAAGCCTGTCCCTTCCTGCGTATATTGGTTATACGGCTCCACTGTGTCCTTAAGCCCGCCCGTCTCACGCACGATGGGGACCGTCCCATAGCGAAGGCTGATTAGCTGGCTAAGGCCGCACGGCTCAAACAGGGACGGCATCAAAAACGCGTCTGCGCCCGCATAGATCAGGTGCGCCATTTCCTCAGAATACCCAATATTCGCTGACAGCTTATCTGGATATTTGCCCTCAAAATGACGGAACATCATTTCAAACCGCTCTTCCCCTGTCCCCAAAACCGCAAACTGAACATTCTCTTTTGAAAGAAATTCATCTAAAATACAAGAAACCAGGTCAAAGCCCTTTTGATCGGACATTCTGGACACCATTCCAATCAAAAACGCGTCCGGCTGCTTCGTAAGGCCCATCACCTTCTGCAGCTTTTTCTTATTCTTCGCCTTCATCTGCGTCACGTTCTCTACAGTATAATAATAAGGAAGAAACGCATCCTTTTCCGGGTTATATACATCATAGTCCAGTCCGTTTAAGATGCCGGACACCTTGGGGCTGTAATGGCGCAGCACGCCGTCTAAGCCCTCCCCGCCTTCTGCCGTCATAATCTCATCCGCATAAGATTTGCTGACTGTCGTGACGGCATCCGCATAGACGATTCCTCCCTTTAAAAAATTGGCCTCTCCATACGTCTCAATTCCACGCGGCGTAAACACATCCTCTGGAAGGCCCGTGACATCCATCACCTCATGCAGCTTCCATCGTCCCTGAAAACGGATATTATGAATAGTAAAAACGGTGCGGATCTTCTGATATCCCTCCCTCGCCCGGTAAGCCTTTTCCAAAAACACGGGGAGCAGGCCCGTCTGCCAGTCATTGCAGTGAATCACGTCCGGCCAGAAATTGATTTTTTCCAGAGAGTCTAAAACTGCTTTGGAAAAGAACGCAAATTTCTCCACATCCTGATAAATTTCCCCATAGGGCGCCCCGCCCGCAAAATAATACTCATTATCAATGAAATAATATTGTATGCCGTCGGCTTTCGCCTTTAAAATTCCGGCATACTGCTTCCTCCACCCCAGATCGACATAAAACCGGGTCACCGTCTTGAGCTTCTTTTTCCATTTTTCTTCCATGCAGGCATATTTGGGCAATATCACCCTGACGTCATATGTCTCTTTGTCAAAATACTTCGGCAGGGAACCGACCACATCCGCAAGCCCGCCTGTCTTAATGAATGGAACTGCCTCCGAAGCCACAAATAAGATTCTCCTCATAAAAATAGACCTCCCACACTCTCATATGATAGGTCTATTATACTCTATTTTTTTAACAATAAAAAGACTAAGAATTACGGTTATGCTTATAATCCAGACGTATTTTATCGGCAATCAGGGCGATAAATTCAGAATTGGTCGGCTTGCCTTTTCCGTTATGGATCGTATAGCCAAACAGCTCGTCTATTGTGTCCATCTTTCCCCTGCTCCACGCGACCTCAATCGCATGGCGGATCGCCCGCTCCACCCGGCTTGGCGTCGTCTGATATCTTTTTGCGATAGTCGGGTAAAGGATCTTCGTAATGGAGTTGAGCATCTCAATGTCGTCTACCGACATCATGATCGCCTCCCTTAAATACTGGTAGCCTTTGATATGCGCGGGGACGCCAATCTCATGAATGATGTCCGTAACGTCTGCCTCCAAGTTCCGCGGCGCGTCTTCCAGCTGCTGCTCAAACTTTTCATATGCATTGATGATCTCGCCTTTTTTTAACGGCTCCAACGTCTGCTTCACCTGTTTGATCTGCTTAATCACCATGTCGTTGTCAAATGGCTTCATAATATAATATTCCGCGCCTGCAATAAACGCCTTCTTCGTGACCGTCTCATTTCCGATCGCGCTGATCATAATAAAGGACGGCTGCTTTTTTATCGTTAAGTCATGATTGATTTTTTCAAGCACCTCTAAACCGTCAAGCTTTGGCATCACAATATCCAAAAGGACGACATCCGGTTCTTTGTCTTTTATCATTTTATACGCTTCTTCTCCATCTTTCGCCGTGCCCACGACCTCCAAATCGTGGTCGCTACGTATGATATCCCCCAATAACCGCAGCATTCTCTCATTATCGTCCGCAATTGCAACATTTAATTTTTCCATTCCATATTTTCTCCTTCTAAAACTATTAGTTCGGTTAAATTCCACAAGCCCTTCTAAAATCTTATGGCTAAATTCGAGACTATTTGTATTATAACATCTCCCTCTTTCGATTCAATCATGACTTTTCGCAGTTTTCGACACACGAAGTCGAATTCCATTCTTCTATGTCGAATCCAAAATCTATATTTGCAAATTCATTTCTAACTTTCCGGTCTGCTGTCGAACAGTGTCACAAAAAAATGTGCGCTAAATTACGCGCTAACGCCGGGTAAAAGCCATGGCATCTGGCGCCGCTTCATTCAAAACTCATGACAAAACAAAATGACGTAGATAATGTTTCACTATCTACGCCATTCCTAACCAAGCGTTGCGCTATTTCCCTTACAGGAAGGGCTTTCACGAATTATTTCTGCACGATATTTATAATCCTGCCCGGAACATAAATCTCACGGATCACCGTCCCCGACAGCTTTTCTCCAAGAGCCGCCTTGCCCTGCGATATGGCCTCCTCTTTGGCGCAGTCTTTGGGAATCGTGACCGTCGCCTTCGTCTTCCCGTTGATCTGAACCGCAATCTCCACCTCATCGTCAATCAGCTCTTTTTCATCATAAGAAGGCCATCCTGCATGGAACACCGAATCCTCATGCCCTAAGCTCTGCCAAAGCTCCTCGCTGATATGCGGGGCGAACGGGGCCAAAAGGCGAACGAACGTCTCCAGCGTCGCCTGATCGACGCCGCCCTTTTTGGAAATCTCCATCAACTTGTTGTTATATTCCATAAAGCCGGAAACCACCGTGTTCAGGCTGAAATTCTCAAGCCTTCCGGTGATGTCATAAACCAGCCTGTTTCGGACTTTTACCAGCTCCTTCGTTTCCTGAACGTCTTTTCCCTGATTGTCCATGACAAGATGGTAGAACCTGGTAATAAAGCGGTATACGCCGTCAATTCCCCGGTCGTCCCATTCCGAATCCAGCTCCGGCGGCCCCACAAACAGCTCATATAGGCGCAGCGAATCGCAGCCATAGTCGCGCACCAGGTCGTCTGGGGATACGACGTTTCCTTTGGACTTGCTCATCTTAATGCCGTTCTTTCCGGTAATCATGCCCTGATTAAACAGCTTTTCAAACGGCTCGTCAAAGGAAAGCACGCCAATGTCATGCAAAAACTTCGTATAAAATCTGGAATACAAAAGATGCAGCACGGCATGCTCCACGCCGCCAATGTACATATCCACCGGAAGGCACTGCTTCGCCTTCGCCTGGCTGATCAGCTCTTTGTCATTTTTGCTGTCCACATAACGCAGGAAATACCAGGACGACCCTGCCCACTGCGGCATCGTGTTCGTCTCACGCTTTGCCGGCTTCCCGCACTTAGGGCAGGCCGTGTTCACCCATTCCTCTATCGCCGCCAGCGGGGACTCTCCCGTCCCTGTCGGCTGATACGATTCCACATCCGGCAATAAAAGCGGCAGCTCCTCTTCTGGCACGGCGACTGCCCCGCAATCCTTGCAATGCACAATCGGAATCGGCTCGCCCCAATAGCGCTGACGTGAGAACACCCAGTCGCGCAATTTATAATTCGTGGTCTTTTTGCCAAAGCCCTTTTTCTCTATCATCTCAGGGGCCTCCAGCTTCAGCTTGGCGGACTCCAAGCCGTCCCACTCGCCGGAATGGATCATAATGCCGGACGCCTCCGTATAAGCCTCCTGCATATCCTCGATTTCTTTTCCATCCTTCGCAATGACCTGAACGATCGGAAGATGAAATTTCTTCGCAAACGCAAAGTCGCGGTCATCATGCGCCGGCACGCACATAATCGCTCCCGTGCCATAGTCGGCCAATACGTAATCAGAGAGCCAAATCGGAACCTTCGCCCCATTCAACGGATTGACGGCATAGCTTCCAGTGAACACGCCCGTCTTTTCCTTATCCTGCAGACGGTCTACGGAAGACTTTAAGGAAGCCTGATAAATATAGTCCTCCACATCTGCCCTCGTCGCGTCCGTCGCAAGCTCCTTCGCAAGCGAATGCTCCGGCGCAAGCACCATAAACGTCGCTCCATGCAGCGTATCCGGCCGGGTCGTGTACACAGTGATCGTATCCTCTCTTCCATCCACCGCAAACTCCACTTCCGCGCCATGGCTTTTGCCAATCCAGTCCGTCTGCATCTTCTTCACTTTTGCAGGCCAGTCCAGTTTGTCCAAATCAGAGAGCAAGCGATCCGCATACGCTGTAATCTTAAGCATCCACTGCTTTAAATTCTTCTTCGTCACATCCGCGCCGCAGCGCTCGCACGTTCCGTTGACGACTTCCTCATTCGCAAGCCCCGTCTTACAGGAAGGACACCAGTTGATCGGCATCTCCTTCTCATACGCTAGCCCTTTTTCAAACATCTTCACAAAAATCCACTGCGTCCACTTGTAAAAATTCGGATCTGTCGTGTTGACTTCCATGTCCCAGTCATACACGGCCGCGATCTCCTTCATCTGACGCTTGATCTTCGCCACATTGTCCGCCGTGGACTTCGCCGGATGGATGCCCATCTTGATTGCGTAATTTTCTGCCGGAAGGCCAAACGCGTCCCACCCCATCGGATGGATCACGTAATGCCCCTGCATGATTTTATACCGGCTCCAGACATCAGAGATCACATATCCCCTCCAATGCCCCACATGAAGCCCATTTCCTGACGGATATGGAAACATATCCAGGCAATAGTATTTCTGTTTCTTCCCGTCGTCCACATTGATCGGATTCTCCTCCCAATGCTTACGCCATTTCTGCTCAATGGCCCTATGATGATATGGTGCTGCCATTTTTTATTCCCTCCCACAATAAATTCTGTTTCATTCCTGTTCAAATTTTATCATATGCCCCGGATTTGTCAAGCCAAGCCGCCAATGCGCCGCCCGCTAAGCATCCAGCGTCCGCTCCCTTCCGTACATCCTGACATATCTCCTAACCTTGGCGGCAAGCTGCGGCGTCATGCAGCCTGGCGCGGCCCGCCATTTCCAATTACAGCCCAATGTGGACGGCGTGTTCATGCGCGCCTCACTGGAAAGGCCCAATAAATCCTGCATTGGCACCACGGCCAAATCACTGACGCTCGCCCAGGCCCCGCGCATGACGCCCCAATGATAGCCCTCCTCCTTTGTCAGGTTTAAGTACCGCTTCGCAAAATTCACGCTTTCCCTGGACGCCGTCTTCATCCATCCCAGAATCGTGTCATTGTCATGCGTCCCCGTATAGACGACGCTGTGGCTGACATAATTATGGGGCAGATAATCACTCTCCTCCCTGGGGTCAAACGCAAACTGAAGCACCTTCATTCCAGGAAATCCAGAATCCGACACCATCTTCGTTACCGACGGCGTTAAAAATCCCAAATCCTCTACAATAATATTCAGCTTTCCAAGCTTCTCCTCCAAGATGCGAAACAGCTCTATGCCAGGCCCCTCCTTCCACGTCCCATGCCGCGCTGTCGTGTGTCCCGCAGGAATCGCATAATACGAATCAAAGCCGCGAAAATGGTCGATCCGCACAACGTCATAGAGCTTTGATACCGCCCGAACCCGCTTCGTCCACCATGCATAGCCGTCTTTTTTCATCTCGTCCCACCGAAACAGCGGATTCCCCCATAGCTGGCCGTCTTCGGAAAACGCGTCAGGCGGGCAGCCCGCCACCTCAATCGGGTTCCGGTCCTGATCCAAATAAAACTGCCCCGGATTCGCCCAGACATCAGCGCTGTCTCCCGCCACATAAATCGGAACGTCGCCGATCACCTGTATTCCCTTTTCATTTGCATAATCCTTTACGCTGCGCCATTGCTGATAGAAAAGAAACTGGAGCATCTTATAGAAAGAAATCGTTTCCCTATGGATTTCCCTGGCATGCCCTAAAGCATCCGCCTTCCTGAATTTAAGCCCTTCCTCCCACTGAAACCAGGACGCGCCGCCATTTGCGTCCTTTAGCGCCATAAACAGGGCATAATCATCCAGCCACTCTTTTTCCTCTTCACAAAATGACGCATATTCCTCCGGCTCCTTTTTCTGAAAACGCAAGTGGGCCTTTTTCAGCAAATCAAAGCGATTCCGGTAAAGCAGGCCAAAATCCGCCTCGGTCTTAGAATCGCCCCAATCGTAAGAATCGCATTCCCGCTTCGAAAGCAGCTTATCCTTGCAAAGCAGCTTTAGGTCAATGAAATACGGGTTGCCCGCAAAGCTGGAAAATGACTGATATGGAGAATCTCCATAGCTGGTTGGGCAAATCGGAAGGATCTGCCAATACGTCTGCCCTGCCTTTACCAAAAAATCCACGAATTTTTTGGCCTCCTTCCCCATTGTCCCGATTCCATATTCGGATGGGAGGGAAGAAATGTGCATTAAAATACCACTCGTCCTCTTCATGATTTCTCTCCTAGTCTGAAATTTAATGTAAAATCATTCTTAACAGTATTGTACTTCATATAGAAACTTATGGCAATGCTTGGATATCGCTTCTTCAGACGCTTTCGGAAAATTTTCTTGTAATTCAAAAATAGGAGAGCTTCCGCTCCCCTATCTTCCTTCCTTTATTTCCAGACAAGCGTATAACGCCCATTCGTCGTCAATTTCGTAGGCTTGATCTGAATATAATATGTACCTGGCCCAACCGTGCCGCTCACCTTGTCCTTCGCTCCCCAGTTATTATAGTATTTGCCTGTTCGATAATCGTACTCAATTTTAGGAATGATGTCTGAATAAGCCCTCATGTTCGTTCCCGTAAGCATCAGAGAAACGGAATCCGTCAAATAAGGTGTAAACAGAACGCTCATCTTTTTACGGGAAGTCAGCTTAAATTTATAAAAATGAGAAGCCTTCGAGCCAGCCTGAATCAGTCCGGTTACCATTTTCCCTTTCTTTAAATTCAGCGCCTTACCCTTTTTCGTCCCGCTTTTATCGTTCACTTTCTTAAATGAGGCCTGTATCCTAACCCCGCCGGCATCAGCATAAACTGCCAGATAATACGTCGTCCCTTTCTTCACGCCATAGCTTTCTGTCGTATAAAACTTTTGCGAATAGTTCGTATTATAGTCCATCGTCGAGGAAAGCACTTTCCTTTTCGACTTGTCAAATAATTTCCATGAGCCAGTAACATACGCTACAGGAAGCTGTGTATTCTTCTTCGCCCTCACCTCTAAATATCCGTTATTCTTTGCCTTAAACTTAATCCATACCGGCTGACCCGTAGAATAACACTGATAGCTCTGCTCATCTGTAATATCTACATATGAGCTTCCAGCGCTCTTAAATTCCGGATCCGCCGCGCTGACATCCTGTGGCGTAGCGACAACCACCATGGAAAACAGCATGGCCAACGTCAGCATGAGGCTGACTGCTCTGTTACTAACCTTTTTCCTCATCATTTCTCCTTTTCCTTTCTTTTTAAATTTTTGGAACATTAGTAAAATAGCTTTTACAATTTATCATTATAGCATATCTACTTTTGAAGTTCAATTCCCATCTCACGTGAATTTCACATAAATTTCACATTTACAAAATATTTATATTTGCATCTTGCAAAACAAAACTATGTGTGCTATTCTTTCTTTGTAACAAAGTGGTTATGCCAAAACAACACGAAAAAGAATTCCAATTGCGCATTTCGCGTATTTGGAATTCTTTTTTTCACATGAACTTTCTTTTTCTATGAAGAGCCAAAGGGACTGGAACACGCGCCCAATCCCTGACCGAAGATCAGGCGCGCAAGCCTTTGTTATTTTCGAAGCTCAATCCCCATCGAGCCAAGCGCCTGCAAAATCCGCTCCATGGCGTCAAGCAGGTCCGCCTCCTCCAAATTCCTCTCCTTCCCCCGGAATGTAAGGGAGTACGCGACAGACTTAAAGCCTTCCTTTATCTGATTCCCTTCGTAAATGTCAAACAGCGCATAGCTTTCCAGATACGCGCCGCCCTCTTTCTCAAGCACACGCTCAATGTCTCCCGCAAGGATCTCCTTTGGAACCACCATGCTTAAGTCGCGGACAGACGCAGGGAACCTCGCAATGCCCTGATATTTCCTGTCAAAGCCGGCCCGCCCCACAATCTCCGGCATATCCAAAACTGCCACATATACACGGTCTTTGATGGAATAATTCGCCGCCACTGTAGGATGAATTTCCCCTATATATCCCATTAACGCCCCGTCATAACGGATGTTTGCCTGACGGCCCGGATGGAAATACGGCCTGCCTGACGCCGGGTCGTATTCCGGCTTCTTTTGCATGCCGACTTTCTGGAAAAACTCCTCCACAACGCCTTTTAAGTCATAAAAATCGCCGTCTCCATACATCCCAAGCGTAAGCTGCACACGCTCCTCGGGAAGCTCCGTGACTGGGATCTGCTTGGGCAGATAAATGTTGCCCAATTCATACAGCTGGACGCCTTTATTCCTGCGGCTATAGTTGGCAGCCAGCGACGTAAGCATCCCGTTTAAGGGAATGGTGCGCATGATGCTAAAATCTTCTCCCAACGGATTTAAGATCGTAACAGCCTTCCTAAGGTCAGATTCCTTTGGAATCAATAATTTGTCAAATACCTTCGGGCTTTCAAAGGAATAGCACATTCCCTCAGAAAAGCCGCAGAATTCCGCGACGTCCCGCGCCATCCCCTCAATTCTAAGCTTAAACGAAAGCTTGCCCGCAGTCGCCTCCCCGGCTGGCAGCGTCGTCTTAATGTTGTCATATCCAAAAAACCGCGCCACTTCCTCTGCGAGATCCGCGCCGCATTCCAAATCCTGCCGCCAGGACGGCACAAGAATTTCATTTGCATCCGCGTCATAGGACAGCTCCAGCCTTGAAAAATAGGCAAGCATTTCTTCCTCTGAAATTTCTGTGCCAAGCAGACGGTTATACTTCTCAGGCTCAAATGGGATTCTGCGCCCCTCTTTTTTCACCGGATAAACGTCAATGGCCCCTCCAACGACTTCTCCCGCGCCCAATTCCTCAATCAACTGACAGGCGCGGTTCATCGCCAAAATCGCATTGTTGGGATCCAACCCCTTTTCAAACACGGAAGACGCGTCGGTGCGAAGGCCGATTTTCTTGCTGGAACGGCGAATGTTCGTCCCGTTAAAGCAAGCCGCCTCAAACAGCATCGTCTTCACATGATCTGTGATCATAGAGTTCTCACCGCCCATAATGCCTGCAATGCCTACGGCCTTCTCGGCGTCGCAAATCATCAGGACATCCTCATCCAGGCGCCGCTCCTGCCCGTCCAGCGTGACGAATTTCTCATCTTTCCCTGCGCGCCTTACGATAATCTCTTTCCCCTCAATCGTGTCCAAATCATAGGCGTGCATTGGCTGGCCGTACTCCTCCATCACATAATTCGTAATGTCCACCAAATTGTTGATTGGACGGATCCCCTGCGCGGACAGCCGCCGCTGCATCCACTTAGGGGATGGGGCAAGCCGAATGTTTTTCACCGCCCTTGCGACATAACGGGAACACAAATCTGTGTCCTTGACCGTCACCTTAACATATTGATTCACATCCTCGCCATTCCCGGTCTCCGCAACTACAGGAGGGCAAAGCTTTTTTTGAAATGTCGCCGCCGCCTCCCTGGCGATCCCAAGCACGGAAAAGCAGTCTACGCGGTTTGACGTGATCTCATACTCCACCACTGCGTCATGCAGGCCAAGAAGCTCCACTGCGTCGTCCCCTACGTTTACGTCCGTATCAAAAATATAAATTCCCAATTCCGGCGCCTCCGGGTACAGATCCCTGCTTGACCCAAGCTCCTCAATGGAGCACATCATGCCGTTCGACTCCACGCCGCGCAGCTTGCCTTTTTTTATTTTGATCCCGCCAGGCGCCGCCGTCCCGTCATGTCCCCCGGCCACGCGCCCTCCCGCAAGGACGACAGGGACTTTATCCCCTTCCGACACATTTGGCGCGCCGGTCACAATCTGCAAATCTTCCCCAGAGCCAATGTCCACCTGGCAGACAATCAGCTTATCCGCGTCTGGATGCGGCTCAATTCTTTTAATCTGCCCCACGATGATTCTGTCCAAATCAGCATCCAGCTTCTGATACCCTTCCACCTTAGAGCCAGATAGCGTCATAGCGTCCATATACTCCTGCTCCGTCGCCGAAAGGCCCGGAACCAATGCCTTAATCCATGCCAATGATGTCTTCATCACATTCCCTCCCTGTCCTAAAATTGTTTTAAGAATCTCTCGTCATTTTCATACAGCAGACGCATATCGTCTATCTCATATTTCAAAAGCGCAATCCGCTCCAGCCCCACGCCAAATGCGAAGCCGGAATACTGCTCCGGGTCGATGCCGCTCATGCGAAGCACCTTTGGATGCACCATGCCGCACCCTAAAATTTCAATCCATCCGCTGCCTTTGCAGAATCGGCAGCCCTTCCCGCCGCACTTAAAGCAAGTCACGTCCATTTCCGCGCTCGGCTCTGTAAACGGGAAATGATGCGGGCGGAATTTCACCTTCGTCCCTTCGCCAAACAGCTCCCTCGCGAACACCTCCAAGGTGCCTTTTAAATCTGAAAATGTGATATGCCTGTCAATCACCAGGCCCTCAATCTGATGGAATGACGGAGAATGGGTCGCGTCCACCTCATCGGAACGGAACACCCTTCCTGGCGCCAGGATGCGGATCGGCAGCTTCCCTTTCTCCATCTGACGCACCTGCACAGGCGACGTCTGCGTGCGAAGCACGATTTCGTCATTGACATAAAAGGTATCCTGCTCATCCTTCGCCGGATGGTCCGCCGGGATGTTGAGCGCCTCAAAGTTATAATAATCAAGCTCTACCTCCGGCCCTTCCACGACCTCATACCCCATGCCCACAAAAATGCGCTCCACCTCTTCCAGCGTGATGGTGTTTGGATGCCTATGCCCTGCTTTCTGCCTTTTCGCGGGCAGCGTCACGTCAATGACCTCTTTTTGCAGGCGCCGCTCCAGCTCCTTCGCCTCCAAAGCCGCCTTCGCGTCCTCCAGCCTCCTCTCGATCTCCGAACGCACCTCGTTCACCAACTGCCCAAATGCCGGCCGATCCTGCGGCAGCACATCCTTCATGCTCTTTAACACAGCCGTCAGCTCACCTTTTTTCCCAAGCACGGCGACCCTCACGTCATTTAACTTCGTCAAATCCGAAGATAAATCAATGTTCTTTAAGGCCTCCTCTTTGATTTTCTGCAATTTTTCCTTCATAACATTCTCCTTCCTTCCCTAACCATCTGATCCAAAGGGCAATTTTTTCTTATCGGCAATTTTATAAGGCTTCTTAGAATAAGAAAAAAGAGCCATCCATCCCCAAACAACAGGGACGAATCGCTCCGTGATACCACCCAAATTCCCAAGGAAACCCTCAGGCTCTCATTTTATGCATAACGCGCACAACACGTCACAGGCTACTGGCCTTCACCCATGCTGCTCCAGTGTGAAAATTCAGTCATCTCTTACGTAAGGCAGCTTACAGCCGACGGCTCCCTCTCTCTGCAACGTGTGAAACGGCCTACTGAACACCTTCATTGCATTTCCAAATGAAATTACTTTTAACACCATAACACAGCAAGAAAAGAAATGCAAGAAAAATCTACGCCAGCTTTTTCTTAATCTCCATAACCTCTCTTTCCAAATTCTCCAGCTTAAACTTAAGGCCAGACACTTGAACTTCATATAAAATAGACTTATCCTGGACTTTAATCGCCTGATTCAGTTTATCTACAAGATTGATATGATTTTCCGCCAATAATTGAATGTTTTTGTTCGTCTCATTTTCCAAAGTCAGCTCCACTTTTTTCACGCGACGATTTAATTCCTGCATATCATCTTTCATAACCTGCATATCATCTTTCATAACCTGCATATCATCCTTCAAATCCTGTATATCGTCTTTTATCGGCTGCAGCAAGCCCGCAATCGCCTGTAAATCCTCCGTCGTCAATGCCATATGACCTCTCCTTTCCCATCATCTGAACTGCCTTTCTAGAATGGGCCGGCGTATCTGCCGCCGGCCCATATCCGTTCAGCTACTTTTTCTTATACGTAACTCTCTTTCCTACTCCAGCCTTCTTCATATTCGCCTTTAACGCCTTAAGCTCTTTCCCCTTCATCTTCTTGGGATAAGAAACCTTCACTTTCGCCTTAATCCCCTTAAACGCGTTTTTGCTGATCTTCGGCGCCTTCGTATTCTGGAATATAATGCTGCCTAACTTGCTTAGCTTTTGAAAGCTGTTCTTGCCAATAGATTTGACATTTTTGCCAAATGTAACCTCTGTCAGCTTCTTACAGGACTTAAATGCATTGTCTGCAACCGCAGTGACTTTATAGCTCACTTTCGAGCTGTCTTTTACCGTAGCCGGGATCTTAAATTTTTTTGCGTTCTTGCCTTTTATCAAGGACACTTCTTTTTTCGACGCATTTGTAACCTTATAGGTTGCGCCTCCGCTCGTAAATTCATCTGTTCCCGATTCCTCTTCTTTCTTTAAGGCAGTCCCTTTTAGCTTCGTCAATGCAGCCGTCAATTCCTCATATGACGCATTTTCTTTTGCCAGGACAGCTTTCGCCGCAGCTACGGCATCCTGAAGCGCCTTGACAGACTCAGCCGTATATCCTGCCGTGTTCTTAAGCTGCGCCTCCGCAACCGCCACAACAGCCATTAGGCTTGCCTTCTCCGCAGAAGCCTTCGTGACAAGCGCCACTTTCTGCAATGCCGCCAAGGCATCCTTAATTTCCTGATACGTCGCATTTTCATCCTTCAAGACATCCTGAGCCTTTTGATACGCATTTTGATACAAAAGAAGCGACTCCGCCGTATATTTATCCGTCTCCGTCTTGTTTGACATAAATTCATTGGCGGAACCCACTGCCTCGCTCAAATTTAACGTAAGATGCTCTTTTGATTTTTCAGTCAATCGGCCCATTGCTTCATTAAACTTCTCTATCACGTAGACGCAGTCGTCTTCTGTAGTGCCTTCATAAGCCATCATCTGCTCCAACGCTTCTTTTGCCTTTGTAAAAGCCGACCAGGAAACTTCTGTATAGATAAGCTCCTCATATGTGGCATATTTGCTTAACAAAGCCGCCATCTCTGCCCGAATCACAGCCATATCGCTAGGCTCATACAAGCTTAGCTCCGCAATCGTGGCATGGCCGCCGGAAGCTTTATGGATCAGCAGATTCACTTCCTTCGCCCTTATCGGCTGAAACGTCGCTTGCTTCAAGCTGCTGTCGTTCGCCCATTCCGCACGATCCACAACAGTCTCTTCCGTGCCGTCTTCTTTCGTCACCTTAATGCTGTAAAGGAAGATCCGTCCGTTCGCGCTGTCCTGCCTCGGCAAATACGTCAACCTATCAATCTCCTGCGCCTCTGGCAAGACAAGCTTAAACCAATGCGTATGATCCTCATCTTCATTCAGTTTATCCGAATATACGTCATCATTATAGTCCTGATGCCAATAGCTTGCGCCGTCATCGTCATACACTGCTTCTTTCGAGCCCTCTGCCGGGCTGGTGGAGCAGGCCTCCGCCGTCCAGCCCTCCTTAGGAATCTTTTTATACTCTCCTGAGGTCTTTTTCGCGCCCGTCACAGAAACCAACTCAATCAGGCCCTTAAAACTATTGGACTTGCTCCCGATCCGCCCAAACGGAACAAGCATCGTAGCGGTTTTTGTAATGTTGTGCTTCGAAAGCTTTGCGCTAAGCTCCGTCGTAGGATGGTTCGCAAAATAGATTTCCGGGTCATTGTCCACAAGCTCCCCGTTCACGTACAGCGCCACGGTATCCTGCCCGCTCTGAAATGTCAGCGTGACCCACTCGCCTTCCGGCAGCGTATAATCAAATGAAAAGTCATACCCTTCCCTAGAGTACCCTACTTTTCCGGTATTCTTTTGAACCGCCTTAAACGCATACGTCCCGTATGCCCCAAAGACACTCTTTGACTCACAAAGGATCTGCTCGCCCTCTCCTGCGCCCGCGTCTTTTTTCACTTTCATGGTAAGCGTTGCGCCGGATCCAATCAAGTCAAGCGCGTCCGGGGTTTCCGCATAACTTTCTCCCCCATTCAGGCGCAGCGCCTTCCCATTCTCGCCGTCTGCCCAATCAGCCTTGACCGGCGCCGACAGATCGAATCCATTTTCGCTGGAATCTTTCGTCGTCTCTTTAAACGTATAATTGGCAATTGTAGAGGTCACGTAGTCCACCTCTCCATACATATTGGTATTCGGGGCCGTTCCGGCTTTCTCCGCCACCTTCGTGAATTCCTTATAGTCCCTGTCCTTCGCATCGCCCCAAAGCTTCGCCCCGTATGCCGGAACCGCTTTAAAGAAACGGTCAAAGGAGTCATACTCGGAAATGCCGTTTGCACGGGTATCCACGCTGTCATGCCAAATCGCATAGCAGGCCCCCAGAATCTGGTCGTCCCCCGCGCTCGCCGTCAGGTTGCCAATCACATTGGGCTGCCAATTGCTGTAAATATGCTGCGTATTGATATAATTGCTGTAATATCCCGCCGCAGGCACAATATAGTTCGGGCTCTCTAATGTATTGATCAGGTCAAATCCCAGATTATACATATTCTTCGGGTCTGCGTATCCGGTATTCCAGATATTAAGCTGCACGCCATCCGAACGGACAGGCGTTGTTCCGGCTTTGTTGGACAGGCTGCCCCACATTCTGACTGTCCTTCCGGTACCCTGCACATATTCAATCATGGCGTCTGAAAACTGACGGAACAGCTCTTTCCCTTGCTGGCCTTCCGTCCCATGGTATTCGTCCGTGCCGATATGGATCGTCACATCCTCATCGAACACCGGGTCGTCCCCTTCAAAATAATCCGCCCAAATGCTCTGAGCCCACGGGATGACCCCCTCTTTCTCAAGATTCAGCTCCTCAATCAAATATCCATGGCTGCCGCCTGCCTTCGCCGTCATAAACTCTGGAAACGCCCTCGTGAAGGGCAGGGCGTGCGCCGGCATATCAAATTCCGGAACAACATCCACTCCCATCAGCCTGCTGTATTTGATAAAATCGCGAAATTCTTCTTTTGTGTAAAACACGTCGTCCGCCGTTGAGGACTTTCCGGTTTCCTCATTCACTACGCCTGATTCCAGGCGGTTTCCCGCATAAGAATGCTCTATGGCGTCTTCCAATGTCGCATAATCCTCATGAAAAATCAGGTTATCGCTTAAATGAACCTGAAAGCTGTTCATCTTGTACCAAGACATATTCTTGGAAAACTCATATAACGCATCCATCGTAAAGGGCTTTCTGCCTACGTCCAGGCTAAACCCGCGCACTTCATACTTCGGATAATCCCTGACAAGCCCTTTTGGGATCGTGCCGTTCGTCATCTTTAAAATCTGAAGGATCGTCCTGGTCGCCCAGTACGCGCCCGTCGCCTGCTCTGCCTCGGCAAATACAGCATTATCCACCTCAAGCGCATACCCTTCCTTGCCCAGTCCGTTCCCTTCCTTAGCAAGGGACAGATAAAAATCGCCTATCCTTGCATCGGAACGGGTTCCTTCCACCACCGCGATGTCTAACCCCATCACGTCCTTATAATCTTTTGCAAATTCATCCGCGACTGCCCTAAGGTCAGAACTGCCCAATACAATCCTGCCCTTCGATGCCGCGAACGCCCCAGTCGCGCCATGCCACTCCTGCAGCTCCGGGATGACGGCAGGCTTGGCGTTCAACGCATCGTCCGCGTCATGCAGGCCCGGAACGGCAACTGTAAATTCATCGGTTTTTGCAGAAGAGCCGTCCGCCAATGTGACTTCATAAAAACCCTTTACGTCCTTATCCTCCAATGGGGCGTAAATCGTTCCGTCCTCGCCGATCACCTGCTCATAATCCGCGCAAAAACGAACCTTTGCGCCTTCCGGCATATTTTCCGGCATAGAAATCTTCTTATCGCCTTTTTTGACCTCGCCAGGCGCAGAGATGGAATCCACCAGCTTTTCAAGCTCCGTCCTGCTGTCTGGAACCTCATCTGCATATACTTCAACCTCATAGAGGGACGCCGTATCCCAGGCAGTCTCGTTCGGATCCGCGCTCGCGCTGTTCACCTTGTTAATATATAAGCGAAGGCTCTTCGCCGTCACCGCCTGATCCAAGGCAATCGTCTCATTATTCTTGCTCGGATAAGATTCATTCTCATAAACCGTCTCCCACTCCGTTCCGTCCGAAGACACCTCAAGCCTATAGTCCTCCACATTGCGGCGTTCCCAGAAAAGCAGAATATTCTTCATCGTCTGCTCCTTAGCCCACGTAAGCTGCAGCCATTCCGGCCCGGCTCCCCTTTTTGACGCCCATCTGGACGCCTTGCTCGTCCTATCCCCGTCAATCACTTTATCTGCAGAAAAATCTGCCGTCTCTGTGCTTGACGCCGTTGCCGCCGCGTTTCTTGCGGAATTCTCTGTTTCCGCCGCCTTTAGCTGAATACTGGGCCACTGCGCCGCCCCAAACAGCATCAAAAACGCAAGAATCCACGCCCCTGTCCGTTGTAACATTTTCTGATACATAATCCTCCTCCTCTTAAAAAGCACAAATTTTGCCTAAAAATATACTTTAATTTTATCATATCACAGTCAAATTGTCTATACGGCAATCCCAATATTCAAAAAATCAACCATCTTTTCCACGGCTCCCCGTCTTCGCGCAGAGGCGTTCCTGCCCCTCCACAAAAATCATGTTAAATTCCGCGCACAGCATCATAATATACATCCCAAAATACAGCCAGAGCATGACAAGCACAATCGTCGTTAAGCTCCCATACATTGAAAACCCGTTGAAATATTCCAGATAGACGGAGATGCCGATAGAAAACAGATACCAAGCCACTGCGCACAGCGCAGCGCCCGGAAACTGATTGCGCAGCGTCAGCTTTTGATTTGACAGGCCCCTGCGGTTGGGCAGCGTTTTGTACAAGACAGTAAATACGCAGCTTAAGGCGCCAAGCGTAATCACGCCCCTTAACCGGAAAAACAAATCCGTCGCCGCCGCCAGCCATGGAAAATAGCCCACCAAGAGCTTCTGAATGGAATTCCCAAACGCCAGCAGGACAAGCGCCGCCACAATTGACGCTAAGAACACCGCCGTATAGACGACAGCCCAAAACCGCCGGATCAGCCAATTCCTCGTCTCATCAATCCCATGGATGATGTTAAAGCCCGCCGTTAAGTGCTGCACGCCTTTCGCCGCCGACCAAATCGCCGCGATAGCGGTCACTGAGACAATTCCCACCGACTTGTGGTACACCTCATTAATGATTGAAATAACGAACGGGGCAATGTACTGCGGCATAATCTCATTCACAAAAGAAAGCAGCGTCGCCTCCGTCACCACTGTGTACTGGAGCATAGAGCTGAACAGCATCAAAAAAGGAATCAGCGAAAGCAGCAGAAAAAAGGCCGATTGGGACGCATATGCGCTGATATGGTCCCTCTGACATTTTTCAAGCAGCCGTTTTATATTTTTCAACCATCTGAATATCATAAAAGCTCCCATCACATCAAAGTCTTTATTTCAATGCCCTGATAAAAGAAATTCAAAATCTCTTCACAGGACATTCCCCGCTCCGCCATAGCCTTGGCCCCGTTCTGGCTCATTCCGATCCCATGCCCATACCCGCCTCCGGCCATGGCATACGTCCCATCCTCCAATCGCTCAATCGAAAAATATGCGCTCGGGAGCAGGGCCGATTCTCTCTCGCTGCCGTCTAAAAGCGTCAAGCCTGTCACGCCCGCCCCAAGCAGCGCCCGGATATTATACTCATTCTCTACCGTAACCGTCCCATTTTCATATTCCAGCAAAAGCGTAAGGATCACCCCGCTTATGCCGCGTTTCTTTACGCGGATGCCCTTAAGGCCCCCAAACTTCTTCATTGAAGCCACTTCTTTTTTCTTTTGATTGAAAAACGAAATGCTTTTCGGCGTCTTTGCTTCTCTTTCCTTTAAAATATCCCGCATTTTCTTTTGGGCCTCTTTCGACGCGTAATCCCCGACGGCCTTCCACCGGTAAAACGGCAAGCCGTTTTCATAAGCCGCGCTGTCGCCTTTTGCGATATACTCCGCGAACGCCTTCTCCCGGGACAGGTCAGCCTCTCCCGCCCCTTCCGCGATCCGCCCGCCGCGCAAATACCCATATTTCGGATCCTGATCTAAGCCCCATGCGTCCCCATTTCCGGTGACGCCCGCCGATGTCGAAAAATAATAGGCCTCCACAACCTCACCCTGATAGCTAAGGGCCATCCCTGCCGTGTCAAGCACCGCAGCCGTCGTCTTTTCATTGCGCTCCTGCTTATTATACACCTGATAATTCGTCGTGTCATCCACATGGGCTCCAAACGCGGCATAATCCCCATGCTCCAGCTGAATGTACGCATAGCTCCTGGCGCAGACCGCCTGCACCTTCAGCGCCTCGGAAGGATAGCTTGCAGGCATCTCGCTCGGCACGACCGCGCAAAGGTACTGCTCGATTGGAAGCTCATTGACTACGGTGAAGCCCTCCTGATATCTGTGAAGCTCCAGAATCCCCTGATATCCATTAGAAATCCGTTTACCGGATGCGTCGCACAGATAGAAAAGCCCATCCTGCCCCTTCGTCTTCAATTGAACCGTATTCGTTTTGGAAGAGCCGAACAGCTCGCCCGCCCGCACAAGGGAGCCCGCGGGCTGCTTCTTGCCCTTTTTCTTTTTCACGACTTGAAACGGCGCGTCTGAGCTCACATAAACCTCTTCACGGTACGGTTTTCCGTCCTCAGGCAAAAGCAGGACGCGGATTCGTCCAATCTGCGCCGGCTCCGCCAAAAGGATCGCCTCCACGCGATCCTCCGCCGTAACGTACTTCACCTTCATGTTCGCAATCACAATGTCTGTTACGTCTTTCTGCTCCACCGTCCCATACGTCTTATAAACCGGAAGATCCTCTGAACGCCGGATCTCCCCATAGCCTTCAATCTCTATCGTTTCCTCATTTACCGCGATCAGGTTCCCTTGAATGGCGTCTTCCTTCACCTGAACCTTAGAAACCTCACCCTTTTCCCACAGCAAGTCGCAGACGCGTCCTTTTGCCTTCCCCGGATCCTCCATGGAAAGCAAGAGCGTGCGCTCCTCTCCCTGAAACAAAAAAGAAAGGCCCTCCTGATCCGCCTCCTTTACGTAAACATTGCGCAGCGAGGCGGCTTCCGCCGTAAGGCTCTTTAACCCAATCACGCTGCCATCCATCACATAAAAGCTCAATGCGTCCATTGGCTCTGCGTCCAGCCCCTCGAGGCCGCATTGATATGTCCCCATGCCGCAGACGATGCTTTCCTCTCCTTTATGTAAGACAACCTCCTCTTTCACTTCCACTTCGCCCTGTTCATCCAACAGATCCAGCATCTGCCCATATACCGCGTTCCACTCTGCGCGGCTGACCTGCTTTTTATCCTCCACCTCATACGAGACATATTCTTCACAGCCAGCCTTAGACAGCAAAAAATCTAAGGCGCGCACGTTTAACAGCTCTCCAAAATCCTCCCCGCCAAACGTCTCTTCCCATTCTTTCTCTGTATAATAATAAAAGCTAAGCATAGCCGGAATCTCTTTCATCTGCACATAATCCTCAGAATACCCATACTCTTCCTGCCGCTTTCCGCCGCGGCTCGCCATTAAAATAATAATTCCCAGAATGCCTAACAAGATTAGAATAATTTTTGCTTTGTTTTTCAACGTCATGCTCCTTGCGATTTATATGCGGAAAAGAAGCTGCCCAAAGAGCAGCTTCTTTCATTTGTATGTTATCTTTGGTACTTTTATGATTCCTCTTCTGTACGCCAAATTTCTTTTGTGCATCGGAACTCTTCTGTACATTCGGATTCTTTTGTACCTTACATACGTTTCTTTTGAAAACCCAAAATGCCGTTCCTGCAATTTTGAGTCCTAGCCATAGCTAGGTGGGTAACCGCAACCTCTCTTCTGCCTTCCGCTGCGAAATGGCGGCCTGGCATCCAATTGGCAATGTAGGGAACCCTAAAAAATAATGTAGGTTCAAAATAACAGGTTGTCGAACATTTCAGGAATTCAACTCATTTTCTTGTCCTGACATTCACATTATACCTTATTATTCCACATTTTTCAATGTGAAATACATAAAAAAATAAGGGAAGCACAGACATGATTCCCTTATTTTGTTAAAATATCAAGCAATAAATTAGATTGACGCAGCCTCTTCCACGATTTTCTTAAGCGCAGCTAACGCCTCATCCGGAAGCTTATCGTAGCCGTCCTTCTTCGTCGCGAAATCTTCCACTGCCTTCACGCGGTTCTCCATTGCGCTCTTTAATGCAGCGACGTATTCCTTATCGTTCAAATCCGGCTTAAAGTCACCGGTTTTGCCTGACCAGTCATACATGATCTCAATATCCTCAAACGGGCCCCATGCCTCAAAGCTTGCCTTGCCCTCCACAATCGTCTCAAGGATGCCAAGGGTATCCGCAGGCTTCACCTTTGCGCCCATGAAATCGCCCGTATTGACGATGTAGCAGTCCACGTTCTTCTCTTCCACCAGCTTCTTGAACTTCTCATAGTCGTTCACAAGCGGATACGTCCGGAACGGGTTTGCGTAAGGCACGATGCGAAGCGCATTTAAGTCCGTCCCTGCAGCCACGCGCTCTGCGGTGGACGTCTTCGTCGCAAGCGTCGCGCCCATGACAGACGCCAAAGCGGATCCCTTTAATTTCACTACCGGCGGGATCGTCGGATCCTTCATGATCCAGAAGATCGCGTTTACCGGAGCGTCGATCTTGTCCACGCGGTTCGGGGACCACAGCTTGGACTTGATCGCGCGGCCGTTGCCGTTACGGATGTCTTCTGTGACTAACTGAACCTTTCCTTCAGAATCTAATGTCGCGGAGCAGTTCTGCGCGGATAATAAATATTTGTTGTCCGCGCACCCGGTCGGGTAATCTGCCGTCTTGTCAAAATACGTCGGCTCCAATGCGATGGAGGAGCAGGTGTCGGAGTTGATGATGAACGCATCGTCATGCAGCACCGTGATCGGGTATTTGCCGCCATGCTTCGCGTGCGTTAAAGTAGACTTTCCTGAGCCGGAAAGGCCAAATACGCTCGCAACATATTTCGATCCGTCGGAAAGCGTATATTCCTTCTGGCCGCCGTGGCAGGACGCATATCCGTTCCGGTTCGCAATCGCCCAAGCCATCGTCAGCGTGCCTTTCTTATGCTCGCCAAAATACCTCATGCCAAGGATGCACGCGCAGTTTTCCGCCGTGTCAAAATAGCATAACGTCAATGGGTCGCTTAAGCAGCTAAAGTCTACGTCAGGACGGTTCAGCGGCTCCCACTGCGGATCGGAGAAAATATAGATATCTGACTCTTTGCCGTCGCCGACTGCCTTGGAGTCCTTGTACATCTTCACGTATTCATCTGACATATACTGGAAGTTTAACATCCAGTTGTACATGATGTTCTCTTCGCCTTCCGGAATCAGAAGGTGGGCTTTTACCATAAATTCAGGATCAAGGCCAACGAACACCTCTGCATGGTACATCATCTTATAGCGTGACTTGTACACAGCGTCCATCGCCACTTTGTCCAACTTCGCGGCGTCTACGCCCGGCTCTCCTTTGATGCGGCGCGCAGCGGCATAACGGCCCGTCACGGCGCCGTCATTGAACAGAAGCACTTTCGCGTCTTTGTCAAGGCCAAATTCTTCCCCTCTATATACAGGCATATCCGTCACGATTGTCCCGGGTGAATTTTTCGCCAGCTCATACGCTTCCCTCAATGTTGACACCTTTACTACATTGTTGCCGTAAAACGCCCCTTCGATAATAGAGCGCGTCCTGGAAAAGCCGACTTTTCCGGCTCCAATTTCTTCAATTGGATAATACGCTTTTGTTGCCATGAAATTTTCCTCCTTCAATATGATATCCTAAAATATACCACTTACAAATATACACTATGATATTTTAAGGGTCAATCTTTTTTAGAAAAATTTTATTATCGCATATTCCAAGCGGGCCGATTTTAAGCATCCTAAAATGTAAACAAAATCTGAATTTTTTAAAATTTCCTTAAAACCTTTTTATTTTTCTTGTTTCAAGCTGTCAATTTATGGTATGATAGCAAAATAGACAGAAGGGAGGTAGTATATGCACACGAATTCATATAGTGAGATTACGCCTGAATTATTAAAGCTTTCCAAACTCTGTGAAGAAACGGCAACCATAGACCCCGCCTTATATTCGGAATACGACGTCAAGCGAGGGCTTCGCGACTTAAACGGAAAAGGCGTTCTCGTCGGCTTAACCCAGATCTCCGATGTCTGCGCGACAAAGATTGAAAATGGGGAGCGCGTCCCTGCCGACGGCGAGCTTTATTACCGTGGATATAACGTAAAGGACATCGTCACGGGAATCGAGGAACAGAGCCATTTTGGCTTCGAGGAAAGCACATATCTGCTTTTATTTGGAACGCTCCCAACGAAGCGGCAATTAGATGATTTTACATCGCTTCTTAGCGAATACCGAACTTTGCCTACCAGTTTTGTACGGGATATTATCATGAAAGCTCCCAGCAAGGATATGATGAACACCTTAGCCAGA
>CANTEO010000040.1 GCA_947652855.1 uncultured Roseburia sp. | reverse complement strand
CATAAGACTATTCAGATGGATTTTTCTCCGCTACGATACGTCTTCCCGGTGTGGTTCATCCTGGAATCCTGGATCCGAAGGAATTTATTGATACGGTTTTGAATATTCGCTTTCCAAATCCGTTTATGCCGGATACGCCGCAACGAATTGCGACAGATACGTCGCAAAAGCTGGCAGTGCGTTTTGGAGAGACGATCAAGGCATATGCGTCAAGGGGAGGTACGGAAGTGAAAAAACTGACGTTTATCCCGTTGGTATTTGCAGGATGGCTCCGTTATCTGATGGCGGTAGATGATGCAGGAAGGCCGTTTGAATTAAGCCCAGATCCGCTTCTTAGCTCCGTCTGCCCGCGTTTAGAAAAAATTAAGCTAGGAAATACGGAGCATATGGAAGCGATAACGCCGATTTTATGTGATAAAGCGATCTTTGGCGTAAACTTGCAAGATGTGGGCTTAAGCGAATTGGTACGTGATTATTTTAAGGAAATGTGCGCAGGGGAAGGGGCCGTGCGCAGGGCATTGGAACAGCATTTGAATGCATAAATGGAGGTCACATCGGCTCTCCGCTGCGGTTGCACAAAATCAGGTTCCCGTTTGCGTTATAGCGCACCTGCATATCTTCATTCATAATACCAGGCACGTTGCCCAAATATACAATGTGGCTGGAAGAATCGTATCGAAAAAAATGCGTGCAGGTTCCTGCAGGATTTTCGGAGTTCTGGTTGGAGATGGCGATTTCAATGTAGTGGTCTTCAGGGTCAATGTCCATTAGGTAATATGCCCCCGTCCAGAGGTAGGTCATGTACAGTTTGTCAAATTGAGAGGAAAAATCTTTGCCATTTACTGTAAGAACAGGCGTTGCATAGGAAAAAGACTCATCTGTGGAGATAGCGTAGCAGACATCTTCTGTTACGCTGTCTCCATTGAGGTCATACGAAGCTGAAATTCCCGGAAAGAGCTTGCGGATGAAAGAGCCTGAATAGGCATATTCTTTTTTGAGGCCGTTTAAGCTTTCGTATGGTATATTAAACTCAAATGTCCCGGCGGCGTAGGAGCCTAGCACATAGGGATTGCATATAAAGGACAGGCCGCTTCGGTCAAAGTACCAGCAGACGGAATTGCCAAGCAGGGATTCTTCTATTGAGGCAGGGTTGTCATCAAATAAATAATTCTGATAGGCGGGCAGCGCCGCCTGTGCATTTAGGCTTTCTGAAAGCGTTTGTAAAAATGCGGTGGAATCTTTGCTTAGGCTCTCCAAATAGAGCCGCTCGCCTGAAGAAGCGTCAAAGGCAGCGCCATAGCTCCAGGTGTTGGCGTGGGCGCCGCCGCTGAAGTCATTTTGAGTAAAGACGATGGAGATGAGCTTGTCGTCACAGCGTTTCACCTGATAAGAAAAATCGGCTGTATACGCCTGAAAAGATCCGTCTTTGGTCTCGATGGAGGAGAGATACGCTTCTTCTGCATAGCCGGCATTTTCAGCTTCAAACTTTCGAAATGTCTCAACTTCCTTTTCTATTGCGCTGTTTATTTTGTCGGCGGCAGCGGGATGCTCCGCAATTGCTATGCGAGGATAAGAAATAGAAGCCTCCAATACAACATCTGTGGGAGCTTTCTTGGCATGGTAGACCGGCTGCTCTGTCATTTCTGTTATTTGTATGCCAAAGACATCCGTATTTTTAAAATCGGAAGGCTCTGATAAATTCGACGTATTTTTTTCATCGTCTTTTTCCTCTGTATGCTCGATTGCTGTTTCTGTGGATTCTTTTTTTATAAAGCCTTCTGTATCCTGTACGGATGAGGTTTCCTGCGCGCTGCAGCCGCTAAGAAACAAAGCTAAGGTAAGAATGCTGATGAATTGGCGTTTTCTCATCGGAAGTCTCCTTTTTGAAAAAATAGTTCTTATATCATACCGCAGCGTGTTATGGGATACAATAAAATATTTATTAAAATTTACACAACAGAAAGAAAATTAATTGGAATGTATTGAATGAAGCGGTTTGAATATGCCAGATGGTTTTATGTAATATTAAGCTCTTGGATTCGTTTATAGACGCGGTCAAAGACGAATTCATATTCTTTGTTTCTATTCAAGACTTGTTCAAATTTCTCTTCATCAAAGATAAGATCTGTATATTTCAAAAATTTATAGGCTAATTCCCGTAAGGTTTCTTTTGTGTTAAACATTTGACTAAACGTATCTTCGGCATTGCGCGAAAAATAATCTGATACGAGCGCGCAGTTAAAGTCAAATAGGGGAGCCAGTTTTTCAATTTGGCCTGTAGAATTGTTCATAAGAAAGCCATAGTTTTGTGTGTGCCGGTCTGTATTGGATATAATGTAGTCCAGCACGGGTATGCTGGCAAAGGCAGAGCCCCATCGCTGTAAGCAATATGCGCGAAAATCTATGCTGCGCCGTTTTAAATATTCCATAGCCTCCCAGGCTTCTACGAAGGAATACTCCTCTTCGACAAAATTTTCGCATATGGAAATGAACGCGACCCCATCCACCGTGTTTTTGACGTCTCCCGCATAGGCGATTGTGTTTATTTTATTTTGAAAGCATTCTAAAATCTCTGAAGCCAGGATTTCCATTCTGGTGTTAATATGGTTGTTCGTCCTGTCAGACTTTAACATATACAGGTCGTCACCAATGTGGATCCAGCCCTTGCGGAACAAGCCCTTTGTCGTCAGTTCGGGGCAGATGCTGTTGGTGGCGATGGTTGGGTTAAAGCCGCTTAAGGAAACGTTCGCAATGTCTCCCAGATTGTTTTGCCGGATATTGACATTGTTCCAAGCGACCGTGTCGCTGTCTTCTTTGATCCAGTAACTGTCCTGTATGGAGACGCCTTTGCATTTGATGCAGATATTGGAACGGTTGTCGATGGAGTCAATCTGTGGGATTTGAAAAGCGGCGTAAATTTGCTTAGCGTTGTCCCGCGACAATGACAGTACACGATTGCTTAAGCAGCTTTTAATGGCCTGCACGTTGTGCAGGATGTCTTTTAAGCCGGTTCCCGGCCGAATGTTTGACCGAAGGCAGAACGGCAGCAGGTCGTTGCGTATCACCTGCACAATAAATTCCTCTAAATCGAAATATAACACTTGTGTGTCTTTTAACATTAAATACAACTTACTCACCCCTGGTACTTTATAACAAATTTTCTTGTGTTAAATTAATACATTATATTATTATAAAACATCTTTTCATGCATTACAAGAAGGCAAAAATTGATTTCTGTGTATCTCAAGTGTTTTATAAACAGGACAGATTTTGAACGACAAAAAATGGGAAACACTGTAAAATCAATGTTTCCCACGTCTTTTAACAAGTCGATGCGACAGGATTTGAACCTGCGGCCTCTGCGTCCCGAACGCAGCGCTCTACCAAGCTGAGCCACGCATCGCAATAAAATTACTTTTCTCAAACGTGCTTCATTATAATAGCATATATTTGCGTGTTTGTCCAGTAAAAATCTTATTATATTTTGTCATTTTTTCTTCTTCCGTTTCAAGCCGCCAAAAGCCAAAGAAATGACGTTCCCTGGCTTTTGGCATTTCCTGCATTTAAGTCGGCTTTTTATATTCGAGGATTTCCGGCACGGTGCAGTCTAGGATAAAGCAAAGCGTATCAATGGTTTTCGTGGTGATCGCTTCGCCTTTTTTCATGCGGTACAGCGTGTTTGCGGATATGCCGTGCTTAAAGATCAGCGCATATTCCGTCATGCTTTTTTTATAAAGCGTGTCATAAAATGGTTGATAAGAAATCAAATGTAACACCTCATTTCCGATGAAAGCCTCTCTTTTGGAAAGGCTTTTTAAATGATTTTTCATATGTTAGAAAAGATAGCATACCGTCTTTTTTGAGTGACACCAATATATTAAGCATAAACGAGAAAAAAATACGTTTCGGATGGATTCAGTTGGCGCATCCTCGTGAAATGGCGCGAGACGCTTTATTTTTTCCGGTAACGTACCGACATAATAGATAGAGATTAGCATGAAATGAAGTATGTGAACTGTGAGGTAAAGAGGATGAAGATAGAAAAAGGAGCATTGTTGGAGCAGGCCGTGCAGGCAGAGCAGCCTTTTGGGAAAGCGAAAGTGACAACGAGCTTTTCGGAGACGGCGCGCGCGAAAATGGACGCGTTGGACAAATCCGTCCCTGTAAGGCAGACGGGCTATGACAAAGAGGAAGTGTCGAGAAAAAGCGCGGTAGAGGAATTTGAGCAGAAAATCAGCGGGCAGATGAGCGCGGCGGATCGGAAAGACCAGATGGCGGTATTGGCGAACACAATGACGCCAGAGGATTACAGGCGGGCGCAGGAGGAAGGCTTTTGCGTGCGGAGCACATCGACGGAGACGGTCGTTACCGTGACGGATAAGATCAAGGCGCAGCTTGCCAAAGCAGGCGTGGATCTGTCTGGCATAGGAGATTCTTTGACAAAGGAGCAGTTAGAGGAGATCGGGGGCAGCCTTGCGGCGGTGCGTCAGTTAGAGCAAGCGTTCCAAGAAGCGGATTTGCCTTTGACGGAAGAAAATATGACGGATGGCCTAAAGGCATATCGGCAGGCCGGGGAGCTCGCCCCATTGTCGAAAGGGGCCATTAAATATATGTTAGACAACCATTTGAGGCCGACGGTTGAGAATCTGTATTTTGCTGAATTTTCCGCAAGCAGCGCAGAGTTTCCGTCGGAAGGGGTTGACATCGAGGCGCTTAAGGGGCAGATGGAGCAGATCATTTTGGCGGCAGGGGAAAGCGTGAATGAGCAGACGCTTGCTGACGGAGGGTGGATGGTGGAAAGCGGCGTCGCTCTTACGCCGGAGAATTTTTCCTATATGCAGAAATTGATGGGGCTGACGTTTCCGATAGAGGAGGAGATTCTCGCCTCGGAAATTGCAATGGCAGTCGCGGAAGGGGAGCGGCCGAAAGACGCGATGCTTTTGCCGGAATATACGCTGACGGCTCAGGCTGAGCGGGCTGTGGAGGTCGTGACGCAGGCTACGGATGAAGACATCGCCTACATATTGTCAAATGAAATGGAGCTTACGATTGAGAGCCTGGAGCAGGCCGCGAAGCTAAGGGAGCAGGGAAAGCTTGCTGTTTCTAAGGACGGCGTCACGGCGGGCAAAACCGGCTCAAAAGGCGGGGAAGCCGTTTCATCGGAAGGGATCGCGTTTTTGACGGCAAAGAGGATGTTGGAGGAGACGCGCCTTGCCATGACGACGGAGGCGAACCGGGCATTGTTAAAGCAAGGCATCACGATAGACACGAAGCCTCTGGAAGAGCTGGTGGAGAAGCTAAAGGAGCAGGAAAGCAACTATTACGCCGCGCTGCTGTCAGAGGGCGGTGAAGTCGCTGACGTCTCCATGGCGGCTTTGTTTGAGGAAACGACGCAGAAGGTTTCAGACTTAAAGCAAATGCCTGCGTATCTGCTTGGCATGAGGGGCCGCTCGCTGGATACGGTGAATGGCCTGCATGAGGCGGGGAGCGCCCTGCAAAAAGAGATGGAGAAGGCGGGGGAAAGCTACGAAGCGCTGATGACTGCGCCAAGGAAGGATTTGGGCGACTCTATTCAGAAGGCGTTTGCCAATGTGGACGACATCTTAACGGATCTTGGCATGGAGCGCAGCGAGGCGAATGAGCGCGCCGTGCGGATCTTGGCGTATAACAGCCTTGACATTACAGAAGAGGCCATCTTGACAATGAAGGCGGCGGACGAGCGCGTGCAGCGGGCGTTTTCCAACCTCACTCCCGGAACGGTGCGGGAGCTGATCCGCCAGGGGTGCAATCCTTTGGATATGGACTTGGATGCGTTGAACCGCAGGGCAGAGGAAATCCGTCGGGAAATCAACGATTCTGACACGGAGCGGTTCAGCGAATATTTATGGAAACTGGAGCAGAGCCATGGGATCACGCCGGAAGAAAGGGAGTCTTTCATTGGCGTGTACCGGCTGATGAATCAGATTGAGAAAACAGACGGAGCGGCAATCGGCGCGTTAATTAGCCAGGGAGCGGATCTGACGATGCGCAATTTGCTGACTGCGGTGCGCAGCGCAAAGAAAAGCGGGATGGATTATACTGTGGACGACGCGTTTGCGGGCGTGGACAGGGGGGATAGCGAGAGCAAGTCCATTACAGAGCAGATCGAGACGGCATATCAGTCAGGCTGCATGAGGGACGCCATGGAGACGCTGACCCCCGTTACCATGCAGAAGCTCCTTAACAGCCCTGATTGGGAAGATTATACGCCAGAGCAGCTAAAGCAGGCGTTGCTAGAGTTTGCCGCGCAGGAAAATGCGCAGGAAGAAGCATTGGAGGACGCGTATGCAAAAAGCCAGATGGAGGAGTTTAAGCAGGCGGCTGTTGCAGATGATGAGGTGTATCAAATGCTGTCCCGATTTGAGCTGCCAAATACGGTAAGCAATATTTTGGCGGCGAACCGCCTGCTGCATCGGCCCAATAAGGTGTTTTCGCAGATGTTTAACAGCGAAGAGGCGTTTTCCGGGGAGCGCGTGGACTTTGAGGCGATTAAAAAGGGCATTTTAGAGCAGTTTGGAGAGGCTGTAAAAACGCCAAAGGAAATGGCGGCCGCTCAGGAAACGCTGGCGGAGACGGCTGAGAATGTCATGAAAACCATGATTCAAGAGGAGGAGAGCGTCACCAGCGTGGATGTCCGCGAGCTGAAGCTGATGCGGGCGCAGATGTCCATTGCGGGAAAGATGGCGGAAAATGAGGAATATTCCATTCCTGTCATGGTGGGCGGGGAGGTCACAAATATCTCCCTAAAAATTGTGCGGGGAGAAAAGAAGAAAGGCATGGTGGAAATCATGTTTGAGACGGCGAAGGCCGGGAAAGTGGCCGCCAGCATTGAGGCAAAGGAAAATGGCATTTCCGGCTTTGCGGCTGTGGACGACATGAAGATGAAAGAATTAATGGAATCTCATATCGGGCAGCTTTCGGAAGGGTTTGGGGAAGAAGCGGTGGATTTTCAGGTCACTTATGTGAAAAGCCTGAATCTGTCCCGGTTTTCCCATAACTTAAAGAAAAATGGAGGCAATGGAGCCGGCGACGGAGAGCAGCAGGAGGTTCAGACGGCACGGCTTTATAAAATAGCGAAGGGATTCCTTGAGGGCGTTAAGAAACTGGAACTGTGAACCGATATAACAACCAGATAGGCATAAAGTAGGCATATACAGGGATGTAACAGTCTTGCACGGAGGCAGAAGAACAAGGAAGGTAAAGAGTATGAAGATTAACCATAATATGTCAGCAGTAATTACAAACGCGCAGTTATTGAAAACAGAAGGAGGCTTAACCGCGTCCATGGAGCGCCTTTCTTCCGGCCTTCGGATTAACCATGCAAAAGACGATCCTGCGGGAATGGCGATTTCCAATAAGATGCAGGCGCAGATTGACGGCTTGGCAAAAGCGTCGGAAAACGCGTCGAACGGCATTAGCGTGCTGCAGATTGCCGACACGGCGTTAGGCGAGATAACAAGCATACTGCAGCGTATGCGCGAGCTGTCCGTGCAGGGTGCGTCGGACACGAACCAGTTAGAGGACAGGGAGGCAATTCAAGAGGAGATTGCATCTTTAAGGGAAGAAGTGGACCGGATCTCCAGGGATACGGAGTATAATACAAAAAAATTATTGGACGGGACTTCTGACACGCGCGTCTATGGCGACGGCTTTTCAAGGATGTCCATTACAAATGCAGTCAGGGTTGGGGAATATGGCCTCACGGTCAATGCCTCGGCGACGAGAGGCTCCTCCACATTTGCAATTCCGGGAGGCGCGACGGCTCCAAAAGGAAAAGTGACGATCAATGGATATGAAGTCAAGATTGAGGAAGGGGACGACGCGGCGGCGGTGTTTGAAAAGCTTAGGAAATGCGCGGAGCTTGGAGACGTGACGCTTTTAAAGGTAGCTCCGGGCGCGACGCCGGATCCGGATACCGGGAATTTTGAAGCGGATGAGACGGCGTTCGCTTTTGGGGATACCGTGGCGTTTGTGTCCAATCAGTTTGGCTCGGACTCAGAGGTTGAGATTGTCTGTGACAATGCCGATTTGGAGGCATTTTTAGGCCTTGCCGCGGCGCAGCAGCAGCAAGGGACAGACGCTGACGTGGAGTTGGATTTGGATTCTTCCTTTAAGCCGCAGGCGACGTTGATTATGGACGGGAATAAGGCGCGCGTGACAGACGCCAACGGATTTGAAATGACATTCATGCTGGATGAAGGGCTGACAGGCGACGTAAACATGAAAGTGACTGACATTGGCACAATGACGCTGCAAATTGGGGCGAATGAGCATCAGACGATGGACGTTAAAATTCCTGAAGTTTCTTCAAAGACGCTCTATTTGGATGAGATTGACGTTAGGAAAGTGGATGGAGGCGATAGGGCCATCGTTTCCTTGGACAATGCCCTTGCGATCACTACGTCTGTCCGCTCTGCCATCGGCGCATATCAGAACCGGCTGGATTATGCGGTGGAAGGGCTTGACGCCTCCAATGAGGATATGACGAACGCGATTTCACGCCTTTCTGACGTAGATATGGCGAAGGAAATGTCGGAGTACACCAAATATAATGTCCTGCAGCAGGCCGGCACATCTGTGTTGGCGCAGGCCAATGACATTCCGCAGACGGTTCTGCAGCTTCTGCAGTAAGAGGGCGGGCGTTCATGAAGCAGGAAAAGGTAAGGGAATTCACCAGGCGGATTAGCCAGAGCAACCGCGGAGAATTGGTCGTGGTGATATATGACATTATTTTTTCACATATTTGCGATGCAGAGGATTGCTTTCGGGAAAATGACTACGAAGGGTTCCGCGCCGCTGCCTTAAGGGCAGGGCGTGGAATTGATGAGCTGATGCAGTCGCTGGACTTTCACTATGATATTTCAAAAGAATTATATCCGCTTTATGTGTTTTCAAAAGAAGCGATGTCGAAAGCGGTGATCAAAAAGCGCCTAGATGAGCTGGTGGGGGCGAAAGATGTTTTGACGAACCTGTATGCAGCCTTTAAAGAAGCTGCAAAACAGGATCATTCAAAGCCCTTGATGCAGAATACGCAGCAGGTATATGCCGGAATTACTTATGGCAGAAATGATTTGACAGAGACGTTTCACGATCCTGAAGCTTCCAGAGGGTTCTTCGCGTAAGAATCCTCTATTTGCTTTACGCGGCTTAACAGGAACTTATAGCGCATCTGCACAGACTGCACTTCATAAATGTAACAGTCGATTAAATCTGGCTCAATGACATTGGCGAGATTCGCATAAGCAGAATCCAGGTCATGCTTTGTCCGATCCAGATCTTCTAATAACAGTGCATATCGTTTGTCACGACAGGCATTCTTTTTAAAAATCCGATTCATAGTATCCCCGCTTTCCAAGTTATGGCAGCGGCTTCGCCGTTGGCTTTTTCGCTGCCTCTTACTTACATTATAGTCAGGAAAATGTAGAATATGCAAAAATAGGCATAAATTGAAACTGAAAGTATATATTGTAGTAAGAGAGACAAGGATGTTTTTTATGGATACAAAAATTGGGATGCTGGCTTTGGCGGCGGTTTGCGTGGCTGTGCTTGCCATTGGCTTTTTAAAGCGGAAGGCAGAGATTGTGCTGAATTTTTTGGTTCGGACTGTTTTGGGGGTCATGGCGATTTATCTATTGAATATGCTCCTGGCAAAAGCGGGGATGGAAGGCGCGGTAGGGATTAACCCCATTAGTGTTTTGACAGTCGGAAGCCTTGGTACAGGCGGGGTTGCGTTGCTTTTTGGAATTTTGTTTTACAATATGTTGTGAAAATGTCACAAAATTAAAAAAATGTCTGTAAAGCTATGGACAAATGAAAGAACGGACGCTATAATTCTATCTAAGTTCAATGTAAGGAGAGGTGATGCAAGTTTAATGTAAGGAGCATAAAGCTGTTGCTGCTGTTTGTTCTCTTATGTTTGGCGGCAGTGCAGGATATTCGGTCTGGAAAAGTTGCGAACAGGCTGATAGCCATGGGCCTTTTAGCGGGAGCTGTTTTTCAGGCGGCTGAGCATCAGGCTTGGGGCGTGTATTATTTTCTTAGGAACGTTTCCGTTCCAATTATTCTTTTCTATCTATTATTTCAAATGCGTGTCCTTGGGGCAGGCGACATCAAATTATTTTCCATGATAGGCAGCATACTTACGATTGAGGAATTGTATCAATGCATGGCGTGCAGTTTTTTGGTTGCGGGAGCAGGCGCGGCGGCGCTTCTTGCGACGGATCGAAACCGGTGGATTAGGCTGCGCTACGCGATTCAGTATCTGTTTGAGGCGTTGCGTTTTGGCATAAAGAGGCCATACGAGCCGCCAAGCGGCGCAGGAAAGCTATTCTTTCCGTTTGCGGTTCCGATTCTGTTTGGCACAGCCATTGCGTGCTGCATAATCGGTTGAGTAGCGCGGTGGATGCGGAGGTGAATGGTTGAAACAATTAAAAATTGCGTTTTTAGATGAAGAAGAGGCGTATTTGGAGCAGTTAAAGGGCTATCTGGTACGCAGGCAAGAGATGTTTTTTCAGGTAAAGACGTTTCAGAGGGCAGAGGCTTTTTTGGCAAGCCAGGCAGAGTCGGCTTTTGACGCGGTTGTCATGACGGCCCTGTTTTGGGACGAATTAAAAGGAGTGGAGTTTGAAGGCAAGCGGATTTTCCTGTATGAAGGCGGGACGCAAAGCCTGCCAGAAGAGTGTCCGTATGTAAAAAAGCATCAGTCGGCGGAAAGGCTGTTCTGCCAGGTTTCCGCGATGCTTTGGCGGCAGGAGGAGCAGGATGCATTTCTTCCGGAAAGCGCGTCTGAGCTGATTGGAATATACTCGCCGGCGCATCATGAGTGCCAAATGGTGTTTGGCCTGACGATGGCGCAGATATTGGGGGATAGGCAGAAGGTGCTGTATGTGAATTTAATGGAGCACAGCGGCTTCTACCGTTTGACGAAGGAGGACGTGACAGAGGATGTCGGAGATCTGTTTTATGGAATGATGCAGAGCGGACACGATTTTACGGCGGGCCTGCACCGGGTTCGGCGCAGTTACCGTAATTTTGATTATATCCCTCCTGCGGTAAACCCAGAGCATTTATCGGAGATCTCAAAATCTTTGTATGAGCAGATGTTAATGGCCTTAAAGAGCCAGAGCGGATACGATGTGGTCATTATTGATTTCGGCATGGTGTTTTTGGGCTTTGCGGAGATGCTGCCTGCGTTTGCAAGCTTTTATTGCCTGGGCAAGGAGGGGGCGGTGAGCCGTTTTCGGATTGAGGAATTTTTGGAATATTTGGGCAAAGAAGGCGGCCAGACCATGTCGCATATGAACCGCCTTTTGCTCCCGGAGCGGATGGCTCCTATGGAGGAGGGCGGGCTGTTGGAAGGGAGCTTGTACGGCGGCATGGGCGACTATATCCGCAAGTGCCTGTATGGAGGAGCGGGAATTGGTTAATGGAGAGCTTTATCTGGAAATGAAAGAGGCGGCGCTTCGGGCGATGGACAACAGCAGGGAGCTTTCGGATCAGGAATTGCAGGAGCAAATTGAGGATCAGTTAAGGAAACGGGATAAAGAGGCGCTGCTGTCATTTATGGACAGGAAAAGGTGCGCGGATGCCGTATTCGCGTCGTTTCGAAAATTCGGAGTTTTACAGGAGCTGATGGACGATGAAGAGGTGACGGAGATTTTGGTGAATGGGCCAAACCGGATTTTTTATGAAAAATCAGGGGAGCTGCATCTGTTTCCCGGGGCTTTTTCAGGGGAAGGGGAGCTGTCTGATTTGATTCAGGCGATTTGTGCAGGAGGAAACCGCATGGTAAATGAAGCTTCTCCTATTGTGGACACAAGGCTGCCAGACGGTTCCCGCGTCAATATTGTGCTGCATCCGGTCTCTCTCGACGGCGCGGCCATTTCGATCCGAAGGTTTTCAAGGGAGCCAATGAATATGGAAAAGCTGCTGGCTTATCAATCTTTAACACAGGAAATCGCGTTGTTTTTGGAGAAATTGGTAAAGGCGGGCTATAACATTTTTGTGTCGGGTGGGACAGGGTGCGGGAAAACGACATTCTTGAATGCGCTGTCTGAATATATACCCAGAGATGAGAGGGTCGTCACCATTGAAGACTCTGCGGAGCTGCAGCTAAACGGCATTCAAAACCTGGTGCGCTTAGAGAGCAGGGAGGCGGGCATTCACGGCGTTTCTTCTATTGGCATCCGGGACTTAATCAAAGCTGCGCTGCGCATGAGGCCAAGCCGCCTGATTGTGGGCGAGTGCCGCGGCGCAGAGGCGATCGACCTATTAAGCGCCAATAATACGGGCCATTCCGGGAGTTTTGGGACAGGCCATGCCAATAGCGCATACGACATGATTGGCCGTCTGGAGACAATGGTATTGATGGGGATGGATTTGCCGATACCGGCTATCCGAAGGCAGATTGCGTCTGGAATTGACTGTTTTGTCCATCTTGGGAGGCTGCGGGATAAAAGCCGGAAGGTATTAGAGATTACGGAGCTGGCCGGCGTGGTAGAGGATGAGATTCAGTTAAATGTCCTGTACCGGTTTGTGGAGACAGGGGAAAAGGAGGGGAAAATACTGGGCAAATGGGAAAAGTCAGGAGATCTATTGCGCAGGGAAAAATGGGAGGCGGCAGGCTTTTAGGCTGCGGGCGGCTGTTTGTCGCTGCAGCGGCTTCTCTTGGGATTTGCGGCCTTGCCTCGCTGTTGTTTTATAATTCGCCATGGGGAATGTGCATATTTCCCGGCATCTTTTATGTGACGGATCAGATGATTCAAAAAGAAGAGGAAAAAAGGTTTAGGAGGCGCTTAAGCCAGGAATTTAAGGACTATCTGCATTCTGTCAGCGCGGCGCTGGCGGCCGGGTATTCCATAGAGCGCGCGTTTGTGTCCGGCTTAAAGGAAATCCGGCAATTATACGCGGAAGGCTCTGTCTTGGCAGGGCAGCTAAGCGCCATGGAAAAGAGGCTTTCCATAAAGGAGCCATTAGAGCGTATCTTAAGTGATTTTGCTGAAGAAAGCAAGGTTGAGGATATCGAAAGCTTTGTGGAGATCTTTTGCTGTGCAAAGCGGGGCGGGGGAGATTTCATTCAGATTATAGGCTCCGCGACAGAACGGATCTGCGATAAGATGGAGGTGCTTGAGGAAATTCGGACTGTCATGGCTCAAAAGGCTCTTGAGCAAAAGGTGATGTGCGCGGTGCCGCTTGGGATTCTGCTGTTTTTTAAGGTGACGTCGCCCGAATTTATTGGCGTATTATATGGCAATCTGCTTGGCGTGGCCCTTATGACAGTGGCTGCGGCCTTGTATGGCGCGGCGTTTTTCCTTGGCATGAGGATTGTGGAGATTGAGGTGTAGGGATGGCGGTTTGCGGAGGAGTGTGCATTGTTCTGGCTATCGCAATGCTTTGCTTGAGAAGGCAGAAGGTATGGGGAGCGGTACAAAATCCCTGTAGAATCTTGTTTATATTTAGCCTGATGGGCTTGCTGATAGGGTTTTTGGAGGCGAATGGCTCTGGCGGGATAGCGGATGGGAAAATAAAAAGAGGCGCGCCGGGGGAAGGCGCGTTGGAGACGGAAGCAGTGTTCTATCTGTGCGAGGATGGCACGGAATATCCGATTTCCCTTACAATTGAGGAGCGTGCGTATCAAAAGTCGGAGGAGAGGAGCCTGATTTCGAAGGCTATAAAAGAAATTGAGCGGACGTTTTGCGGAGAAAATCCATCTATGGGGCAAATTGCCTTGGATCCGGTTGTGTCGGAGCAGTATCAAGATGGAGCCGTTTCGGCGGAATGGATGTTTTCTAAGCCAGATATCATCTCGAATGAAGGGAAGCTGATTCCATTTTCTCATAAAGAGGGAAGGCAGGAAGTAGAGGCAGTCGTTGCATTGAGCTGCGGCGAGAGCGAGGAGCTGTATCGGTTTACATTTTGGGCTGTGCCGGGAGCTCAGACGAAAAGGGAGCAGGCGGTTTTGGAAATTCAAAGGGAGATCGCCTTGCAGGGGGACACAGAAGAGGCTGTTTTGCTGCCAGATGAAATAAACGGTCAGGGCGTTCTATGGAAGCCGGCAAAATCGGCGCAGCCGTTTGAGATTTTGGGGCTTGGCGTATTGGCTGCAATTGCCGCTGCTTATGCCGTAAGAGAGCAAACAAGGAAAAAGGAGCAAAAGAGAAAACGCGGCCTTTTGCTGGAGTACCCGGAATTTGTCAGTAAATTGTCCCTTTTGCTTGGCGCGGGGATGAGCATCTCCGGCGCGCTTAGGAAAATGAGCCAGATGTATCAGAAGCGGAGGGCAGAGGGGGGCGCCGTCAAGGAGGCATATGAGGAGCTTGAGCGGATGGTATTTGAAATGGAGAATGGCATGGGAGAGCTTCGGGCATATCAGGCATTTTCGAACCGCTGCGGCCTTCAGCCGTACCGCAAGCTTGCCTCGCTTTTAATTGCAGGGCAAAAGGTCGGCAATTGCCGGTTAAGGGAACAATTGAACGAAGAAGTGGACAGGGTGTTTTTGGAGCGGAAAAACGCCGCCCGGAAATCAGGGGAAGAGGCAGGCACAAAAATGCTGCTGCCAATGATGATGATGTTGGTCATTGTTATGGGAATTGTGGTGGTTCCCGCGTTTTTATCCATATATGGAAAGTAGAAGAGGAATTTGGAGGTAAAAAATGAGGAAATGGAATGAATTTATGGTCGAGGAAGAGGCAAATGGAGTAGTGGAGGTCATATTGATCTTGGTAGTTTTGATTGGAGCCGTCGTGATATTCCGTAAGCAGCTTCAGGCGCTTGTCAATGATTTGATGAGTTCGGTAGAGAAAAAGGCCAAAGCAGTGCAATGATGCGCAAACAGTCGTTGGCTGCGTCTGTCGTTATCCCGCTTTGCCTGGCGCTTACGGCACTGGCTGTTTTTTTGCTGGCCCTTTTAGAAGGGGCGCGGCATTTTGGATTAAAGGCAGATGCAAAGGAATGGACGAACCTGACGGCAGAATCCTTATTTGCAGCGTATCAGCCGTTTTTGTTTGAAGAATACGGCCTGTTTTTTCTAGATGGTGGGTTTGGAAAAGGGAAATTAAGCCTTTCCAGGGCAGAAGGGGAGATGGAGGCTCTGCTTTGTGACAATTTTGCCCTGGAAGGAGTCAATCTGTATCGGATGGGCGTAGCGGGCGTGAATGTATCGGAGGT
Organism: uncultured Roseburia sp.; assembly: GCA_947652855.1. Classification (GTDB taxonomy): domain Bacteria; phylum Bacillota; class Clostridia; order Lachnospirales; family Lachnospiraceae; genus Roseburia_B. Next base: position 9,480 of record CANTEO010000040.1, on the reverse strand, counting down.
GCAGCTGGCTGCGGATGATGATGGAGCGGTATTTGCGGCTTATGCGGCGAATGTAATGAAGAAAGAAATCGGAGTGCGTGCGGCCAAAAAGATATTAAGCGAGATTAAGAGGATTGATGAGAAAGGGGAAGGCAGCATCAATCCAGAGGACGCCATGAAGGATGCCAATCACGCTATAGAGGAGGCCAGGCAGGCGCAGGAAGAAGCGGCAAAAGACGAGAAGGCGGAGGATAGGGACGACGATGCATCCCCGCCGCCAGAACGCCCTGTGCAGCCGCCTGCGGAAAACCCGTTGGAAATGGTGAAAAGGCTCCGGGAAAAGGGGATCCTGGCATTGACTCTTCCAGAGGGGAAATCGTTATCTGGCCGAAAGGCGCCAGAGGGAAAGCGGCTTTTAGAGAGAGATTTGGCAAGAGGAAATTTTAAAAAGAAGGAAAAAGCCGGTTGGTATGAACGGATTTTAATGCAGGAATACTTAAAGCCATTGATCGGCAATGCCGTGACGCCAAAAGAGGGCGGAGCGCTTTCCTATGGCGTTGAATACTTAATCTGCGGCAAAAAAAGCGATGAGGAGAATTTAAAGGGAACAGTGCGGAAACTGCTGCTGCTGCGGGAAGTGATGAATTTTCTGTACTTGCAGGGGGATCATGCAAAGCAGGCAGAGGCGCTTTCCGCAGCATCCGCCATTGCTGGCATTACCGGAAACCCGGCAATTATTTCTCTGGTAAAGCAGGGGATTTTGGCGGCCTGGGCATATGTGGAATCCATATACGACGTAAAGGAGCTGCTGAATGGCGGGAAGGTGCCGCTTACAAAAAATGCGTCCCAATGGAAGTCAAGCCTTAGCAATTTGGGCGCAGGTGAGGGGAGCGGGACTGCAAATAGCGCGTCCGGCTTAACCTATGAAAGATATTTGGATGCCCTGCTGTATGCCAAATCAGTTAAGCAGGCTGCATACCGCGCCATGGATTTGATGGAATGGGATTTGCAAAATGAAAAGGGCTTTGCGAAATGCAAAATGGATCAAATGGCGGTAGGGATGAAGATAGAAGCGGAATATAACGCAGATACGCTGTTCCTTGGAATTTTTTCCAAAGACGGCATTGGCGGATATACGTTTTTAGAAACGGCGGAATATGCCTATGGAAAGTGACGGAAGCGGCGCCTTCGTTTTTTGCGGCCGGCGCCGCCATGCCGCTTTGGGCGGAATGCCGACAGAAGGGGGTGCCTCTTTGTTGTTATATAAGAAAAAAATCTCTCGGCCTGTAAGAAAATTATGCAATGGGGCATCGCCATGTGTCGGCATGGACGCCTCCTATACAGTGGAAATGGCGGTGGCGATTCCCTTTTTTACAGGATTTATGGTGGTTTTGCTGTTCTTTTTTCAGGCGCTTTCTGTGCAGCAGGAGGTTGGGAATGCCTTACTTTCCGCCGGACGGAGCCTTGCGGTTCTGGAATGTCTGGAAGACGGCTCGATGAGCGGCGGCGTGTTGGGTGCAAAGGCGTTGGTGGTAAAGAACCTAAAAAAGGACTCTGCGGCAGATCAGTTTATTAGAGGAGGGCGTCTTGGAATCAGCCTGCTTGGCTCTGATTTTTCGGGGAATTATGTCTCTTTGTCAGCGGAATACAAAATCAGGCTTCCAATTGGCCTGTTCGGAAAACAGGACATAAAGATGTCTTTAAGGCTAAAGTGCAGAAAATGGACAGGAGGGCGGTTTGATGAGGCAGATGAGGAGCTTGTTTATATTACGCAAAACGGGGCGGTGTACCATAGAAAGCAAAGCTGCTCCTATTTAAGCCCGTCTGTGCGCGCGGTTAGCGGGAACTCCGTCTTGGCGCTTCGGAATGCAGACGGCGGAAAGTATTATCCCTGCGCAAAATGCATGGCGGGGAAGATGGCGCAGGGTAAGACAGTGTACGTCACAAATTATGGCAGCCGTTTTCATGCCATAAGAAATTGCAGTAAGATCAGACGGGTGGCGCGCGCGGTGCATCTGTCAGAGGTGAAGGGCAGAAGGGCCTGTACGAAATGTGGAAGGAGATAGCGCATGATTCAATCTTATATTTTGCTTGGCACGCTTGGGGTGCATAGCTTTGAGGACGTGAAACGGAGGGAAATTACCGTTACGCTTACCTTGTTTTCAGGAATTGTCGGGATTTTGCTTCATCTTTTGCTGCACCGTCAAAGCATTTATGAAATGCTGGCCGGCGCATTGCTTGGAGTCTTTCTGTTGGCGTTTAGTTATGTAAGCGGAGGAAAGATTGGAATGGGGGATGGGGCGGTATTTATGTTGACGGGACTGTACCTGGGATGGAAAGAAAATCTGCTTTTAATGTTTCTTTCTTTTTCAATGGCGGGCGTATTTGGGCTTGCTCTGCTTTTGGCAAAGCGGATTCGGGCGGACGACAGGCTGCCGTTTGTACCGTTTTTGTTTTTGGCCTATAGCTTGATGGTGATGGGGCAGGGTGGGGCATGAAGCGGGCAAAAGGGTCTTATACGGTGGAGCTTGCGTTGCTTTTGCCGCTCGTTCTGTTTGCGCTGTATGCGCCAATTTATGCAGGATACAGGCTATATGCGCAGACGAGGGACGTTTCGGCTTGCGGATGGGACGAGTCATTTTGCGCGGAAGAGCGTGTGCGTAAGATAAAATTTGCAGAAGGCATTGTGGAGGGGTTGAAATGACGGAGTTCAGACGGGTTCAGGGAAAAAGCTACATGGTGTTAAGCGTTGACGGGCCGGCGGAGGGATATGAGTATCCAATGTTGGAGCAAAACAGAATTTTGGGCCTGTTGCCGTTTCATTTGACCTATGCAGATGGAACGCCGCAGCTTTGGTATGACATTAGCGGAAAACAGTCGTTGGATGATTGGGTTAGGATGAAAAAGCCGGGGAGTGAATTTTTGAAGCTGTTTTTGACGGCCCTGACAGAGACGTTGGAGCAGGCAGGCGAGCATCTGTTGAAAGAAAACGGGCTTTCCCTGTCGCCGGAGTTCATTTTTTTAAACATTGACAGTAAAGAGCTGGCATTTTGTTATACGCCGTTTCAAAAAAAGCCATTTATGGACGCGTTACGGGGATTTATGGAATACTATCTTTCTCATATGGAGCATAAAAATGGAGATGGGACAAAAAAATGTTATGAGGTGTATGAAAAATGCCAAAAAGAGCATTTGGCCTTGGAGGAGCTTTTGTCGGTTCTCTTTGAAGAGAAATTGGAGCTGAAAGAGGAATTGGAAACGACAGAGGAGCCAGGCGTTATAAGAGAGGATGTGCAGATAGAGCCGTATGCGGAAGGGCCAAGCAAATTCTTTTCGCTTTCAAAGGCATTTCGCAGCCATATGCGCCGTTTCACCCGGACAAAAAGGGCGCAGGAACAGGCGTATGCGTTTGATCCCGAGGAGGGGCAGGCGGAGACGGCCAACCCAACGGTGCTGCTTGGAAGTGAGGCGGGGCGCACGCTAGGCGAGTTAAAATATGAGGGGATGGGCAATGAAAAAAATATCGTTCTTTCCTCCGAAGCTTTTTTGATTGGGAGCCAGCGGGAAGACGTAGATGGATACATAACAAATGAGACGGTAAGCCGTATGCACGCGAGGATTACGAAAGAGGGGGATGCATATTATTTAGAAGACTTAAATTCTACCAATGGAACGTATTTGAATGGAGAACGGTTAAGCTATAGGGAAAAAGTAAAAATCCAGAAAAATGATAAAATCTCATTTGCGACGGAACGTTTTTGGTTCGTATAAATGGCTTGAAAAAATTTTTCCTTTTCGTATAATAAGACAAAGGTGGGAAGCCTTAGTTCATTGAGAAGAGGAGCGGGAATCGTTATGGAACAGGAAGGTCAAGTCAAGCTGCCGCCCGTCACAGTTGGGCTGGTTGGGATTAATATTGTGGTTTGGATCGTGCTGGAATGGATGGGGGATACGCAGGACAGTCAGTTTATGTTAGGTCATGGGGCGGCATACTTGCCCTTGATTGTGGAGGAAGGCGAATGGTGGCGCCTGCTCCTTTGTATGTTCCTGCATTTTGGCGCCGATCATTTAGTGAATAATATGCTGATGCTTGGCATTATGGGAATGCGCTTAGAGTGTGTGTTAGGGAGCGTCCGTTTTGGGATTTTATATCTTCTTTCAGGCTTGTGCGGGAGTATGCTCTCTTTATATGAAGAAATGCATATGGCGGAATATGCCGTGTCCGCAGGGGCTTCTGGGGCTGTGTTTGGCGTCGTCGGGGGATTGCTTGCCTGCGCTGTGTTAAACAAAGGAAAAATAGAAGGCCTTACCGTAAGGGGCCTGCTTTTTATGGCTGCCCTAAGCCTGTATTATGGGTTTTCTACAGCAGGAGTGGACAATGCGGGCCATATTGGCGGCCTGCTTGGCGGAATATTGTTGGGGATTATTCTAAAAATGATTGATTTTAGAAAAAGAAATCCATATACTATAGAGTAAAAAGGGAAACCGTTCAGCCTGTATGCTGCCTTTGCCATAGATTCCGTTAGGAGTGAAAGCGGCATTAGGAAATGGGGCCTAGTGAAAAAGCTTGCTAAATGGAGGAAGATATGAAAATTAACATATATTATGGAGGCCGCGGGCTATTGGATGACCCAACGCTGTATGTATTGGGCAAAATGGAAGATGTTTTAAGTGAGCTGCGCGTTACAGTGGAGCGTCACAATATTTTTGAGCATAAAAATGAGATTTCCACGCTGCCGCACACATTTAAGGATGCCGACGGAATTATACTTGCCACTACAGTGGAGTGGCTTGGCATTGGCGGGTATATGCAGCAGTTTTTGGACGCCTGCTGGCTGTATGGCGATAAAGAAAAGATCAGCTCCCTTTATATGCAGCCGATCGTGATGTCTACTGCATATGGGGAAAGAGAAGGCGTGGTCGCGTTGGAAAACGCATGGGTCATTCTTGGAGGGCAGCCATGCAGCGGCCTATGCGGGTATGTTGAGGATCTTGTGACGTTTGAGATGAACAAAGAATTTACGCTGATTATTGAAAAAAAAGCGGAAGATCTGTACCGTTCCATTTCCCAGAAGATAAAAGCGCTGCCAAGCAGCAATCAGGCAGTCAGGCAGACGGTGTTCCGGACGCAGTCGCTTGAGCTGACGCCGCAGGAGAGCGAGCAGCTTTCCAAATACGTTTCGGATGACACATACGTGAAGAAGCAAAAGGAAGACATTGAAGAGCTGGCGTCTATGTTTAAAGGGATGTTAGAGAGCAGCAGCGATATGGAAGAAATGATGTACCTAAATGATTTTGAAAATCATTTTGTTCCAGTGGAAGGGTTCGAGGCGTCTTATTTGTTTATGATTGAGGGCAGGATGCAGCCGCTGTTTATTGGCGTGCAGGGCGAAGACTTACGGTGTGAGTATGGGGAGCGGGACAATATTGACATCTACGCAAAGTTAAGCTCTGATATTATGGACAGCATTGTGAATGGCAGAATGACGTTTCAGCGGGCCTTTATGACAGGGGCGATGACGGCGAAAGGCAATTTTAAGACGCTTCGTATGTTGGACAAGATTTTCCATTTTGAGTAGGCAGGCATGACGCAATCAGGATGCGGCCAGGGGGGGATGGCCGCAGGATGGCTGTGGCCGTCGGGAATTTAGAAGCAGGGAAGATAGACCGAAAATGTGCATCCTTCACTGGGGCGCGACGTGACCGAAATCCGTCCGCCATGAGCTTCTATTATTTGCTTTGTTATCATTAGGCCAAGCCCTGTGCCGTTTGTCTTTGTCGTTTCAAACGGCGTAAAGAGCTTTGGGTAATATTCCGGGGAAATGCCGCCCCCGCAGTCAGTGAGGTTTAATCGGAGGAACGAGCCTTCCGTGTCGGCATGGAAGTAAACGGTTCCAACGCCTTCCATCGCTTCATAAGAATTTTTCATCAGATTAAAGAAGGCTCTTTTTAGCCTCTCGGGGTCAACGGACGCTTTGGGAAGGCAGGGCTTTAACTCAATCTGGCAATGGAAGCTTTGAGAGTCAAAGGGCGCGGCGCAGGATTGAATTAATTTCGGGAGAAAGCTGTCCATAGAGGTTTTCTCTAAATTCAAGTCGTTGCTTAAGCGCGCGGAGGAAAGCTCAATCAGCATTTTTTTGAGAGAGGAAATCTCCTCCATAGAATCATTCCAGTATGCAAAAGTTTTTATTTCTGGGTGAGATTTTTCTACAAATTGCAGAGAGCTGTTTATGAATGCAATATGATTTTTTATTTCATGCAATATTTTTTGGTAGTCTTTGTTTGTCATAAAAGCACCTCCAATACGCAATAAGTGTAACATTATCAATTTTTCATTTCAATGAAAACCATAATACAAAATTCGACAGGAAAAGGAGAAAAGACATGAAAAAAAGCGATTGCATTTTCTGTAAATTAGCGTCCGGGGAAATCCCGTCAAACACGATCTACGAAGAGGAACGGTTTCGCGTCATCTTAGACGCCGCGCCTGCGTCAAAGGGCCACGCGCTGATTTTGCCCAAAGATCACTACGCCAACTTGTATGAGATAGATGAGGAAGTTGCGGGAGAGGCGATGAAGCTAGCCAAAAGGCTTGCGGCGCGAATGACGGAATTATTAAAATGCGATGGGTTTAATTTGGTGCAGAATAACGGCGCGGCTGCAGGGCAGACCGTTTTTCATTTTCATCTGCATTTGATCCCGCGCTATAAAGAAATGAAAAATGACGATATCTTGATTTGGACGAAGGAGTTATTTACAGAGGATGAGATGAAAGAAATTTGCGGCAGCCTAAAGGAAGGAATTGCGAAGGAGCTTTAAGGCAGCCCAGGCAGGCCGCGCAATTTTTGCGCGTGGCCTTACCAAGTCCAGATCTGCATTGTCAGATTTCGTGTTCGATTAACTGGATGATGGTTTCGATAGAATCCATCTGCCCGCTTTTTGCCATTGCCGTGATATAGGAATCTTTTTCGCGTAGGACAGCCTGCAGCGCGTTTTGTAAGGATTCCGGCGTTAGGCTTTCTTCTTCTATCACGTAGGAAAAGCCTTGTTTTTGAAAAGATTTTGCGTTTAAGATCTGATCTCCCCTGCTGGCTTGGGCAGAGAGGGGGATTAGGATGTTCGGCTTGCGCAGGGCGAGCAGCTCACATATGGCGTTGGCTCCCGCACGGGAAACGACGACGTCCGCTAGCGCGAGCAAATCTTTTAGCTGGCTGCTGACATATTCAAACTGAGCGTATCCCTTAACCGAAAGAAAGTTGCTGTCTAGCTTTCCTTTGCCGCAAAGGTGGATAATTTGGAATTCTTTTAGCAATTCTGTAAGCCCAGAGCGGATTGCGTCGTTAATTGCCTTGGCCCCTGTGCTTCCGCCGATGACGAGCATCACAGGCTTTTGTGAGTCCATATGGCAGAAGGAGCGGGCTTTTTTGGGGTCGCCGGACAAAAGCTCCTGCCGTATGGGGGACCCGGTCAGGACAGCCTTTTCTTTAGGAAGGTACCGCAGCGTTTCAGGGAAGTTGCAGCAGACCTTTTTTGCCGCGGGGATAGCGATTTTGTTGGCAAGGCCCGGCGTGATGTCGGATTCGTGTATGATGACCGGGATACGGCGCAGCTTCGCCGCCAAAACGACGGGCACAGAGACGAAGCCGCCTTTTGAAAAAACGATATCCGGCTTAATTTTACGTAGAAGGCGAAGGGACTGCGCCAGGCCCTTTAGTACTTTAAAGGGGTCGGATAGGTTTTTGAAATCCAGATATCGCCGCAGCTTTCCAGAGGAGATGCCGTAATAGGGGATCTGCTGCGCCTCAATCAATTCTTTCTCAATTCCGTGAAGGGAACCGATGTAGCTGATTTGAAACGACGCTTCATTCAGCCTGGGAAGCAGGGCGATGTTTGGGGTGACGTGGCCGGCGGTCCCTCCGCCGGTTAAAACTATTTTTTTCATAATTGGAATACCTGGATCCTTTCTTTTGATTGCGATTGATTATTTAACTATATTATACTCTTCTTTTAAAATGTCAAGAAAAGGCTTGTAAAAACCAAAAGATACATTAAAATAAGATTACGTATGGTTTTGGCAAATATTAGAAGGGAAGAAGTATGCAAGGAAAGTATTTTCGGTATTTTTTTGAAAACACGGACGAGGGGCTTTTTCAGACAGGATGCGTTTATGATAAGGAAAAGCAGGAAACGATCAATTATATTTATATGGTTGGCAGCTATTGCAGAAATACAAGGCAAATGGGAAGGCCGTATCTATATGATGAAAAAAGCCGAATTCCGGAAATAATAGATATTCTGGTTATGGGCTGCTATACTGTGAAATATATCAATAAATTGATAGAAATAGTAAAGAGCCATAGCATAAAAACGATTATACTGCCCTATTTGGCTCCGATTCAGAGGCTGGCGCTTGTGGAGGAGGCAAAAGACAGAGGGGTGGCCAATAAGGATGCAATACGATATTTGCAGGATCCCTACCAGTTTCTGAAAAAATTTGGCATAGAGAATATATATTTTTTGTATGAGAACGGAGAGGTCATTACTAGGGAGCCTGAGGAGCTTGTTCCGGGATTTCATTTTGAGCTGCTGGACCATGAGTCCATGAAACTGATCCGGGAGATGGAGGGATATTCCATTCCGGCAGTGCGGGCCGGCTATATTGTGGAAATCGGCTGGCTGTTCTATTTTGGCGTATATGGATTGGATATGCAGATTTTATCAGAGTTTACGAGGGATTATTTTAGCTATATAGAAAATATTCATGAAATTTCGGAGAATATTCAAGAAGATTACGCCAGTCAGATGAAGCGCCTGATTCAGGAATATTTACGGAAGTTTGGCAGTTGCTCCGCAACGACGGTTATCATGTACGAGGGGCCGCTCTATGCATTTCCAAATGAAAATGAGACATTTCTGACTGAAAAAGAGTTCTGTAGGGAAGAGCGCGGGGAGGTTCGGACGAGGTGCAGGGACGACAGCCGATGCTTATGCACAATCAGCTGCATTTACCGAAAAGATTATGACAACATTAATTGCCGCAGGGATAAGATGCGGGATAAGGCAAGGCTTGGGCTTCTGTTGCTTGGAAATGTCAATCTGAACCGATATTTTTCGGAGATTGAGGTTCGCTTTTGGATTTTGAAGCCGCGCATACGGGGCGTGTGCGTGCCGAATTGTGGAAACGGTGAAGATTGGAATCATAAGATTTTAAACATTTCAAAGGTCAAAGACAGAATCTATTGGATCTGCGGCAAACATGAGATCACGTCAGTAGGAGTGGTCAGCGATATTGTGCTTTCTAGGTCAAACAACAGGTTTCTCACCATTGAAGATGGCGGGGTGTGCTGTTTATCTGGTTATATTATTCCAAAAGAGGACATAGACTGACGGCATTTTGATGCAGCGTTGAAAAAACAGAGGATTTTTGCCCGTAAAGGTCAAAACTTGCGATGAAAACATAGAATGAGGCTCTTTTCTTGTCCGCTTTTTTTTCTTATAATT
>CANTEO010000039.1 GCA_947652855.1 uncultured Roseburia sp. | reverse complement strand
TTCTTTTCCTGTTTTTTGGAATGAAATGATATATGCCATGTTTTTTATATTTCTTTTGAAAAATTTTGCTAACCTATATAAAATATGTAGGAATTTTTTGCAATTGAAGGTATAATAGTTATGGATAATATTTTTTAATATTGCCTTTATATGGAAAAGTATTTATAGTATGCAATATAATTTAGGAAGGAGGCTGCATAAATGTCAGTTATCACATATAATGACCAGTTAAGAAATTTATTAGCAGATGTAGAATGTGTACTTGCTTTTGACACGGCGGCAGATTTTTTGGGACTAACAAATGGCGGATATAGATCAGTAGCACAGATATTTGTCAATAAAAAGCAAAATATAGATGGGACGGAACAGATTTTAGTGCCATCTCTTGAGACCCTTGTGTGTGAAGAACGAAACGGGCTATTATGTACTACTGTAAATCAGACTATCAATGACCTTTTAGAGCAAAATGGGGATGAGCAGATTATCATGGAGAGTTTGGCAAATTATTATGACGCACACAATGAGAGTTTTGATGGACTTGAAGTGCCAGAGCATTTGAAAGCGAGATTTGAGAAATATAAGACATGGGCGGTTGAATATTATGAAGAGTAGGTGATGTGTTTGGACTTAATAGAATTTTTGTACAGAGTGATGGAAGAACTGTCAAATGCAGGTGTGCCGATTGTGTTTAAAGGTGCGATGGTTCTTAATCTTGCAATCAAGGACAATAATCCATCAAAAGTTGAAAGAGCAACTAGAGATATAGATGGAGATTGGATTGGTGAATTTCCGACTATGGAGGAAATGGAAATAGCATTAAGAAACGCAGTAAAAGAAGTGGATTCTTCCTTAGATGTCCAAGCCAATAGAACATTCGCTGAAAGAAAGTCTGCAGGTTTTAGAATTATCAATGAAATTGGAGAAAAGATTGCAAGTATTGATTTAAGCGTCAGGCAGAACCGATTTTGCAGACCTTATATTTCTTATGTGAATGGAATATCTATTACAGGAGCCAGTTTATCCAAAATGCTGTCAGATAAAATATATGCAATTTCAGGTGAGAATGTATGTAGAAGAATGAAGGATGTATTGGATATTTATGTGATATCTTTTATATCAAAAATTGATACAGATGAATTATGCAAAATATGGAGTGAAACGGGCAGAGAATTGGGAAATTTTGAAGGATATAAAACTCGGATTGTTGAACTTGGTGAAGCTTATACTAAAATGAAAGGTATCAAGAATAAACCTGATTTTGTTGATGTATATAGTCGGGTGAATGATGTAATATGTGAATTGGAACGTCAAAAGGAATTGGAAACTCCAAGACAGGAAAAGCAAAGATAAACTTCAGGATGTGAATGGAAATATTAAGATGCCAGATAGATATGGTTCTGGTGTCTTTTCTATTATATAAGTCGGATAAGTGAATATGAAAATAGCTTAGCAATAACTTCCCATTAATTTTGGAGTGACTTAGCAACTATTTATCATCAGCCCAACGAAGTTATGCGGGTTTGAGGCCTTTTGACCTCTAAAAAAGTGAAAAAAGTTCGTGACAATTACTTGACATCAACGGGGTGGGGCGTGCTGTGTTTGAGGGATAGTTTGCCGGGGTGAGGATAGGCCTTGTTCTCAAATAAGCGGTTTAAATGGGACGGGAAAAAGACATCTTGTTCCATTTGCAAATTTCACATATAATAAAAAGTGTTAGTAAACTGCAAAAGCGCAAGGACAGCTTAATTGGCTTGGGCGGTTGACGGCCAGTGAGCTGGAATTGCTGATTATAGCTGCCTGCCTGCATGATTTGGGCATGGTTTATACGCAGGAAGAAAAACAGAAGTGGTTTCAGGATGAGAATGCGTGCAGGAAGTTCTTAAGGGAATTTTGTCCAGAGCTGTTGGGGCGTCCGGCAGAGGAGTGGAGCGAGGAGAATCGGGAGTGGTATCTTCGGACATTGCACCCGTTTCGCCTTGCGGAGGTATTGGAACAGGAAGCATGGAGGGAATTGTTTGACAGGCAGCCGATTGAGATGGCGCCAAAGCGGTGCGTCCTAGCCGTTTGTCAGGCACATGGAGAGACTGTGGCGGAATTGTCCAATAACAGGCATTTGGAATATCTCAATGCAAATGAGGTGGATCCGTTATTTTGCGCGCTGCTGCTTCGCCTGGGGGACTTGCTGGATTTTGACGACACGCGTGCGCCCAAAATCTTATTTGGTTATGTGGCTTGCAATGAAAAAAGCCGCGTCGAGTGGGAAAAGCATCAGGCGTCGGCGGGCTTTCGTTTTTCAACGGCTCCGTCTGCAAGCGATCTGCCTTATAAGGCGCGGTGTAAGAATCCGGGGATAGAGCATGCCATCAAGGATTTTTTGGACTGGGTGGATGAAGAGTTGGGCAACTGCATCAAATTGCAGAAACGCTGTGAGAAGAGCTGGCAGCGGGAATTTCCCTTTCCAAGGGCGGTTCTGAGGGATGAGATTGAGTCAGAGGGATACATGAGCGGGGATTTTTGCCTGACAATGGACCAAACTCAGATCGTAACGCTTCTGACAGGTGAAAATCTATACGATAAGCCCGATGTCTTTATAAGGGAATTGCTGCAAAATGCAATAGACGCCACTTTGCTGCGGGGAGAGATGGAGGCTGACTTTGTGCCGGAGAAGGCGCGGATTGACCTATGGGAATGGAATGATGCGGAGGGCAATGTCTGGTTCCGCATTGACGATCAGGGGACAGGCATGACGTTGGGAATGCTGAGGCGCTACTTTTTAAAGGTGGGCAATTCCTACTATCATTCGCAGGAATTGGAACGGGATTTGCGGGATCATGGACAGACAAAAGCCTATTATGGGATCAGCCGTTTTGGGATCGGCTTTTTGATCTGACGCCAAAGATGAAGCGGGAATTTGACCGCAGCTTTCCGGCTGTCTGTGGGCAGTATCCCAAGCTGGCGGTCTCTGTAATCCCCTTAGATACGCAAGAGAACCAGGCTTTGCCGGAGCTTTCAGGCTTTCTGGTAAAGTGTGGCGTGCGTTTTGAGCATGAATTGCGGTGGAACGTGAAGGGTCAGGCTTATCGTGTTGATGGGGTAATTGAAAAAATAAAGGATGCAATTTATATGACGCTAGCAAGCAGGAATGAGAAGGTAAGGATTCCTGAAATTGAGTGGGGATCAATGGAGCCTCAATTTGGCGCGGAACAGGTTGCCTCTTTAAGAGAGGAGTTTGAACAACATTCGGCTTGTCCAAGAGAGGAAGACATCTTAGAAATATGGGAACCATTTTCTGAACATCTTGATTTAAAGGAAACGTGGAAAGGCTACCACGATTTTCGACAACGAGCAAGGATGGTGATTCCAGTCGCAGAATTAAAAGTGCCTGATAGTGTGCAAATGTGTTTGCGTTTCATAGATTTAGAAAAAGAGATATGGTATATCTATCAGGGGATTGTAGCTGGCAAATTGAGAAAAGCTTATACATTATTGAATAATGGATCTGCAGTGTTTTTGATGGGAAGTGCGTGGAAGCCAGAAGTCAATATCAGCCGCAGTCGAATATCTGAATTGCCATTTTATGCGATATTGGCAATCAGTGGGATTTTAAATAAGCATCAGATGGGAAAAGAGCGTATATCAAGGGAAATCATTGGATGGAAATCCCGTTCCTTAAAAGAATGGCTGGAAATAAAAGAGCCTCAATTGGATAGATGGCTACAGAAAAATTTGAAGGATTTATTTACAGAAACGAAACGGATGTTACAAAAAAAATTCGAGATTAATGAAAACTATGAAGAGGGGCAGGTACTTTCCTTTTATGAAAAAGAGGATGGAAAGATGGAAGAGGCATATGATCTGTTCCCTCCCATGATGTTCTGTATGGCTGCAAGCGATGGGAGCCGTCAATTTATTTGCAGTGTAGCTCCTTACAGGAGAAGATGCATTACGGCTGACCATCCGTTTATCCTATGGCTATTGGATCATGCAGCGCAGTTAAAGCAATATTATCAAAGGCAGTTCCATCAGATCGCGAGCTGTCTATGCGATGATTCAGCAGAAGAGATCATACGCGTCTGCAATAAGATTTGCGAGCAGCTGCTTGCCCTTCCGAACCGTCATGGAATAGATGTGAGTTCTTTTCCGCAGCTAAGCAAGGATGATTTTTGGACTTCTTATTGAAGAAAAATAAATCGCTGACAGCGCTGCGGGGCGGCGAATAGAAACAGGCATCCTGCGGCCGGCCATATTGCAAAAGGAGCCTCTCGGTGGTATAATATCCGCAGAAAAAATGAGACATAAAGGGTGGAGTTCACGATGAGAAAAAGAAGGTGCGGATTATTTCTAAGCGCTCTATGCGCCGTCACGCTTTCGGGATGCGGCCTTTCGGGGAAAGCGGATTCGGCAAAGGAGCCGGGCTTAGAGCATACAGAGGCCCAGACGGTTGACCTGGTCGTCTGGGGAGCCGAGGAAGATGCAGAGCTTATGAGCCAGATCATAAACAGCTTTCAGGAAAACTATCAGGATCAGGCGGATTTTCAGATTTCATTTGAGGCGCAGGGGGAATCGCAGTGCAAAGACGCGTTAATCGGAGGCCTGGAGGAAGGCGCGGATGTCTTTACCTTTGCGGACGACCAGCTGAATGCCCTGGCGGCCGCGGGAGCGTTGGATCCGATCAAAGATGCGGATGAGATCCGGGAGAGAAACCTCCCAAGCGCGGTTGAGGCGGCTACGGTGGACGATCAGCTCTATGCGTATCCATTGACCGCGGATAACGGATATTTCTTATATTATAATAAGCAGTATATTTCGGATGAACAGGCGAAGACGCTGGACGGCATATTGGGGGCCGCGGCGGCAAATGGAAAATATTTTGCCATGGACTGGTCTTCAGCATGGTATGTTTATTCGTTCTTTGGGAATACGGGCCTTCAGGTTGGCTTGAGTGAGGATGGGATCACAAATTACTGTACCTGGAATCAGACGGACGGGGACATCCGGGGCGTCGATGTCGCCCAGGCAATGCTTGAGATTGCGGGGCATCCGGGCTTTGCGAGCCGCACGGATGAAGAATTTCTGAAAGGGGTTAAGGACGGGTCGGTGATCGCCGGCGTCAGCGGGGTATGGAATTCCGTCGCGGTGCAGGAGGCTTGGGGGAAGAACGCAGGGGCCGCCAAGCTGCCGACGTATCGCGTAAAGGGAGGCCAGGTGCAGATGGCGTCGTTTTCCGGGTGTAAGCTGGTTGGCGTAAACGCCTATTCCAGGCAGCCGGAATGGGCGGCCAAGCTGGCTGAATGGATTACCAATGAAGAGAGCCAGCGGCTCCGTTTTCAGCTGCGGGGGCAGGGCCCGTCAAATCGTGTGGTCGCGGATTCAGATGAGGTCGGCCAGTCTCCGGCAATCGCCGCCCTGATAGAGCAGTCAGAGTTTTCACAGCTACAGCGGGTCGGCGGCAAATTCTGGGATCCTGTCATCAAGTTCGCAGGGAGCATGGCGGCAGGGAATCCTTCCGGCCAAAATTTACAGGAGCAGCTAGATGAGATGGCAGAAAGCGTTTCTGCAAGATAGATTCTGATGGTGAAAGGATTTGTGAATGTAAAGATGAAGAAAAAACTCACGATACAGCAGCGTCTGAAATTTCCGATTATCCTTCTTGGGATTGTGGCGCTGATTTCAAGCGCCCTATCCGTGTTCAGTATTAACAATGTAAATTTCAATGCTTCGAAAATTGTGGATAATTATATTGCGGATTCGGAAATGCTGCAGAATATCCGCCGCACGACCATCAATATCCATAAGATGGCCCTGTCCCATATTGTCGCAACGGATTATCATACGATGATTACCGTCGTGGCGCAAATCAAAGAAGAAGAGAAGAAATTAGAAGCCTATTTAAAAGAGTATGAGAAGTACGTTACAGAAGAGGAAGAGGCGGCTTACGCGCAGCTCTTGGAAAACTATAGCTCGTTTAAGCATGCCTTGGTCTACCTTGTATGCGCAAGCGCGGACAGCAAGACACAGGACGCCTATGCCTATGCCAACGGAGACGTCGCCCATTTCGGAGATGCCATAGCGGGCAATGCCGATGAGCTGTATGCGTCTGTAAGCGCAAAGACGGCTGAAGCAAGAGAGAAGCTGTTATTTGTCTATATTATTTCGCTCGTGATTGCCGCCGCGTCGATTGCGGCCAGCCTGGCATTGGTGCCTGCGGCTATCCGAATCATTAAGAAATATGTGATAACGCCCATTAAGGGAACGGTAGACACGCTTCAGGAAAGCTCTCAGAAGCTGGACGAGGTGACAGGCGAAGTGCTAAAGCGCACCCGTACATCGGGAAAAAGCGCGAAGAGCCTTTCCGCCCTCGCAGGCTCCTTGTCCGGGTCGATCCAGCAGGTGGCAAGCAATGCGTCGATGATTAACAGAAACGCGGCGGAGATCAAAGAGGACGTCCACGACATGGCAAAGGAGTGCGGCGCCATAACGGAATATTCTTCTGCGATGCGGGCGCGGGCGAATGAGATGGAGTCGCTGGCGCAGACAAGCACAGAAGCCATTCAAAAGAAAACGGACGATATCTTGATCGCGCTGAAAGAGGCGATAGAAAACAGCAAGAGCGTAGATCAGGTAGACAAACTGACAAGGGATATCGTGGATATTTCATCGACGACCAACCTGATTGCCTTTAACGCGTCCGTAGAAGCGTCGCGCGCCGGAGAGGCCGGAGAAGGCTTCGCCGTCGTCGCGGCGGAGATCAAATCCCTGGCAAGCTCCTGCAGCGAAACTGCGGGGCGCATTCAAAAGGTCAATCAGATTGTGACAAATGCGGTACATAACCTGTCGAGGCATTCCCAGGATATGGCAGATTACTTAAATGACTCTATTTTGACGGAATTTAAAGAATTTGTCCATGCCGGAAGGCAGTACAGGGAGGACGCCGATTATGTAACGGAGCGGATTGACGCGTTCCATAGCAGATCTGACCGCCTTAGGAATTCCATGTCCGAGATCGCAGGTTCCATTGACAGCATCACAAAAGCAATTGACGAGGGAGCCGCCGGGATTTCGGGAGTTGCAGGCAGCGCAAAGAGCTTGGTTGAGGATATGGCGGATATTACGGGCCGCATGGATACCAACCGGGAGATTGTGGGAGAGCTGAAAAAACAGATGGAAGTGTTTGAGGATCTTTAAGAAGGAAAAAAGCGGCGGGACAGGCCGCGTGCCTGCCCTATCTGAATTTTGTAAAATCGTAAGAAAGAGAGAGGAGCTGTTGCATGGCGGATCCGTGTAGGGACGGATTGGAATAAAGGGGCGGCAGAAGCCTCCGTGATTCTGTAAGATTCGTCTTGCAAATTGGCTTATGGCGCCATAAAATAAAAAATATGGAAGAAATAAACAAATATGGCATTGGATTGACAGGAGGCAGGATATGTACAAGAGTAAACGGTATGCTTTTACGTATGAGGACTATACTGAGGGTGGGAAGGCCCCGAAGGATCTGCTGAAAGAGATCTTGGAAGACGCAGAGCTTCCCAACCTTGAGGAGGTTGTGATTGGGCCATGGGGGCAATGTTGGGATGACGATGAGCATGGCTTACAGGATATTGTAGACGGCATTGTGGAACACAAGGAAACGTTTTCCCATATTAAGAGCCTGTTTTTTGCGGATATGGACTATGAGGACTGTGAGGTATCGTGGATCATACAGGCAGATTACTCCAAATTATGGGAGGCAATGCCGCAATTAGAGAAATTAGTCATAAAAGGCAGCAGTGAATTGGCGCTTGGGACAATTGCGCATGAAAAGCTAAGGCATTTGGAGATCATCTGCGGCGGCCTGCCAATGAGCGTGCTTTCCTCTATACAGAAAGCCAAGCTTCCGGCGCTGCAGAAGCTATTATTGTATATTGGCGTGGACGGCTATGGGTTTGACGGAGACATAGCGGCCATTCAGGAGTTTTTGGAGGAGTCGGATTTCCCGCAGCTTACCTATCTGGGCCTTACGGACAGTGAAATTCAGGATGAGGTTGCAGAGGCCGCGTTAAGCTGCAAATATATCAGCCAGATTTCCACGCTGGATTTGTCCATGGGGACATTGACGGACAAAGGAGGCCAGATGCTGCTGGAAGGGCTTCCTAAGTATCCGAACATCAAAAAGCTGGAGCTGGCGCATCACTTTTTGTCGGAGGATATGATGGAGCGATTCGAGGAGCTGCCTGGCATTGAGGTCAATTTGGACGATCCGCAGGAGGCGGACGAGTACGACGGGGATATTTATTACTATCCGATGCTGACAGAGTAAGCGTGACGGGATGGAAACGGAAAGGCAGGGAAATAGGGCGGCGACGCTCGTTGGGGATCCGTCTTCTAAGCGATCTGTTTTTTTGGGAAAAGCGGCGAAGGAGTTGGGCGTGCCGCTTCATATAGTGGATTGGAGATCTGTTACGGAAGAATTTGACTTAGATGTATTACAGGGGGCGGCGGTAAAACTGGATCCGCCCTCTTATTCCATTGTCCATTTAAGCCAGATGAAGGCGCAGCTAGGCCAATATCAAAAGAATTTGCGGCGTTTGGCGAGAGCGGGCTGCCGTTTCTTAAATGCGCCGTGGGCGATTTGCCAGATGCTTGACAAATTGGAAACGAGCCGTTTCCTTAAGGCGCGGGGAATTCCGGTGACGGAGCTGCTGTCTGCCAAGGTCAAAACGGCTCTGCAGCTAGAAGAGGAGATGCGAAAGAAGCGCTGTTACGGCGTGTTTGTAAAGCCAAGATGCTTTTCCGGGGCGGCTGGCGTGGCGGCGTTCCGTATGCATCCGGCCAATGGGAAAAGAATGCTTTACACATCCTGCCGTCTTAGACAGGGACAGTTAATCAACACCAAACAGCTGGCCTGCATACAGGGGCGGGAGGAAATTCACAGCCTGTTGGATGAGCTGCTGTCGTTGGGATGCGTGGTGGAGCGATGGCATCCCAAAGCGGACTTTCGTGGAAAAAGCTATGACTTGCGGATTGTCTTTCAATTTGGGCATATCGCTTCTATGGTAGCGCGTCAGTCGAGGGGGCCGATTACGAACCTGCACTTGAACAATCAGGCGGTGGAGGTCGGGGAATTGGGCCTGGATGAAATTACCTTAAGACGGATTGAGGAGATCTGCGAAAAAACATATGAGGCATACGCCAAGCCGTTTGCCGGGGAAACGGCGGCGGAATTGGAAGGACAGTGCGGGCCGGATCCGGCGAATGGCGGCGCAGCGGTGTTGGGAATGGATCTTTTGCTGGAGAAAGGGACGCTGCAGCCGCGGGTGATTGAGCTGAATGGGCAGGGAGACTTAATTTATAAGGATATTTATGGAGAAAACCGGATTTATAAAGAGCAGGCGCGTTACTTATCCGGGCTTTCGCGCCTGTTTGGAGCCGAAGTGGGAGAGGGAGCCATATGCAAAAAATAGATATGAATCAAATTGTGGGGACGCATCATATTTTGTTTGTCTGCATTGACTCCCTGCGGCATGACGTGGCGCTAGAAGAGCAGCAGAATGGGGGGACTCCCGTGCTGAACCGATATGGGGCGTGGAGGAAATGCCAGGCGCCGGGCAATTTTACCTACCCGTCCCATCAGGCTATGTTTGCCGGCTTTTTCCCCATTGAGGAAGGCGTGTTGGATATGAAGAGGCGGGAGACGCTGTTTTTCTCTGCGGACATTGGGATGGGGCGCAAGGCGCCGGAGGGCGCCTATGCATTTTTGGGCGCGACATGGATTGAGGGCCTTGCGATGGCGGGCTATGAGACGCATTGCATTGGCGGCGTCAGTTTTTTCGACAAGAGGACGGATGTGGGGAAGGTCATGCCCTCGTTCTTTCAGCATAGCGACTGGAATCCGTCGTTTGGCTGCAAGGTAAAAGAGTCCGCCGAAAATCAGGTTGCGTTTGCCGTGCGGAAACTAGGGCGGATGGATCACGAAAAGAACATACTGATGTATCTGAATATTTCTGCGCTGCATTATCCAAATTATTTTTATGTCAAAGGGGAGAAAAAGGACAGCAAAGCAGCCCACGCGGCGGCGCTGCGCTATGTGGACGGGCAATTGGGAACGCTGTTTACGGCGTTTCAGAAAAAGGGAAGCACGTTTGTCATCTGCTGTTCAGACCATGGCACGTGTTATGGAGAAGACGGCGTTTGGTATCATGGCGTCAATCATCCCATTGTAACTACAGTTCCATATAAGCATTTTTTCTTGTAGGAGGCGTTTGCAGATGGACAATCCTTATGTGCAGTATATGTACAGCTATCCGCATAAAATGGCATACGGCGCGCTTTTCGGCATTGATTTGAAGCGTGAGGTCAGCAGGCTGTCCGGCGGGGAAAACAGCCTGTATTTTCATATCCCTTTTTGTCAGCATAAATGCGGGTACTGTAATTTGTTTTCGCTTGCCGCGCAGGGCGAGGGGCAGATGGAGGCATATGTAGGGGCCATGCGGCGCCATGCCGCTCAGCTGTATCAGATCATGCCAAAAGACGCGGTGTTTTCTGATTTGACAATAGGGGGCGGCACGCCGCTCATTTTGCCGGGACGGCTTTTGCGGGACGTGTTTTCCATTGCAAGGGAATATTTTGAGATCGAAGCGGGAAAGCAGGCGGTTGTGGTGGAAACGTCCCCGAATCAGACGACACAAGAGAAGCTTCGTATCTTAAAAGAGGAGGGCGTGAGCCGAATTAGCATTGGCGTGCAGAGCTTTCAGGATGCAGAGCTTCTGTATTTGC
The DNA here is from genome assembly GCA_947652855.1 of uncultured Roseburia sp. Classification (GTDB taxonomy): domain Bacteria; phylum Bacillota; class Clostridia; order Lachnospirales; family Lachnospiraceae; genus Roseburia_B. Next base: position 14,353 of record CANTEO010000039.1, on the reverse strand, counting down.
ATCGCTTCCATACGGCAGACGCGGCAAGGAAGGCGATGGATTTGATTCGGCATATGGAATTTGAGTGCGTAAACATGGATTTTATTTATGGTATTTACGGGCAGACAAAAGAAAGCCTGGCCGATTCTCTGCGTCAGGCACTGCAATATGAGCCTGACGAGCTGTTTGTGTATCCGCTTTATGTCAAGCCGCAGACGCGGCTTTTTGCTCAAGGGGCGGAATGCGCAAAGGACGCGTTTGAGCTGTATCGGTTTGTGCGCGGTTTTTTGCAGGACGCCGGATATCTGCCCTATTCCATGCGCCGTTTTGTAAGGAGGGGGCCGGGGCAGGACGCCGGGGAAATGCCGGACTCGCCCTGCGGCTTTGGCAATACGCTTTCCGTGGGCTGTGGGGGCAGAAGCTACATTGGGAACCTGCATTTTAGCGCGCCTTATGCGGTGAAGCCAGGCGAATGCCAGGCTATTTTGCGGCAGTATGTGGAACAGAAGGACTTTCTGGGGGTGACGCATGGGTATCGTCTGTCCCTGGAAGAGGAAAAGCGAAGATATGTGATCCGGCATATCCTGTTTGGGCGCGGCATTTGCCGTGAGGATTACAGAAAGCGGTTTGGCGGTGAGGCCGAGAAGGAGTTTCCGCTGCTTTTGGAATGGATTCGGGACGGCTACGCTAAGATGGGAGAAGAGTATCTTTTTTTGACCGAACAGGGATTTGCCTTATCCGACTTTTTGGGGCCGCAGCTGATCTCCGATGAGGTGAGGCGCAGGATGGAGGCGTAGGCAGATCAGGCGAGAGGCGGGTCACGGGGAAAGGAGGCGAACATGAAGCGGCAATGGTATTATCGGGGCAGCTTGAAGTTCTGTAATTATTCTTGCAGCTATTGCCCCTTTTCCAAAAAAGCGTTTCATTTGCAGGGCCTGAAAAAAGACCAAGAGGCGTTTTCCCGTTTCACGGAGAGGATGCTTTTGAAAGAAAACGGCGGAGCCGTGCTGGTCGTCCCATACGGAGAGGCGCTGCTTTATTCTTATTATTGGGAGGGGCTTGCCGCGTTAAGCCAGATCGAAGCGATGGATGCCGTAGGCGCCCAGAGTAATTTCAGCTTTCCCGTCGGGCAGATGCTTGACGTGTATGAGGCGCATGGGGGAGCGCTGTCAAAGCTCCGTTTATGGGGGACGTTCCATCCAGAGATGACTTCTGTGGAGCAGTTTGCAAAACAGTGCCGGCTGTTGGAGGAAAGGCGGGTTTCTTTTTGCGTGGGCGCAGTAGGCGTCCCCGAGCGGCTGGATCAAATCCGCAGGCTGCGCGGGATGCTGCCGGATGCCGTTTCTTTTTGGATCAACCGGATGGACGGGCGGAAACAGCCTTATGCCGATGCGGAAATCGAGGCGTTTATGGATATCGACGCCTATTTTTGGCAGGAATTGCGGCATCATAAGGCAGACGGCCGGCATTGCGCGGACAATCGGTTTGTGGAGGCGGATGGGACGATGCGCCGCTGCAATATTTCCCGTCAAGTCCTGGGCAATTTTTATGACGATTCCGGTTTTCGCATAGAAGAGGGACGGATGAGGGATTGCAAGAGGAGAGAATGCAGCTGTTATCTGGCGTACTGCAACCGGACAGACGAGCCGATTCCGTTTATGGGCCAATATCCGGCGTTTCGGATCCCCACATATCCGAAGGCGGTTTTTTTTGACATTGACGGCACGCTTGTCCCAAAAGGAGAAAAGCAGATTTCAAAAGAAACGGAAAAACGCCTGATACGGTTGGCGAAACGTTGCGACATCTATCTTGCGACGTCGCTGCCGCTTCGGCCTGCCAAAAAGAAACTGGCTCCTGTCTGGCATCTGATTCGCGGCGGCGTTTTTGCGAATGGGGGAAGATGGGGAATTTGGGGGCCTGAAGGCAGGCGCTTGGATGTGGCGGCGCCAATGGAGGCGTATTGGCTTGAGCGTGTCAGAGAGAAAAAAGAGGAATATGGCTTTTCCCTTCATGTGTATCGAAAGGGAGCGGATATCTATAAAGTGACGCTGCTGTTTGCCCGAAGCAGCTATACGGCGGCGCTTTCAGAAGAGAGGCGCTCTAAGCTGGAGCGTGAATGGAAGATTCCCGATTCCTGCCGGGTGGTGTGGGAGGAGAATTGCATGCAGGTCACGAAGCGAGGAACGGGAAAGCTGGAGGGGATTTTGGAGATCTGCAGGGAAATGGGATATCAGAGAGAGGAAGTGGCGGCATTTGGCGATTCAGAAAATGACAGGGAAATGCTTGCGTATTTTCCCGGATCAATAAGAGTGGGCGCGGATAGCGTAAATGAATGGAACAATGAGCAACGACGAAAAGATGGATCTTGTTTTAAGGAATAGGAGGGCATGGAAAATGGATGAAAAAAAGAAAGCGCCGGCGTTAAGCCTGACGTTGTCGGCGATGTTTTTGGCGATTGGCTTGGCGCTGCCGTTTCTGACCGGGCAGATTCCTCAGATTGGAAAAATGCTTTTGCCAATGCATATCCCCGTTCTTTTGTGCGGCTTAATTTGCGGCTGGCAGTATGGCCTTGGCATTGGTTTTATTCTGCCTTTTTTGAGATATGTTCTGTTTGGGATGCCGGTTTTGTACCCGACAGGAATTGCAATGGCCTTTGAGCTTGCCGTATACGGCTTTGCAGCGGGCTTTTTGTATTCTCATTCCCGTTGGAAATGCGTGATCGCGCTATACCGGAGCATGGTGCTTGCGATGCTGGCGGGGCGCATGGTTTGGGGGCTTGTGCAAATGCTGCTGCTTGGAATGGGAGGGAGCGGCTTTACAATGCAGATGTTTCTGGCAGGGGCGTTTTTGAATGCGGTTCCCGGCATCCTCTTACAGCTGATCCTGATTCCGTCTGTCATGGTTGCCCTGCGCCGCACGGGCCTGGTGCATTTTTCAGGCCACACGCCTGCCCGGCATATGGGAAAGTAGGGGCGGAGGGCTTGTTTTTCTATAGACAGCAACGGACAGCGCCACAGCAGCAGGCGCTGTCCGGTCAGGCCAGGCGATCTCTTATTTCATGTACAGGCTGGCTAATTTCAAGTCCTGCGTATAGGTCATCCGATAGGTCACGCTGATGTTTTCATACGTTGCCACAACTTCCCCAACGGCATAGTGAAGCTTGTTTTTTTCCACATCTATCGTGCGGATGTTTCCGAATTGGGTGCGTGCGCCCCAATCTTCGCAAATTTTCTTTTTTGCGTCTCCGATTGTCTCATCGTTTAAGATGGAGTGCATTTCTTCTACAGAGGCTTCTTTTAGGGCTTCATAATCACCCTGGTCTAACAGCCCTACCGTATCCTGTATCAGGCTTTCCACCTGCGCTTTTTCAAAATATTCGCTTTCTGCCAGGTCAACGCTGTTCGCAACCTGGAAAAAAGAGTAATAGATAAGCGCCCCGATCATCACAATCGTTGGAAGGATGACAAACAGAATGCGGCTTCTCTGATATCGTTTTACTTCTTTTTCATCGAAAGAGGCGTTGATGGCGTCCGCCACGTCTTTTACAGAGCCTTTCTGCGCAATAATTTCATTTAGAGACTCCCCTTTGTTCATCCGATGGCAGATTTCGGTATAGAGCTTTTGCCTGATTTCGCGTTTTTTTGTGTTGCCGCATTTTATCTTTCTTCCAACTGCATTTACGTACCCTTTTGCGGTCATGAGCCTGTCCTCCGATTTTTAGCGTTAAATTTTAAACTTTTCTACTTCTTTTCCCAGTTTTTCAACGGTTTCATTTGTCTGTGAGGCGGAATGCGTCATCTGTTCCGTCTGCTGCACGACGTCGCTGATTCTCTGCGCAATGTCCGTCGTCCCTTTTGCCCCTTCGTCTGTGGAGGTGCCGACCTCCTCAATCGCCTCCATAATGCCGCCGATGGCTTGCGTCAAATGATCCGCCTCGCCGCTGAATTCAGAAATTAATTTGTCGATATATGCGGAGTCGTCCTTGTATGCCTGAACGGTTTCCTCAAAATTATGATAGCTTTTGGAGACGTCAGTGGAGACGAACTCTAACAGCTCCTTTGCGTCAGAGGAGAGATCCGCGACAGCCTGATTGACCTGGCCGGTGATCTCCTGAATGTTTACGACAGTCTGCTTGGACTGCTCGGCCAGGACGCGGATTTGGTCTGCGACGACGGCAAAGCCCTTTCCGGCCTCTCCGGCCCTTGCCGCTTCAATGGACGCGTTTAACGCCAGCATATTGGTCTGCGACGTAATGCTCATGATGGAATCGGACAAGACGTTGATCTGCTCCACGACCTTTACATTCTCCAGGGCTTTGCCCAATTCACCGCGAATGCGCCTTGCGATATTGCTTGCGGCCTGATGGTCTTTAATGGCAAAGGCCATTGCGTCTTCTGCGCGCTTGGCGATCTCCGTGACCCTGTGCGATGCGTCTTCTGATTTGGAAGAGATGTTCTGTGCGGCGGAGTTGATCTCATGCGACATGGCGGTGATTTCCTGCGACGCCGCGGCCACTTCCTCCATGCTGGCCGCAAGCTCCTCCGTCGTGGCGGAAACGGTCTCCATTTCCTGATTTACGGCGGATACCTGCTGGTTGATGTCGAAAGAGGCGTCTTTGATCGAATCGGATTCCTGGCGGATTTGGCCGATTAAGGAGCTGACGCTGCCTTTCATCTGATGCATCGTCCGCGCAAGGGAGCCAAAATCATCCTTTCTTTTGAGGAATGCGTTTGGCAGCTCTGATGAGAAGTTTCCGTCTCCAAGCAGCTTGTTGTATTGGACGGCTTTTTTGAGTGAGGATATGATTTCTTTCGAAATCAGGAAAATGAAGAGCGTCACAATCAGGATCAGGGCAATGCCCATGCCGTAGGCGACCGTAATCTTTTGCTGGATGAAGGAGCTTTGCTGATCTTCCCTAAGCTGTACCTGAGCGGCGATGTCGTCTATGTAATTGCCCGTGCCGATGACCCATTCAAAAGGCTCAAAGGCTTTGGTGTATGCCCGTTTGGGCAGGGCCTGCGATTCTCCGTCCTTGGGAAAATAATATTCCGCGAAGCCCCCGTCTTCTTTTCTTCCGTTTTCTATCAGTTCTTTTACATAAAATTTCCCGTTTACGTCAGTCGCTTCATAGCGGTTTGTGCCTTCTGTCTCGTTTCCAAGGAGGACGACATTCTCTCCCTCATAGGTATCCGCCCAAAAATAGCCGTCATCGCCATACCGCAGATCCCTTAAGATGTGCGCGCCTTTGTCCTTTGCCTCTTCCAGGGTGGTCTCCCCTTCTTCATAATCAGAGTAAACGTGCTCCAGCATGGAAATGGCGGTCGTCACTTGCTTCTTGATTTCGGTGTCGTAGCTGCTGTTGATGATGGATTCCATCTCATTCATCGAAAGCCTGCTGATTTCTTTCATGTAGAAGCCGAAGATTGCGCACATGGCCCCAGTGGCCAGAATCGTAATTGTGCAAAGCAGCAGCATTTTTGTTCTTACTTTTAAATTTTTTAACCCCATAGTCCTTCTCCTTTGCGGTTTTTGATATAGTGGATCAATGCAGCAATTAACCAAAGGAAAACTGTTACAGATAGCTTCGATTCATTATACTATGATTTTTAGCCGAAATTCAAGTGTTACATCCGAAAACGCTTTTTGTGCCGGCATGAAATTGGAATAGCATGAAACGGTTTCTGGAATGCGCCGCAGAAGGACTTGCGTTAGAGGAGAAGGGAAGAGCCGGTCAGCCTGGCTCTCCCAGAGCTTTTTTGTATGTCGCAATGAGAGCCTGAAACTCTTCCTTGCCGCGAAGGAAAGAGAATTCATTTGAGCTTTCTAATGCGCCAAGCAGCATTTTTAGAAGATTTTGGCAGGAGTCAAAATGGGACGCGGGCTTTGCGGCATGGGCGAATAAGACGGAGTCCGCCATATGATTTTCTTCCGTCAGGGAGGAAATCATCTGTTCCAAAAGGCAAATGCATTTGTCGGCGTCCTTTTCTTCCATGGCGACGCTCATTGCGACGGTATAGGAGCTAAAGCGCCAGTTGTAGATTTCCATTAACTTCGCGCTGTAGTCGGCAAGCGTTTGGGCGCGCGCCGAGTCGCCTTCCCGAACAGCGACGGTCGCCAGCTGATTTAGCAGAAGGAACGTGTCCTGAATGGATTTGCTCAGCTTTTTCTCCAACAGCTCAGACGCTTCTTTATGTTTCTTCTGCTTCATATAAAGAGAGATAAAAAGCAGATCCCTGCCAAATGATTGATCCGTTGGGATGCGTTCGATTAGCTGCATAGCGCCCTCAAGCTCTTCGTTTTGGATTTTTTCTGAGGCTAGCATATACCGCGCTTTATTGGCAAAGACCGGATCCCCGCAGGCAATGGCCTGTTGATAGAGTTTCCTGGAAAATGCCGAATACGCCTTACGCGCGCTCTCCTGGCAGGGAACCATCATCCATAGGCCGTTCAGCACAGTCGCCAGCTGATATAAGAGTTCCGAATTGCTCGGGAATTCCTTTGCCTTTTTCTGCGTCAGCTGAAATGCTTCCTCTAAGCCGCCTAAGTCAGGATCCCTTCCTATTTTCGCGATTTCGTTTAAGATTTGGGCGATGTCTTCTTTAGACAGGTCTTTTTGAAAGCAAAACAGCGTATTTAAGTCTGTCTGCAGCAAACGCGCCAGCGCGGGCAGCAGGGCGATGTCCGGGCAAGTCACGCCGCTTTCCCATTTATTTACGGCGGGGGCGGATACGCCAAGGCGTTTTGCGATTTGCTCCTGGGTTAAGCCAAGCGTTTTGCGTTTTTGGCAAATTACGTCTTTCATTTGCATAAGGTTCCTCCAATTGCGTATTTCAGAAGCTAGTATAGGATTGCATAAGGATATTATACCAAAGCGCTGTGCATTTGGCTATTGAATCGGCTTTAAGTTCGAAAAAGGCATTTTTAACTTAGAGTTAATGAAAAAAGAAAAAAGCAATTGATATCATGATCGGAATACGGTATTATGATAGCTAGTAATGAAAGAACAGGGAAAGAGGCAATGGCAGGGAGGTAGATGGGAATGAAGAAATCAGTTGTGTTTGGAGGGATTTGCGTTTTGTCGGTCGCGATTGGGACGGCGGTGTTTGCAGCGGATGTTTTTTTGCAGAGGGATCCTGTTGCGGCCGAGGCGCAAATGGATACGGAGGATGACGTCGCGCTGCGGCTTGCGTCTGTCGCAGGGCAGGAGGCGGCAACAGAAATTTCAGAGGCAGAAAATGCGGGCGCAAAAGCGGAGCCTGAAATTGACGTGGATGCCGGAAACGACGCTGTGAAAGCCGTGACGGCAGAAGCAGCCAGCCAAAGCGCGGCGGCTTGCCCGAACGGGAACCCGGACTGCCCGAATACAGGCTGCTATGACGCGAATGGGGCGCACGTGTGCGTCGCTTGCCCGAACGGGAACCCGGACTGCCCGAATACAGGCTACTATGACGCGAATGGGGCGCACGTGTGCGTCGCTTGTCCGAACGGGAACCCGGACTGCCCGGATGCGGGCTACCATGATGCGAACGGAGCGCATACGTGCGGGGGCTATGCCTGCCCAAATGGAAATCCTGGCTGCCTAAGCCCAAGCTACCATCAGGGAGGCTGCGGCAACTGGGGCGCAAATTCACAAGGCGGCGGGCATCATTCACGGGGACATGGGGGCGGCCATCACGGCCATAGATAAAGCTAAGGCAGGGATCATGGGAAGCATTCAGCTTGCATTGTGCGACGACGAAGAATATTTTATAGAAGTGATCCGAGACTATTTAATTACTTATGAAAATGAGTCTGGAGATGAGCTTGTGGCGACGGCGTATTTGTCTGGCGCCGCCCTCATCGAGGCGCTTGGAAAGGATGGGCCGCAGTACGACATCTTCATTTTGGACGTGGATATGCCGGAATTGAAAGGGACGGAGGCGGCAAGGCGGATCCGGGGGCTTTGCCCTCAGGCTGTCATCTGTTTTATTACGGCGTTTGAGGAGTACGCGTTTGAGGCGTATCAGGCAGAGGCGCTGGGCTATTTGAAAAAACCGGTGCCTTACAAGGAATTTAAGCGCCTGCTGAGCCGCTGCGTCGCGCAGGCGCGCCGTCAGGAGGAGGATCATAAGGCGCAGACGCGTTTCTTAGAGGTGAAGACGAACCAGGGGAGCCGCTTTCTTCTGACGGATGACATTTTTTATGTGGAGAAGAGGAGAAACCAGTGCGTGTTCCATATGGAAGACGGCGAAGTTTTTAGCTATGCTACATTGATGGATATTTATGAAAAATTGGATGAGAGCAGGTTTTATTATGTTCATCAGGGCTATATCGTGAATTTTGAAAAGATACGGGAAGTCAAGTCGAATGCCGTCTGCCTGGAAAAGGGCGTGGAAGTCCCGGTTAGCCGGAGGTATCGGGCGAAGCTGCGTCAGATGCATCTGAATAAAATTCGCGCCCTGTGCAAGGAAGTGTTTTAACGCTTGGACGGCAGGCGCCGCAGCTGCAGCGGCTTTCAAAGGGAAATGCGTTTAAGCATGGTTTGGGAGCAGGACAGAGATTTCGAACAGGGCTGCGTCATATTGCAGATCCAGGGTTCCGTTTAGGGAGGCGACGGAATCCTGGATATTTTTTATGCCGATGCCGTGAAATGGGTCTGCGGCCTTTTTTGTAGTGAGCAAACGGCCGTTTTTCAATCGCAGCGCTTCACAGTGGTTGTTTTTGCAGACAATGCAGAGGAAAGAGTCGATCTGCTTAATCGAAATCAGAACGAAGCCTTCCGGCAGCTTTTCCGCTGCGGCAATGGCGTTGTCCAAGAGGTTGCCAAGGATGGTAATTAGATAAAAATCGCTGACGGAGACGGCTTGAAAGCAGCATTCTGATTCAAACAGCACATTTTTTTTCTTGCATACGGCGGCTTTCGCGTTCAGTATGGATGAGATCAGGGGGCTTGGCGTTTGGATCAGCTTCGTGTCAGAGATTTCCCCGCTGATTTTCTTTAGATATTGCTGCAGCTTTTCGATCTCATTTCGGCTGGCATAGCCGTTTAAGATTAAGAGGTGGTTTTTAAAATCATGGCGCAGGGCGGAAAGGCGCTTGATGGACGCGTCAATGTCTTTCAAATAGCCTGTTTCCAGCTCATACTTTGCCAAAAGCAGCTTATGCCGCGCCTCTGCCTCCAGTGAGGCGGTCATTTGCTGATAGAGCGTCAGGAATTTGGCGATAAAGGCAAAAAAGAGGGGGAACGCAACTGGCAGGGCCTGGCTTTGGGCAGAAAGGCCGGGGGAGGAGAGCAGGCTAAAATAGCTTAGGGCGGACACAATCAGTAAAACAGATGCGCTAATTGTGAAGCAAAATTGTCGATACGCGTGCAAAGAGGCCAAGCGCCTGCCATAGAGGTGCAGACGGAGAATGAGATATGCGAGAGCCGTGCAGCATAATGAGCCATAGCAGCCATAGGCGGCCGCATTGCCGGCAGAACTGGCGTCATTGGAGCAAAGCGCGCGAAGCGTAAGGAAAAGGAAGGCAGATAGGGACAGATATGCTTCGTAAGCCGCAAGCTTTATGAGGCACGTCTTTAGCTTGAAATTAGAAATGAGAAAGAGGTAAAGCAGCCGGCCAAGAATCAGGATGGCCCTTGCGCAGGGGAACGAAGAGGGGATGGCGCACAGCGCCGCAAAGGTCAGGAACGCGATTCGGAGGGGGAGCTTCCGGTCATGCATAAAGTAAGGGTTATGAGTTGCAGCGAAGAGCTCTAATGTGAAGAAACAGAATGAGCCAATTGAGATTTCGTAATAGATTCGGAGCCAATCCATCCATACGCCTCCTTTGTCTTTGGTATTGTAAAAAAATTATAGTATTGATTGCGAAAAAAATAAATAGGAAATAGATATAAAAATACATATTGAATACTGAAAATGCGTGGCGCGCAACGTTTTTGTGGGAATATGTCAAATAGCATCGAATTTGCGCCGATTAGCACATAGCTATTGAAAATCAATTGAAGCATGATAGAGTAAAGACGTAAACAAAAGATAAAGGAGGAATCGTTTGATGAATCAATTTCAGGATTTGTGGCTGCGATCCGTCTTTCAGAAGCCGGATGAGTCCAAAATGAAAAAATTTGCAAAAGGGGCAAGCTTCTTATTTTGTGACATCCAGTTTTTTTATGATGTCGGATGAGTTTTTTGCTCCCACAGTAAAAATAGTTTTTCTTTTACATACTTGCGTCTTTTTATAACGGCGTAAGGAATCTTATCCTCTGTTTTTCATCATATTATCTTCAATGAAATCCATCCCAATCAGCAGGAGGGCAGAACGAAACTGACAATGCCTTGCTTTTTAGCGTGACTTTGACAAAAATAGGCCATGGCTGCGTCTGGGAAAGGATGTGGGGTCATTTGTCTATGAAAATCAATATTCCGTTTATGATGGGATATTTTGAGCATATCTTTACTCTTCTAATCTAATTTTTTCAATAAGGAAAACAGGGGATATTGTCACGCTGTTTCCGCTATTTCTGACTGTTTTATTGAAATCCCTGCCCAAATTGAAAAAGGAACTTCCTTAAATGCTTTTTTCCGGCTTTTTTTTGTGGTATACTTTTACAAAAATCATTGTTCATGATTTTTTGAATGGAAGGCGGACGACGCATTCAGCCTGATCCGTTCAAAGACGGACGCGGCAGCATTCTAGGACAGCAGGAGGGCATGGCATGAACAGAGAGGAATTTAAGAACCGGGTGAGTCAGGGGGCTGTCCTTTTGGACGGCGCCACAGGCAGCAATCTGCAGGAGGCGGGCATGAAGCTTGGGGTATGCCCGGAGCAATGGATATTGGAGCATCCGAAGGCGATAGTAGAGCTGCAGCGGGCTTACGTCGCGGCGGGGACGGACATCCTGTATGCGCCTACGTTTACGGCGAACCGCATTAAGCTGGCGGAATATGGGCTGGAGGGGAAGCTGACGCAGATGAACCATGAGCTTGTGGCGCTTTCCAAAGAGGCGGCGGGCGGCAGGGCGTATGTCGCCGGGGATCTTTCCATGACGGGACAGCAGCTCTATCCGATCGGGGAGATGCAGTTTGAGGAGCTGGTGGAGGTGTATAAGGAGCAGGCGCGGGCATTAGAAGAGGCCGGAGTGGATCTTTATGTGGTGGAGACCATGATGAGCTTACAGGAATGCAGGGCGGCAGTCATTGCCATTAGGGAATGCAGCGAGAAGCCGATTCTGGTAAGCCTGACGTATGAAGAAACGGGAAGGACGCTTTATGGGACGGATCCGAAAACAGCGGTGATTGTCTTGCAGAGCTTAGGCGTGGACGCGGTTGGCGTCAATTGCTCTGTTGGGCCGGATCTTATGACGCGTCAGGTGGAGGAGATGTATGACGTCGCCAGGATCCCGGTGTTTGTAAAGCCGAATGCCGGACTGCCCAGATTGGAGGATGGAAAGACCGTCTATGATATGGGGCCCAAGGCGTTCGCGAAAGCGGTCGGGGGGCTTGCAGAGCGCGGCGCGCGTCTGTTTGGCGGCTGCTGCGGGACGACGCCGGAGCATATCGCGGCAATGGCGCGCGTCCTTTCGGGCGCAAAGCTGCTCCCGGTAAAAGAGGGGCGCCGCCGCTTTTTGGCGTCTGAGCGCAGCTGTGTGGAGATCGCGCTGGATGGGCCTTTTACAGTGGTGGGGGAGCGGATTAACCCTACCGGGAAGAAAAAGCTTCAGGCAGAGCTGAAGGAAGGCAGCTTTTCCATGGTGTGCGAGATGGCGGCGCAGCAGGAAAAAAACGGGGCGGCTGTGCTTGACGTGAATATGGGCATGAACGGGATTGACGAAAAGCAGATGATGTTAGGCGCGGTTTATGAGGTCACTTCTACGGTAGATTTGCCGCTTTGCATAGATTCCAGCCATGTGGACGTCATCGAGGCGGCGCTTCGGATTTATCCGGGCAGGGCGTTAATCAATTCGATTTCCCTGGAAAAAGAGAAGTTTGAGCGGCTGATCCCGATTGCGGCGAAATACGGCGCGATGTTTATCCTCCTTCCGCTGTCGGATGAGGGACTGCCAGAAAATACGGACGAAAAGCATCGGATCATAGAGAAAATCCAAAAGGCGGCGAATGCGGCGGGAATGGCGAATGAGGACATTGTTGTGGACGGCCTGGTGGCGACGGTGGGCGCCAATCCGCGCGCGGCGGCGGAATGCCTGGAAACAATTGCGTTTTGCAAGGGGCGCGGGCTTGCGACGATTTGCGGGCTGTCCAATATATCGTTTGGGCTGCCGGAGAGAAGCTGCATTAATACGGCGTTTTTGACGGCGGCGATTATGAACGGCCTTACCATGGCGATCGCGAACCCGGCGCAGGAGGCTTTGATGGATGCGGCATTTGCCGCGGATCTGCTGCTGAGCAAAGAAGGGGCGGACCTGCGGTATATCCAAAGGGCGAACGCAAAAAAGGAAGGCGCGGCAAGGGATGCGGCGCCTGAATTTGGCAGGGCGCCGGACGGGGGCGGGACACAGGCTTTAGACCGCGTTTTTCAGTGCGTCCTGGACGGAGATAAGGGAAAGATCTTAGGTGAGGTGGAGCTGGCGCTGAACGGGGGGAAGGCGCCGGGCGGGCTGATTGATGAAAGCTTAATCCCTGCGATTAACCGGGTGGGAGAGCTGTTTGAGCAGCAGACGTACTTTCTGCCTCAGCTGATTTCTTCCGCCGCCGCCATGCAAAAGGCGATTGCCTATTTGGAGCCGATGCTGGAAAGGGAAGGGGATGCGGCGAAGAAAGCGACGGTCGTGATTGCCACCGTGGAGGGCGACATCCATGACATCGGAAAGAACCTGGTGGCGCTGATGCTTAAGAATTACGGATACCATGTCATAGATCTTGGGAAAGACGTGCCGGCGGAGCAGATTGTGGAGGCTGCAATGCAGGAGCGGGCAAAAATTATTGGATTATCCGCGCTGATGACGACGACAATGATGCGGATGAAGGACGTTGTGGAGCTGGCGGCCCAAAAGGGATGCGAAAGCCACATTGTGATTGGCGGGGCGGCGACGACGGAGAGCTTTGCGAAAGAGATTGGGGCGCATGGCTATTCGAAAGACGCGGCGGAATGCGTCCGGTTGGTGGAACGTCTTCTAAATGATGTATAGACAGTTGATTTTTTGGAAAAAACTGTATACAATGAATAAAAAAAGATAGGAGAATGGTGGCTATGGCAGTGCTTGGATTTGGTGAATTGATTGGGATGCTTAAGAAGAACCCGAAGAAAATTGTGTTTACCGAGGGAACGGACGCGCGCGTGTTAGAGGCGTCATCCCGCCTTTTGGCAAGCAATTTCTTAAGCCCGATTTTGGTGGGGGATGAGGACGAGATTTTTGCCGCGTCTGAAGAATGCGGGTATAATATCCGCGGGGCGGAGATTATTGACCCGAAGAAGTTTGACAGGCTGGATGAGATGGCGGAGATGTTCTGTGAGCTGCGCAAGAGCAAGGGCGTGACGATGGAGCAGGCGAAGAAGACGCTGATGCAGACGAACTATTTTGGCACGATGCTGGTAAAGATGGGCCTGGGGGACTCCCTGCTTGGCGGCGCGACGTATTCAACGGCGGACACGGTTCGGCCCGCTTTGCAGCTGATAAAGACGAAGCCGGGAAACAACATCGTAAGCTCGGTGTTTATTTTGGTGCGTTCCAGGGCGACGGGCGACAGTGAAGTCTTGGCGATGGCCGACTGCGCGATCAACATCCGTCCGACGGAGGATGAGCTGGTGGAGATTGCGATTGAGGCGGCGAAGTGCGCCAAAATTTTTGGCGTGGATCCAAAGATTGGGTTTTTAAGCTATTCCACGTTTGGATCTGCGGCCGGGGAAGATGTGGACAGGATGCGCAATGCGGCGGAAAAGACCAGGAAGAAGGCGCCGGATCTGGAAGTGGAGGGTGAGCTGCAGTTTGACGCCGCCGTTTCTCCGCGCGTGGCGCATACAAAATGCCCGGAATCGGAGATTGCCGGACATATCAATACATTTATTTTCCCGGACATCAGCGCGGGCAACATTGGGTATAAGATTGCGCAGCGCCTTGGGGGGTTTGAGGCGTATGGCCCGATTCTGCTTGGGCTGAACGCGCCGGTCAATGACCTGTCGCGCGGATGCAACGCTACAGAGGTGTACTCTATGGCGATCATTACGGCGGCGTTGGCATAACAGGAGCCAAGGCGAAGCGCGGCCCTTCAGGCAAGCCGCCTTGATGGGGCGGTTCGTTGGGCTTTTCGTTTTTTTTGAAAAAGCGCTTGACAATTTTTGTCGCCGATTGTATAATAATAAAGCAAGTCAGCGATGGCTTGCTTTTATGGGGGATCTTAGCTCAGCTGGGAGAGCATCTGCCTTACAAGCAGAGGGTCAT
>CANTEO010000038.1 GCA_947652855.1 uncultured Roseburia sp. | reverse complement strand
AGAGATGACGCTTGGGGAGGCAATTGCCCGGGGCATCTTGCCTGCGCCAAAGTATATCCTATCCGTTTATTCTTATCAAAAGGAGATGGAGCGCCTCAAAGCGCGCATCCGGGCCACGCAAAATCCCGCGCTTTGCAGGAACGCAGAGCGGCTTTTCGCGCAGCTAAAGCGCGCTTTGGAACACGCGGACGGATTGGACAAGGTTTTTGAAAAGCATATGGCGCGTCCCCATGGGAAATATCTGGTGTTCTGTTCCGGCAAGGAGCATATGAAGGCCATGATGGGGCAGTGTTTGGAATGGCTAAAGCAGATTGACAGCAAGCCGCATCTGTATGGCATCACCTACGAGGATCCAGATGCAAAGCGGAAGTATTTGGCGTTCCAGGAGGATGAAAGCGATCATATTAAGCTGCTGTTCTCGATTGATATGCTGAATGAGGGCGTTCATGTGGACGGGGTGGACGGCGTGATTCTGCTGCGGCCAACTGTTTCCCCGATCCTCTACCTACAGCAGATTGGCAGGGCTTTGTCGGCGGGAAGGGATCAAAAGCCGGTCATTTTTGACATTGTAAATAATTTTGAAAGCCTTTCTTCCATTGACGGCATCCGCCTGGAGGCGGAAGCTTATTTTGGAAATCGGACGGATTTGGAGTGGGAGCGCAGGCGTTTTGAAGAGCAATTCCGCATCATAGACGAGACGAGAGACTGCCGCAGGATTTTTGAGCGGCTGGCGGCGGGCCTTTCCGTCACTTGGGACGGCTATTATTTGGAGGCAAAGGCATATTTTGAGGAAAACGGGCATTTGCGGGTTCCTAATTCCTATGTCACGCCTTCTGGCCTTGCGCTCGGAGCCTGGCTTGCGACGCAGAGGCGCGTATTTTGCAAAAAGGCCGCCGGCTCACTAAGCGAGGGTCAGGCTGCGCGTTTGGAGGCCATTGGCATGGATTGGAGAGAAGGCCCTGCAAAACGCTTTGAAAGGGGCCTCTGTGCCTTGCAGGATTACGTGAGCCAATATGGGAATGCAGATGTCGCAGTCGGCTACGTGTCAGAAGACGGGTATCCGTTAGGGAAATGGGTGAGCAATATCCGAAGCAAGCAAAAAAAGGCGGCTGGCCGTCCGTTGACGGAAGAACAGTTGGAACGGCTGAATGCGGCCGGAATGATTTGGGATCGGGCGGCTTACCAGTGGGAGCAGCATTATGCGCTGGCAGAGGCGTATTATAAAAGCCATGGAAACCTAAAGGCTCCAAGGGGCTATGTGGCGGAAGACGGGACGGCCCTTGGCATTTGGATTGAGAACCAGCGCGGCGCATACGCGGGAAAAAAGAAGGATGCCGCTCCTTTGACTGTCGGTCAGATTCAAAAGCTTGAGAAAATCGGGATGGAATGGGGCCTGCGGCAGGAGAGGCAGTGGGAGGAAAAATACCTTCAGGCCAAGAGGTATTATAACGAGCATGGAAACCTTAGGGTCCCGGCGGCCTACGTAGCCGAAAACGGGGCGCTGCTTGGCCGGTGGGTCAGCAGGCAAAGGGAGCGTGAAAAAAAGCAGGCGCTAAGCCCCAGGCAAAAGGAGCTTCTGCAAGGGATCGGGTTTTGAAGGCGATAGGAATTGAGGGCGTGTCAGGATGGGAAGAAAAAGAATTTTAGTCGTGAGCCAGTGCTTTTATCCTGAGCAGTTTCGGATAAATGACATTTGCCGGGAGTGGGTGAGGAGGGGATATCAGGTGACGGCGCTCACGGGCATACCCAATTACCCGCAAGGCAAATTTTATGAGGGATATGGGCTTCGAAAAAAAAGAAGGGAGCGATGGAATGGGATAGAGATCCATAGAATTCCGTTAATCCCAAGAGGCTCCGGCCCCCTCACTTTGATTTTAAATTATTTTTCTTTTGTCATCAGCGGTTTTTTTTGGAGCAGGCTCACGAAATTGGACGCAGACGTGGTTTTTAACTTTGAGACGTCCCCCATGACGCAGAGCCTGGTCGCCGTCTGGTATGCGAAAAGAAGGGGCCTGCCCTGCTATCTGTATGTGCAGGATCTGTGGCCGGAAAATGTGGAAATTGTCACAGGGATCCATACGCCCCTGATCCTTGGGCCGATTAACCGGATGGTGAAGTATATCTATAAAAATTGTGACAAAATTTTCTGCACTTCTGAAAGCTTTGTGGAGGAGGTGCGCAAAAAGTGCGCAGATACAAAAAAGATTCATTTCTGGCCGCAGTATGCGGAAGAGTTTTATCGGCCGGCCCAAAGGAAGCCTAGGGCGGAGTTTCCGGAGGATGGGGGCTTTTGCGTCATGTTCACGGGCAATATTGGGGCTGCGCAGGGCTTGGATACATTGGTGGAGGCCGCCTGCCTGCTGAAGGGGGAAGGCTGCCGCATCCGGTTCTGCCTGATTGGGGATGGCAGGCAGAAACAGGATTTGCTAAGGAAGGTACAAAAGAGCGGCGTCTCGGACTTGATTTGTTTTTTAGGCAAAAGGCCGGCAGAGGAGATTCCGGAGCTGCTTGCGCATTGCGACATGGCGTATGTCTCATTTTTGGACGACGCGCTGTTTGAAAAGACGATTCCGGCAAAGCTGCAGTCTTATATGGCGTGCGGGAAGGCGATCCTTGCGGCGGCGTCAGGCGAGACGGAAAAGGTCATAAACGATGCGGGATGCGGGCTCTGCGTCCCGGCGGGCGACGTGGAAGGGCTGAAAGAATGCCTGCTCTGGGCGTGCCGGATGGAGAAAGAGGAGCTTTTGCAAATGGGCCGGAATGCGAGGGCATATGCCGGAACGCATTTTGATAAGAAAACGTTGATGGATGAAATGGACCGTTATCTTGCCTGATCGGAACTTTGGGCGGGATCTTCGGTCAGGAGAAGCCTCCGGTCAGGATGCGCGCCAGCGCGCGTCTTGTTAAGGCGTCGGATAAAGGAGAGGATATGACAGTTTCTGTGGCGATGGCCTCCTACAATGGAGAAAAATACATAGAAGAGCAGCTGACGTCTATTTTCAATCAGGACTTGCAGCCGGATGAAGTCATTTTGTGTGACGACGGGTCAACGGACGCGACCGTTCAGATTGTTTCGGAATTTATAGAAAAAAATGGGCTGACAGGCAAATGGAGGCTGTATCAAAATGAGGCGCGGCTTGGCTTTATCCATAATTTTTTCCATGCGATTGCAAAAACGAAGGGAGACCTTGTTTTTTTGTCGGATCAGGATGACGTCTTTCATAAGAGTAAGCTTCGGAGCATGAAGGCCGTATTTGAGCGGCATTCGGACTGCCTTGTGCTCAATTCCGGCTATCGGATGATCGACGAAAATTCCCATCCGCTGAAGGGGGCGAGATATGCGCCCCCGGTCAGGAAAAAAGAGGGAAAGCTTTCATTTGAGACATTTTTATACCGCATGGACTATCCGGGATTTGCGATGGCCTTTCGGGGAACGGTTCGGGAGCTTATAAGCGGGATGGATCTGGACGGCGTGTATGGGCATGACCTGCTGATCCATTTAATTGGCCTTTCTCACCATGGAGAGTATGAAATCCGCGAGCGATTAAGCGAGTACCGGATTCATGCGGCGAACGCCTCGGGGATTGGCTCCATAAAAAGCGCGTATGGCATAGAAAGGCGGATTGCGCAGAAAAGAAATGAGCTGTCGGAGTATGAAAGGCTCAAGCAGGTCATACAAAGAAATCATTTTGATGCGTTGGATGCGGCGCTCATTGAACGAAGGCGCCGCGTCCTGCACAAAAGAATTCGTCTTATGGAAAAAAAGAAGCTGTGGGGCCTGGCCGCACTGCTGGCCTTTTGCCGCCAATATCCCAAAAAAACGATATTGGGCGATATGGCTTGCGTGATAAAGGACAAAAAGCAGCGTTAGGAAAAAGGAGTTTGGAGTAAATGGAATATAAGGTCAGCGTGATTGTCCCGGTCTATAACGCCGAACGCTATATTCGATGTGGATTGCGAGGAATCTGCTTTCGTCTTCCACCGTGGCGCATCAAATTATAGAGCAGGAAAACCGCGGGCTGCCGTCGGCGAGGAATGCGGGGATTCATGCGGCGACGGGCAAATATGTATGTTTTATAGATGCGGACGACATGATCTCGGACTGCCATCTTGGAAATTTGTTTGAGCTTGCGGAACGGGAGGGGCTGGAATTTGCGTTTTCCGGGTTTGAGTATACGCGGGCAAATCACAGGCAGGGCAGCCGCGTCAGCCCAAGCGCCGCTTCATCTGTGATTGACGTGGGCGAAATACAAAGAGGGCATTTATATCGGGACAGATGCATCCATTGCTGCGCCTTGCTTTTGAAAAAAGAGTTTTTGGAGCAGGAGGAGCTTTATTTTAATGAAGCGCTTCGATTTGGAGAAGACGCGGAGTATCTTTGGAGGCTGTTAAATAGAGTGGAAAAGGGCGGATATGTATCATCCCGTTCTTATAAGTACCTGATTCATGACGGCTCTTTGATGTCAAGCCCAAGGCTTGACTATGTGGAGAGGTTTTTTCATGAGTTTGGGCAGACCGTCTCTCGTCAGCCGTTTGCGCATCAAATTACGGGAGAGCAGGTATTCGCGAGAGTGTCGTTTGGGATTTTTCATTCGTTTGCGAAAGGCGCGGACTGGGAAAGCGCCAAAGAGATGCTAAAAAAAGTAGGCTATAAGCAGAAATTAAAAAATATACGGAAAGTGAAAGACGTTCGGATCCGTGCTTTGAGCGGCCTTATGCGTGTGTCTCCATATTTATTCTGGAAAATCGCAAAGCTCTTATAGGATGCCGATACGTCTGTTGGAGAACGATGAAACTGGCTTTATTTACACAAAATTTGGCCCCATTCCGAATGAAATGGATGAATGAATTGGGCAAGCAATGCGATGTCGTCGTCTATCATTTGAATCAATATGAAAAGGATGTCCCTTCCGGCTATATCAATTATATTCCCCAAAATGCCAGGGTGAAAGACATTGGAAGGCCGTTTGGGAAAGGCGTCGTCTATGATTTGAAGCAGGCAGAGGAGCTGAACGGACGCATCCTGATTTTAGACGGATACGGATTTTTGGGGCAGCAGCTCTTGATCCTCTATCTGCATTTGCATAGGATGCCGTTTTTGCTTTCCGTGGACGGAGGCTTTGTGCCGCAAAAAGAGCTCGTTTTCAAAAAATGGGTGAAATCCTTTTTTATAAGAAAGGCAGCCGCATACTTTAGCACGTCCGAACAGACGGATGCGTTCCTGCGCCATTACGCGCGTCAAAATCCGATCCTGTTCCGGCATCGCTTTTCGTCCCTGTCACGGGAAGATTTGATAAAGGAGCCGCTTAGCGAGGCAGAAAAGAGGAAATGGAAAAAGGAGCTTGGAATGAAGGACGCCTATACCATCCTTGCGGTTGGGAAATTTATTCCAGTCAAGGGGTTTGACGTCCTGCTGCGTGCCTTAGCGGATATAAAGGGAGGCTATCAGCTTTATCTAATTGGATCCAAAGAGAAAAAACGGTACGAAGGCGATATGGAGCCATCTGTTAGAGAACGGACGCATTTCATTGATTTTTGTGAAAAGGATACGCTAAGAAAATATTATATGGCGTCAGATGTGTTTGTGCTGCCAACGCGCCGGGATGTTTGGGGGCTTGTGATTTTGGAGGCGATGGCGCATGGCCTTGAAGTGATTACGACCAGACAGTGCCTTGCGGGCGCAGCCCTTTTGCCGGAGCGGTATCTTGTCCCTGCAGACGACAGCGCCCGGCTGTCTGCGAAAATAAAAGAGGTGATGGACGAGGGGCCAGAAATTCGCTTTCAGAACAGAACGCGAAATCTTGCGGCCATAGAGCCGTATGCCATTGAATATGCGGCGCAGGAGGATTTAGGGAGCTTACAGCAGTTTTGGGAGATGATGAGGTGAAGGATGGAGACAACGTATGACGTTTCAGTGATCATCCCGACATTCAATTGTGGGGCGTATCTTGAAAAATGCATAGATTCCTTGCTGCGTCAGGAGACGGGGCTGACGTATGAGCTGATTGTGGTGGACGACGGCAGCACGGACAATACAAAAAGCGTCTGTGAGAAGTACCGGGACGTCGAGATTCTTTCCTATTATCATAAGCAAAACTCCGGCGTGTCCGATGCCAGAAATTATGGGATTCGCGTCTCCAGGGGGGACTATATCCTTTTTGTGGACGCGGACGATTACGTAATGCCGGATTACGTGGAATGCCTTGCGGGCAAGGCGGTAAAGGGAGGGTTTGACCTTGTGGCGGCAGGGTATGTGATTGTCTTTGAAAAAGAGGGGAAAACGATAACGAATGCGTTTCAAGAGGACGTGGAGTGCAGGAGCCGGGATGAGATGAAAAAAGAGGCGCTTGCGTTTGGGGCGGATGGGCTGTTGAACGTCAGCGTCTGTAAATGCTTTCGAAAAAGAACGGTTTTGAAACGCCATTTGGCATATGATCCTGAACTGAAGACGGGGGAGGATTTGGTATTCAATGCGGCTTTTTTATTGGCCGCGGAGAGCCTTGCGCTTGTGAAAAAAACGCCGTACCGTTATATTCGGCGAGATGCGGTCACTGGCGTGAATTCCTATAAAGAGGATCTTTATTCTATGATCTTAAAGTGCTTAAATGCCGTAAACGAATTGTATCGGGCAAATGGCTGGATGAAAGGCAAAGGAATGGTTTTGATCGGGAATTTTTATCTGGATTATATTTCTGCCGGAATCTATAACCTTTACAGGAAAGAATGCCCGTTGTCTTTTTGGGAGAAGAATAGGAAGCTTAGGGAGCTTTTTGCGCTTGATGAGGAAAAGAGATATGTGAGGAGCGACAGGAGGGATCTGCTGAGCCGGCTGGTGGCAAGCACGATCCGAATGGACAGCAGCGTCATGGCAAATCTCATATACAGTGTTTTGTTTGGGTTTCGGAATCATTTAAGAGGAGCGTATGTTTGGCTCCGTGGCAAAGTGATCCATAAGGCGGGCGGGCAAAATGAGTGAGAAGCTAAGTGGGGAAATAAAATATGTAAATGGAATCTTAGCGGTTATGATGCAGGTTATGCAAAGAAAGCCGTTGGCGCGTATCCATTGAAAAAGGCGGTTTCTCTTTTATGGAAGGACAGCGCGTTGGCGATGGCATTGGGATATGTCTGCCTTCCGGCGTTGGCGGTTCTTTTGACAATGTGGATAGGAACGGCGATGAAGCGGTCGGCGAGGGGCGTTTATCAGCTTCTTGTCGGAGGAAGAAGCGTTGCAGAAATAGAAATGAGATGAGGAAAGCCATGAAGATTGTCATGAATAAAAAAGAGCTGAAGTTAGTTTTCTTAGTGATCTATGCGTTGATCGCCACATATTTTTCAAACCCATATGCGCGAATTGCAATTTTGATTTGTTTTGTCGTTCTGTCCATGAACGACTATCTTTCAGGCTTCAAAGGCTTTCGCCTAAAAGATAGGAAATTACTGTGGTTTTTGTTTCCGCTTAGCATTCTGATTGCGCAAGGGGAAAATCAGAGGGCGTTTGTTGAATTTTTCCTGCTGACCTTGGTGGCAATGAACACAAAGGCGGCGGCGGTTAAGGGCGATTCTTTGATCTTTGGCTTAATCAGAGGGATGGGGATTGTAACGGCCGCCTCGGTCTATCTGGAAAAACTAAGCCCGGGGATTTTGTTTTCAACGGTCTATCAATTGTATCCGCTACCATATCAGGAGACATTGATGCGGCAAGTGCAGTCGAACAATTATTATTCGGGCATTTTTCCAGAGGTGTCCATCACTGCGGGCGTGATCTGCCTGGCGGTGTTTGTGCTTCTGGTGAGGAAGCGAAAGAGATACTTTGAGATTTCATTTTTGGTAATCTCATTGATTTTCGTGGGCAAGCGCGCGCATTTTTTTGTGGCGTGCCTAGTGATCTTTTTTGATTACTGGTTTTTTTCAGGAAAAAAGAGGAAATTGGCTCATGTATTAAAGCTGGCTGCGCTTGGCGTTGTGGCTGCGCTTTTGCTATGGGCGTTGATCCGGCTGATAGGAGAGTCCTCGCAGCTGAACCGTATGGTAAATCTCGTGTTGTCATTGTTTGCCGAACAGAGCGAGTCATCCGCCAATCAGGTGACAAGCGGCCGGTACAGCTCCTTTTTACAGGCATGGGAGTGGTTTCGGCAAAGCCCGCTTAGGGGGAAGGGATGGTACTACTTTCAGAGAAATTACTATAATGAGTATTTGGGGACGTATCTTGTAAATGTGCATAATATTTATCTGTAGCTGTTATGTGAGGGCGGGATTTTGGGCCTTGCTGGCTTTATCGTGCCGGCATTGGCTACGTTTGCCACAGCGGTCAAGCAGGCCCTTGCATGTCAGGAAGATAGCCTGCTTCGGGTTCCCATGGAGTTTGCAATGTGCTATCAGCTGTTTTTCTTAATCTATGGGGTGTCTGGCGTGCAGTTCGATCAGCCGTTTTATTATATGTTTTATTTTATCTCTGTGATGCTTACGTTTGGAGGTGTGGGATGGAATGAAAAATAAGATTGCAGTTCTAACGCTTTATGGCTGCTTTAATTATGGGAACCGGCTTCAAAATTACGCGGTGGAGCAAATGGTGAAGGAGTGGGGATTTGAGCCGAGGAGCGTCGCTTATGATGACGGCAGGATAAGGGGCTGTGCGTCAGGGCTGCTGAAGGCGGGGGCTAGAAAGCTCTTTTCTGCTTTTTCAAATCCGTATCAGGCCAGGTCGCGCCGATATCTGAATTTTGCCGCGTTTAATCAAGAGCTTTTAAATGTAGTCAGGATGGGTTCTTTTGCAAAGCAGATGCGGCAGTTTGCGGGAATCATAGTTGGGAGCGATCAGGTTTGGAATCCAATAGAGCTTAAGGATTCAGGATTTTATTTTGCTGATTTTCCTGTAGGCTGCGTCCGCTGCTCCCTTGCCGCCAGCTTTGGCGTTGATCAGATTCCAAATGAGCTGAAAGGGCGTTATGTGGATGGCTTGAAGCATTTTGACCTGCTTTCCGTGCGGGAGGATGCCGGAAAGAGCATAGTGAAAGAGCTGTGCGGGAGAGAGGCGGATGTCTTATTGGATCCCGTGTTTTATCTGGATAAGGGTCAGTGGAGAGCCATTGAAAGAAAGCCAAGGGAGCCGTTGGGAGAAGCCTATTTTGTTTGTTATTTTTTGGGGAGGCCTTCTAGGGCGGATTGGGAGCTGATTGAGCAGTATGAGAAAAAGACGGGATATCAAAGAGTGGATTTATATGAAAAGGGATCCGCCCATTATGTATCCGGGCCGAGGGAATTTTTATATTTTGCCGATCATGCGCAGATGGTCTTTACCGATTCCTTTCATGCAGTGAGCTTTTCCATTATTTTTGAAAGGGCGTTTTGGGCGTTTCATAGAAAGGATCATCAAGAAGATATGTTTTCACGGCTTAAGACATTGCTGAAAAAATTTGGGCTTGAGGGAAGAGTCGCCTCAAATTCGGACAAAAAGTGGGAGCAGGCGGTTTCGTATGAAGGGGTTAGGGATGTCATGACGGCAGAAAAGAAAAAGACAGAGCTTTTTTTAAGGCGTTATTTTGAAATGATCCAACAAAAGAATATGCAGAATTGCGAGAATGGGTTATGAGCAGGACAGCGAATGCGGCCCGTAATTTATGGTGGAGCGCGGCAAACCGGATTGCAATGATTTTATTGCCCTTTGGAATGAGGACAATCCTTATTTCTGTTCTTGGCGTGGAGTATGCGGGCCTGTCTTCTTTGTTTTCCTCCGTTATAGGAATGTTAAGCCTGGCGGAGCTTGGATTTGGGGATGCGCTTGTCTACAGTATGTACGAGCCAATGGCAAATGGGGATAAGAGGCGTGTTTCGGCATTGCTGAATTTTTATAGAAAGTGCTATTTAGCAATTGGAGCCGTCATATTTGCTTTGGGGATGGCGGTCTCTCCATTTTTAACGCATTTGATCCATGGGAGCGTCCCAGAGGATATGAACATCTATATCCTGTTTGATATCTATTTGCTGAATACGGTTCTTAGCTATGTTTTGTTTGCATATCGAAGGTCTCTGTTAGTTGCGTCGCAGCGAGTCGATATAGACAGCAACATTCATACAGGGATTTATGTGATGCAAAATCTAGCGCAAATGCTGACGCTTCTGCTGTTCAAAAATTTTTACGCCTATCTTGTTTTGCTTCCGGCTTCAACGGTATTGAGCAATTATTTAACCAAGCGTTACACGGATCGTTTTTTTGGCGAGTATCGTTGCGAGGGGACGTTGTCGAAAGAAGAGCTGCGGCAAATTAAGAAAAATGTGAAAGGCCTGATATGCCATAAAATAGGGAACACCTTTTTTTCCTCTGTGGACAATATTGTAATTTCAGGCTTTCTTGGACTTGAGATTTTGGGAAAATACTCTAATTATATGTGCGTCATTCAGGCATTGTCAAATTTGATTGGCATTATTGGGGTCTCAATTACGCCGGTCATTGGAAACTATGTGGTGAAGGAATCGAAGGAAGCGAATTTGGCAATGCTGAAAAAATGCAGCTTTATGGAAACCGCTCTGTCGACAGTGATGACGGCTTGCTTTCTTGTGTCGGCACAGACGTTTATTCGATTATGGGTTGGGGCCTCCTACCTTTTGCCAGATACAGCCGTAGCCCTTTTTGCCATTTATTTTTATGTGTTTATGATCAATGACCCCTGCTATATTTACAGGCAGGCGACCGGCGTGTGGTGGGAAGGCAGATATATGCCCTTGGTATCTTCGGCTGTTAATTTGGCGCTTAATTTAATGTTGGTAAGCAAAATTGGGATACATGGAATTATTCTTTCTACTGTTATTAGCGTGCTGTTTGTCAATTTTCCATGGGGGACAAGCGTTTTGTTTCAAGCGTATTTCAAGGACAGGGCGAAAATGCATGGGTACTTATGGCAGATGGCTTTTTCCGCGTTCACTGCTGCTGCGGCGTGCGTCCTTGCCGGCTTTGCCTGTCAGTTTATCAAGCTGAATGTAATCCTGTCGTTTTTTGGCAAGGGAATAGCGGCGGCGCTGATTTCCGCGGGGGTGATTGCGGCGCTGCATATTAGAAGCCCTGTGTTTTGGGATACATGGCGATGGGGCGTGAAAATTGTGAGGGAGGTTCGCGGTGGAGTTAGAAATCGAAGATAAGCAAAAACGTATCGCAGATTTTCTGGATCAATGGCCTATGGGCAGGCTGCATCCTGGAAAGCGGGATGCCGGGCGGCATGAAAATGCTTACGAGCTATTATGACCGCCTGCTTTTCCTGCAAAAGGCCGGCGCAAGGGTTTTTGAGCTGCCCGATCAGATGCTCCATGCCTACGTCCTTTTGAAAATGCGCCAAAATGGAGTGGGGGGGGTAAATATGACACGTTGATTCAGGAGGCAAGGCAGTTTTTGATAGATGAGGCGAGGCGTAATCACGGCGTGATATCCTACCGGACGAACGCTTCGGAATTTTATATTGACCTTTTGGGGATGATCGACGGCTTTTGCCTGCTTTATCTTTGCGCAGAGCTTTACGTTCAAGGCATTTGGCCTTTATCAGTCTATTTTAAGTCAGAAGTTTGGAGGAGATAGTTGAAATGGCTGCATTAGATTCTTTTAGTGGAAAGACGTTAATGATTACCGGAGGGACAGGCTCGTTTGGAACGGCCGTCTTAAGGCATTTTTTGGATTCCGGAATACAGGAAATCCGAATTTTTTCAAGGGATGAGAAAAAGCAGGATGACATGAGGCATCAATTGCAGTCAAGGCATCCCGGCTTTGCGGAAAAGGTGAAATTTTATATTGGCGACGTCAGGGACATGAACTCGCTGCAGGACGCAGTCTGGGGAGTGGATTACATATTTCATGCGGCCGCGTTAAAGCAAGTGCCTTCCTGTGAATTTTTTCCGATGGAAGGGGTGCGGACGAATGTAGAGGGGACGGACAATGTGCTGCGCGCGGCCGTGGCGGCCGGCGTTCAGAAAATTGTGTGCCTGTCCACCGACAAAGCGGCGTACCCGATCAATGCGATGGGGATATCAAAGGCGATGATGGAAAAGGTAGTCGCGGCGAATGCGCGCACAGCGGCGGGGAAGACGACAATTTGCTGTACCAGGTATGGAAATGTGATGTGCAGCAGAGGGTCGGTGATCCCTTTGTTTCTAGAGCAGATTAAGGCCGGAAAGCCGATTACCGTCACGAACCCGGACATGACCCGGTTCCTGATGAATTTGGATGAGGCCGTGGAGCTTGTGATGTATGCATTTGCACATGGAGAGCCGGGGGATTTGTTCATTCAAAAATCAGATGCAAGTTCGATTGGGGATTTGGCAAAGGCAGTGCAGAAGCTGTTTGGCGATACCGGTACGAGGGTGATTGGCACGCGGCATGGAGAGAAAATGTTTGAGACGCTGATGACGAATGAGGAATGCGCCCGCAGTCAGGATATGGGGCAGTATTTTCGGATTGCCGCGGATGGGAGGGACTTAAATTACGATAAGTTTTTTGTAGACGGAGACGCCGGGCGGGCGTCCTCTCATGCGCAAAAAGCGGCGCAAGAATGCGGCGGCGTCACGCCGTCGGACGGCGCCTATACCTCGCATAATACCAGGCGGCTAAGTGTCGAGGAGACGGTAGAAAAAATCCTGACGGCGGAGTATGTAAGGAAGGCCTTAAAGGAGAGGGGATAATGCAGGAGGGTCAAAGAGACGGGACGCTGGATGCCGCAAAGGCAATCCTGGCGTACCTTGTCATTTTAGGGCATTGCATTTTACATGGGAATATAGACGGAGAGGGTGTGGTGGATGAAAGCAGCATTCTGCTGCATAGCATCTATGCGTTCCATATGCCGTTATTTATGATGATATCGGGATATCTGACAGAAGGGTCTATTCGCGCGCATGGCATGCGTATTATAAAAAAGAGAAGGAAGCTGCTAAAGCCCCTGTTTGCCTTTGCGGCGGCGTCCTGCATGGGCAGCGTCGCAGTTTCCCTGGCGTCAGGCGGGTTTATGCGCGGAAAAGAGGGTTCGGAGGGCATTTTCCCCGGCTTTGCTTCTGTCGTTTCTTTGTTTGCCAAAAAATTCTTTATGAACTATTGGTTTTTGTGGGCCGTGTTTTACCTGACCGTCATAATGGCTCTGATCCATCGGTTTTTTTATAGAAAAAGAGCCATTGCATATGCTGTGCTGCTGCTGGCCTGTCTGTTTACTCCTGACGGCTTTAATTTGGCAAATTATAAATTTATGCTGCCATTCATGATTGTGGGGTACGAGGCTCGCAATTTAGAGCGTCAGAACTCAAAGTGGGCGGCTCTTCTTTGGGACAGGCGGTCATTCCTTGTAAGCGTGCCGCTCTCCGTTCTCTGCGTCGCCTGTTATCAGTCCAAGCATTTGATTCATGAGACGGGAGTGAATCTTTTTTCCGGGGGGGGGCAGTTGGCGGTTGACGCTTACAGAGTCCTATGCGGCCTGACCGTCTCTTACAGCGTCCTCTTCCTGATTCGTTTTTTGTATCAGAAGGGATGTGGGGCAGGCATATGGAGGTTCCTTGCTGCAGTTGGGACGTACTCTATGGAGCTGTATATGGTTCATGGATATTTGATTCAGTATCTGCTTACACCTATTGCGATGAAGTTAGGGATTCGGTATGTATTTTATTCTGCGGCTGCGGAGAGCGTGGCTGTGCTTTTGCTTAGCGGCGCGGCCATTTGGGCTTTAAAGAAGCTGCGCATATATCCGCTGATTTGGGGCTGATGGCCGCGGAGAACCGCGCAATAATAAGGAAACGCCCTGCGGGCATCCCTTTATGCGCAGAGAGAACCGCGCAATAATAAGGAAACGCCCTGCGGGCATCCCTTTATGCGCGGGGAACTGCGCAAGAATAAGGAAAGGAGTTTGTATGAACATATTGGTGACAGGGGCGAACGGCTTTGTGGGAAAAAATCTTGTAGAGGCGTTAAAGTGCGTCAAAGAGAAAAAGGATTTGACAAGGCCGGGCCTTTTTATTGAGGAGATTTATGAATATGACAGAACGACGGATCCGAGGCTGCTTGAGGATTATTGCGGAAAGGCTGATTTTGTGTTTCACCTTGCAGGCGTCAACCGGCCAAAGGACAAGGGTGCGTTTATGGAGGGGAATCATGATTTTGGGGCCGCATTGCTGCGGCTTTTGAAAAAGCAGCGGAATCGTGCTGCGGTCTTGCTTTCTTCGTCCATTCAAGCAGATTTGTCAGGAAGGTTTGCAGATTCTGAATATGGCAGGTCAAAGCTGGCCGCAGAAAGATTGTTTTTAAAGTATGGGGAAGAAACAGGCGCCAAGGTTTTAATTTACCGTTTCCCAAACCTGTTTGGAAAGTGGTGCAGGCCCAACTATAATTCTGTCGTGGCGACATTCTGCCACAATATGGCGAATGGCTTGCCGATTTCGGTGGACGACCCTGCTGCAGAGCTTTCCCTGCTTTATATTGACGACTTGATTTTAGGAATGCTTGACGCCCTGGAGGGGAAGGAGAGCCGTTGTGAATATTTGGGCCATGAGGCCGTCCGGGATGCAAACGGGCGGTATTGCTATGTCCCAGGCGCGCATAAGGTGACGTTGGGGGAGATTGCGCGGCTGTTAGAAGAGATTCACAAACAGCCAGAGACGCTTTGGATGCCTGAAATGCCGGAGCGTTCTTTTGCAAAAAAGCTATCTGCCACCTATCTTTCCTATCTGCCCCAGGCGAAGGCAAAACGTGCGCTGAAAATGAATCTGGATGAGAGAGGGAGCTTCACGGAGCTTTTAAAAACTGCGTCGAATGGGCAGTTTTCGGTGAATGTCAGCAAGCCGGGCGTCACAAAAGGACAGCATTGGCATCACAGCAAATGGGAGATTTTTATCGTGGTGTCGGGGCGCGCCTTAATTTCAGAGCGCAGGGTGGGCCTGGATGAAGCTGGAAATCCATATCCGGCGTTTCATTTTGAAGTGTCGGGGGAGAAGCTGGAGGCGGTCTATCTGCTGCCCGGCTATACGCATTCCATTGAAAATCTTTCAAGCACAGATTGTCTGGTGACGCTGATGTGGGCGAACGAGCCGTTTGACGCAGAGCGCCCGGATACCTTTTCTGAGATCGTAAAACAAGAATAGGAGGGATGGGCATGGGGATTCGAATGGATGGCTCGGATGTTGCGTTTCAGCAGAATGGCAAGCTAAAGCTTTTGATTATTGTTGGCACCCGACCGGAAATTATCCGGCTTGGCTTAGTCATTAAAAAGTGCCGGACGTATTTCGACTGCATACTGGCGCATACGGGGCAAAATTACGATTACAATCTAAATGGAATTTTTTTTCGGGATCTGAAGCTTTCAGATCCCGAGGTATATATGGACGCCGTGGGCGACAGCCTTGGCGAAACTATAGGGAACATCATTCATTGCTCGTATCGCCTGATGGAGCGGATTAAGCCGGATGCGCTTTTGATTCTGGGCGATACGAATAGCTGCCTGTCCGCAATTGCGGCAAAGCGCCTCCATATCCCGATTTTTCATATGGAGGCGGGGAACCGCTGTAAGGATGAATGCCTGCCGGAGGAGACGAACCGACGCATCGTAGACATTATCTCAGACGTGAACCTGGCGTATTCGGAACACGCCAGGAGGTATCTGCATGAGTGCGGAATTCCAAAGGAGCGCGTCTATGTGACAGGCTCCCCGATGGCTGAGGTGCTGCATGAGAATTTGCCGGACATAGAGAAGTCTGACATTTTGGCGCGGCTTTGCCTAAAGCCGCGCGGGTATCTTTTGCTTTCTGCGCACAGGGAAGAGAATATTGAGAATGAGCGGAATTTCGTATCTCTGTTTACAGCCACAAACAGGCTGGCGGAAACGTACGATATGCCGATTTTATATTCCTGCCATCCACGCTCTAAAAAGAGGCTGGAGGAGACTGGGTTTCCGTTGGATTCCCGCGTCCTGCGGCATGAGCCTTTGGGCTTTCATGATTATAACCATCTGCAGATGAATGCGTTTGCAGTGGTGTCGGATTCCGGCACGCTCCTGGAGGAGGCCAGCTTTTTTTGCAGCCAGGGCCGTCCGTTTCCGGCCGTCTGCATTCGGACTTCCACGGAACGCCCGGAGGCGCTGGACAAGGCGTGCTTTCTTTTGGCGGGAATAGATGAGAAGGGATTGCTGCAGGCCGTAGAAACGGCGGTTTTGATGAACCGGAATGGAGACTTCGGCATTCCGGTTCCAGACTATGTGGAGGAAAATGTCAGCGCGAAAGTAGTGGCAGTCATCCAAAGCTACGCAGGCATCATAGATAAGATGGTTTGGAGGAAAGGAGTTTAAAGGGGATGTCATGGATCCGGTACGTCTGCATTTGGAGCGCGCAGCTTGTGCTGCCAATGGCTATAATTTGCCTGGGGGGGGGTAAAAATAGGAAACAGGCGTCCTCTTCCTGCCGTTTAGAGGAAGAAGGCGCGTTTTTTTCACGGCGCGACGGATGCATCTTAAAGGGCGTGGCGATTTCTTGCGTGATGCTGTGTCATTTGATGGGCAAATTTGGCGGCGGAGTGACGTTGTTTACGCCGTTGGGAGGCATTGGCGTGTCCATCTTCCTCATTCTTTCCGCATATGGCTTAAATGAGTCCTATGCGCAAAACGGCCTGGCGTTCTTTTGGAGAAAGCGCGTCCTTTCTGTCCTTTTGCCCTATGCCCTGGTATCGTCCCTTGCCTATTGGCCGTTTCATAGCTGGTCTTTTAAGGGGTTCTTTTTGGATGTGCTTTGCCTAAAGCCAAAGTATGTCATTGGCTGGTATTTGAATTATCTGATGGCTTGGTATGCCGTATTTTATGCCACGATGCGGATTCCCTGCCTAAGACGGAGAAGGCTGGCCGTGTTTAGCATTGTTTCCGTCCTACTGTTTTTCGTGTGTTCGGAGGTGAGGGCAGAGCAGTCCCTTTCTTTTTTAGCCGGAATTCTAATCAGTGAGAAGAAAGAGGCATGGAAAAAATATGCCGATGGGAAGGCGGGGCTTTTGTTGATTGGCGTCGGGACGTGCTTTCTTGGCGTCAAGCAGGCCAGCATAGTCAGGGAAGCCCCGCGGCTGGCCTATCATATCGTGCAGCTTATGATCAAGCTGCCCTGCGGCCTTGGCCTTTGCCTAACCGTCCCTTCTCTGGCGAGGAAATGGGATCTGACTGTCTTTGCGTGGATAGGGGCCATTTCCTATGAATTATATTTGGTGCATGGATTTGTTTTGCAGTCTGTCAGGCCGTCTGTTTTGGGGGAATGCCTTTTTCTGCTGCTGTCGTTTTCTCTTGCGGCGGCGTTACGGCTCCTTTTGTCGAAAACGAAAGGCATACAGAGAGCATGGTTGGGGGTTCCATAGTGGTTTTGAAATGACAGGGGAGCGTGCTTTTGGCACGCTCCCCTTCTGTCAGAAGAAGCCGATTTGGCATTATGAAAAATACCGGAAAAAGATTTCTTTCATATAGTCTGCGAACGCGGCCTTTTCAATATCTTCCGTGGCGACAATGTCCACGGAGCCGATCGTTTTCTCTCCGATTTGATAGACGGCCTTCCCGATTTTGTCGCCTTTTTTTATGGGCGCGGACGCGTCCTTTGGCAGGGAGATGGACTTTTTGATGGAGGCGAGGTCGTCGCCTTCTGTGGAAAGGTACTGGAACGGGTTCTTAAAGTCCAGCTTTACGGTGTTTTTAACGCCTCGCTTCACCGGAAGGCTCTCTAACAGTTCCTTATGCTCATCCGTATAGAGCTGGCACATGGAAAACCCATGGTTCAGCAGGGTGACGGCGTCCCCAAAGCGGTCCGCCGGGTTTTGGGCGGCCATGACGACGGCGATTAATTCCATGCCGTTTCTTTCTGCGGTCGCGGAAAGGCAGAACTTCGCCAGCCCGGTGGAGCCCGTCTTTAGGCCGGTGGCGTATTCGTACTGCCGGATCAGCTTGTTGGTGTTCGTCAGCCCAAATTCAGAGGACCCGCGTTTTGTGACATGGGTGATGTTTTCCATCCAGATCGTGCAGTAGTCGTGGATTTGGGGGTATTGGACCGTAAGCTCCCTGGACATCAGCGCCACGTCGTAGGCGCTTGTCATATGGCCGTCTGTGTCCAGGCCGCAGCAATTGACGAAATTGGTGTCATTCATGCCGAGCGCTTTGGCCCGCGCGTTCATTTCAGAGACGAACGCCTCTTCGCTGCCGCTTATGAATTCCGCCATTGCCACACAGGCGTCATAAACGGATAGTAGATCCGAAAAGGGCGCTTATTTGACAGTGACTTTGACTTGCGCTGACACGCCGTTGTGTGTAATGGCATAAATGACGCATTTCCCTTTTTTCTTGGCTTTGATTTTCCCCTTCTTATCTACTGTCGCGATTTTTTTGTCCGAAGTGAGATAGCGGCATTCCGCGACTTGCTTTAAGAGCTTCTTTTTCTTGTTTTCTTTCACAAGCGTCGCCTTAATCTGAAACGTCTTTCCCTTCTTTAGGGTCAGCTTGCTCTTGTTGAGGCGAATGGACTTTACATTCGTCGTTTTTTCGGATTTCTGGGAAACATAGAGCTTTGGGGAAAGCGCCGTGTAGGTTTTTGCAAGGCCATTCTTTTGAAAAGCGGCCACAAAGTAGGTGTATTGCTTTTTCGCGTTTAATTTCTTATGCGCGGCCTTTGCCATAGCTGCGTTCGTTTCACAGAGAAGCTGAAAGTTCTCTTTTTTGCCCCGATACGACCAGTAGACCTCATAGCCGTCTGCGCCGTTCCATTTTGTCCAGGACAGGCTGATCTGATTTTTCCCGCCTTTGCCTTTCGCTAAGAGCAGGGGCAGCTTTTTCTTTATGATTTCATTTCCAGACTCCGTTTCAATTACGCCGCCGCATTCCTCCAGTTTTTCATACGTGGCCTCTAGCTCCACGTCGCTCTCTGGCATGATGAATTCTGTTTCTGCGCCAGACGCGTCTTTTAGGGTCGCGTTTCCTTTTGTCACCTTCCATTTGGCGAAGCGCATTCCGCTTGCCGGGGCGTTGGCCTTGACCTTCACGGTCTCGCCGGCTGCATACGCTTCTTTTTCAGCGGCTCCGTTTATGGCTTTTACAGAGTAAAGGGTTGGCTTTCCGGTTAGCGCCGCGTATTCTTCAGAGAGCGCGTCCAGGGCATTGCGGAAAGCGTCCATCTCGATAGAAAGCGCCTGCCTTGCCGCTTCGTCTAAGAAATCCGTGTGGGCGGCCGTAGTTGTGATGAGGCCGTAGACGGAATCCACTTTTTCTGAGAATTCAGGAAGGCTTTCTTTGATCTGCAGCAGTTTGTTCACGTCGCGCACGCCCTGAGCCATCTTTTCCAGCCGGATAGAGCTTTGCGCCTCTTTTTTCTCCGCGTCTTTTTCGGACGGATAAATTAAAAAGCAGTCGCCCGGCTCAAACCACTGGTGCGTCGTGTCGCGCAGCGGGTCTTCCACCCATGCGTCGTATGCCCAACGCAAAAAGCCCGCCGTCCCCATTTTAGCGCAGTTGAGGATGGTCCAGTAGCTTTCCACAGGCGCGCACATGGAAAAGTTTCCCGGCTGATGTCCCGTGCAGGAGTAAATGGTGGTGCGCAGGCCCTTTGCCTGGCGTTCGGCAAGGACTTTCTGAAAGACGTCTGGATTGCCCGCGGCGGCGGTGCTGCCGACGTTCAAATCGGATACGCGCAGCGCGAGGTTCTTCTTGGCCTCATCCTGGATTGCGTCCATGGCCCCCGCCGTCTTTAACGGCTTTCCATTGCTGCCCTTGACAGATTCAATCAAGTCGAACGCCTCGTTGCAGAATCCGCGTTCGTCGATGCCGACATAAGCGTCCTCAAACCAGCCTTTTTCCTCCAAGTGCCGGATTAAGTCTGTCAGGAAATCGCTCCATACTTCCGTGTAGCGGGCGCTCCCTGCCGTGAACTCTTCGTATTTCAGCGTCCCGTCTTCCCAGTAAGAGAAGGATCTGTGCCAGGGCGCGACGCTGTACAGCAGGATTTTATCCCCGATGCCAAGCGACTTGTTGAACGACACCCAAGCGTCGAAGTCTGTATAATCGTAAGTGAATGAGCCGTCCGGCTGCTTCGTCCACTTCACCATGGAAGGGTAATGCACGTCATTTTTACTGTAGGTCTGGCCTGGGAAGCTGCCATTGTCCTTCATGCTCCATGCCTCTTCAATAACCGTCGTCGTAATGGCGTATCCGCCGATTTCTTTATACTTGCGCATGGAGGACTCCAGAATGTTTAGGTGTTCCTCTGAAAATGGCTCCACGTCATAATATTCCGCGCTGCTGTATGGGTACTGCCATAGCTCAATGTCAAAAGAGCCTTTGAATTGCGAGGCGTCTTTTAAGGACGCGTTCTGCACGTGCAGCGTATAAGAAAAGGCAATCTTATTTCCGGCTGCGTCCGTCGCCGTCAGCGTTCCCGCGTAATCGCCTGGCTCGGCGTCGTTTGGAACCCGGATGTCCACCCATACCGGCTGCATTGTCCCGCTTTTGATGTCTGCGAATGCGTCATGGCTTATGATGTCGGACACTTCGCTGCGGTTTTCTGCCGTCGCGGCCGGATACGTCCCTCCGACATACCCTCCATTGTAAGCCGTCGTGGATTTGATGAAAGAGACGCTTACATTTTCCGATGGAATTTGAAAGCCGTTTGCCTTTGTGAAGTCGCTGGAGGACACAGTGACATGGCTTGCGTCCTTTCCATTGGCGTAGAGCGCAAGCTCACTGACCGCATGGTCGTTCTTCCATGCCGTAAGGCTTGTTTCCTGCTGCCCAATGCGCATCACGTCCTGCAGCCTGTCCTGCGTATACTGTGTGTCGGTGTCCACAATTGCGCCGCCAAATTCAGGCAGGCGGCTTAGCACAGTTACGGCAATGGTTTTAGTAATGCCAGTTAAGGCGCTGGAAAGCGTGATGGCCGCTTTGCCTTCTTTCTTGGCTGTAATCATTCCGTCCTTAGAAACCGAGGCGACGGCGTCATCGCTGCTTTCGAAGGTAAGGTCGGTAAAAGAGGCGTCCGACGGCAGGGCTTGATAAGAGATCTGCTGCGTTTGGCCTATCGTGAGCTGGTAGCCGCTGACAGGCAGCGAAAGGCCCGTAGGCTTGTAAGGAGCATGGGCGACTGCCGCGTAATTGACCTGGTTTACGATAGAGCTGCCTGATGTTTCAGGCAGCGTCACCGCTTTGAGCGTATGCTCGCCTTCTTCTAAATCTTCGGCGTAATAGACGCACTCCACTTCCGAACGCTCTTCCTGGTAGAGGTCGGCGGTCTCCACATATTCACCGTCCACGGAAAAACGGACTTTCCCATGCGAGCTTGCTTTCGTTGCATACATATAGATGGCGCTTCCGGTAAAATGAACCTCATAAAAGTACGATTCTGCCTGGTCGTTGGATTGGCCCAAATCAATGTACGCCTCTGACCCATTTTTCACCCATCCCTGACCAGTGTAGGAAAACCTGTTCCTTAAGCCGCTTGTGTCGTTTGGCGTAAGCCATGTGATCTCCGGCTCGGCCTTTGCGTCTGGCGCCTGGCCGCCGTCTCTTTTTAACGGGCCGCCTGCGGCAATGGCCGATATGCCTCCGGACAGAAGCAGTGCGGCCGCCAAGCATAGGCAGGCCAGTTTTTTTAAGAATCTTTTCTGCATCATGATAATCCCCTTTCTTATTGATGTATAGCGATAATTATAACATAAATGCGTCAGGTATGCTATGAAATCGTCAGATTGCGGAAAAAATTGGCTGCCTAGAATATGGCTTGGATGAAGCGAATAGAATGAACGGAGGGGCTGCGAAAGGAGACGGCGTTTGAAGGACGGCAAAAAAAGCATTAAAGTAAAAGTAGCATACGGAAATAAGAAGCTCGTTGACTGCATGAAAAATGCGCTAAGAAGGCGCGTCAAGCGTTAAGGCGCGATGGGAGCGAATCATATGGAGGGAAACCGCGCTGCATTATATTTGAGGCTTAGCAAGGAGGACGCCGACAAAGTCAGCAAGGGAGACGACAGCGCAAGCATTAGGAGCCAGAGGCTTTTATTGACAGACTATGCCCTGGCGCGTCAGCTTCAAATTAAACACGTGTATTCCGACGACGATGAAAGCGGCCTGTATGACGACAGGCCGGGATTTGAGCAAATGATGACGGATGCGAAGATGGGGGAGTTCGACGTGATTCTTGCAAAGTCGCAGTCCAGGTTCTCACGGAACATGGAGCATATTGAAAAGTACCTGCACCATGACCTTCCCAATCTTGGCGTCCGGTTTATCGGCGTTGTGGACGGCGTGGACACGAAAGAGGAGGAGAATAAGAAAAGCAGGCAAATCAACGGCTTGGTCAATGAATGGTACTGTGAGGATTTGTCTAAAAATATCCGCAGCGCATTTCGGGCAAAGATGAGAAATGGCGAATTTTTGGGGGCTTCGTGTCCCTACGGATACCGGAAGGATCCCCAAAATCACAATCATTTAGTCGTCGACGCGTATGCCGCAAAGGTGGTGAGGAGGATTTTTGAGCTGTATCTGTCTGGATATGGCAAGGCGAAGATCGGCTCCATCCTTTCTTCTGACGGCATCCTGATACCGACCTTATACAAAAGGGAGGCGCTCGGGGAAAACTATCATAATGCGAAGGCGCTGGAAACGACGAGGGCATGGTCGTACCAGACCATTCATACGATACTCAATAACGAGACTTACCTGGGGCATTTGATCCAGAACAAGACGAATACCCTGTCCTATAAGGACAAAAAAAAGAAATCCCTTCCGAAAGAGGAGTGGATTGTCGTAAAAAACGCCCATGCCCCTATCATTGAGCCGGAAGTGTTCGCCTTGGCGCAGAAGCTGCAGAAGGCAAGGACAAAAAGCGTGGGACAGATGGAGCAAAACGGCGTCTTTTCCGGCTTAATCTATTGCGCAGACTGCAAGCACGCGATGGTGAGGAAATATGAAAGGCGCGGGGGAGGGGGATTCTGCGGCTATCTGTGCAGAACCTATAAGACGCAGGGAAAGCGGTTTTGCGGCAGCCACAGCATTGACTATGCGGCGCTCAAGGAGGCCGTGCTGCATTCCTTGCAGGCTGAGGCCAAGCAAATTTTAACGGAAGGGCAGCTGGACGCGTTAAGGCGGTTTCAGGCAGAAGGCGAGGAGGAAGAGAGCTGCGGACTGCAGTTAGAGAAGATTGAGAGGCAGATGGAGAAGGTCGGGAGATTTAAGAAAAAGACTTATCAAAGCTATTTGGAAGAGCTGATCTCCAGGGAGGAGTACATAAGCTACGTTGCGGAGTATGACGCGAAATGGGAAGCTTTAAAAAAACAACGGGAGCTGATCTGTGGGGACTCTAAGCTGCAGCGGGAGAGCTATGCGCGTCGGGAGGAATGGGAGGAGGCGTTTAAGGACGGCATTCGCATTACGGAGCTGACAAGAGAGGTGGTTTTGGAGCTGATTGACCGGATTGAGGTTGGGGAGGACGGAGAGATTACGATTTATTATCAATTTGAACATCCCAATGCGCCATAGAAGTGTCTACGAGATAGAAACGCCACACAGGCGTCATTTGCGCTGGCGATGCTGATGCATTTTATCATTGTCTCCACATCCTGCGTCTCGCCGGCCTCTAAGAACACCTGGGAGCCGCCCATGCTGGCGGCGTGTTCAGAAACGGTCACTGTGTCGGACAGATGGATGCTTCCATTTTTGAGCGCGTCGAAAATTAAGATCAGCGTCATGATTTTTGTGATGCTGGCGGGATGCCGGACCTTGTGGGAGTCTTTTTCAAACAGGATGGTTCCTGTAGAGGCCTCCATCAGCACGGCGCTTGGGGAGGAGATGGAGGATGAGAGAGAAGCGTCTTTTTTCCCATCCGCCGTCTCCTTAGCCTGCGTCTCCTGCTGCCTTGCGGGATCCGTCTGCGTGGGGAGCAGAGGGGAGCCTGTTGGGCTAAGCGCGGAAAGCAGCGTGGAAAAGGCGAGCAGA
Source organism: uncultured Roseburia sp. (assembly GCA_947652855.1). Taxonomy (GTDB): domain Bacteria; phylum Bacillota; class Clostridia; order Lachnospirales; family Lachnospiraceae; genus Roseburia_B. The sequence continues at coordinate 1,647 of CANTEO010000038.1, read as the reverse complement.
TGCAGGCTCATAAGAATAGATAAGAAGGATTGCATGGCGTAACCTCCATAAATGTTACAGATGCTTACTAAAGTTTAAGCAATTTTTGGAAAATTTATGACCGAATCTTGAAATTAGGCGGGAAATCAACTAAAATAAAATTTACGCTCGTAAAAAAGGATTGGAGTTCGGCTGATTTATGGAATTGACGGTAAAGCTTAAGGCATTTGAGGGGCCGTTAGATCTGCTCCTTCATTTGCTGGAGAAAAATAAAGTAAGCATTTATGACATTCCCATTGTGGAGATCACGAATCAATATTTAGACTATATCAGGGAAATGCAGAGGCAGGATTTAAACGTCATGAGCGAATTTATGGTGATGGCGGCGACTCTGATTTCGATTAAGTCGAAAATGCTCCTTCCCAAAGAGATCAAGGAAGACGGGCAGGAAGAAGACCCAAGGGAGGAATTGGTGCAGCAGCTTCTGGAATATAAGATGTACAAGTGCATTGCGAATGAATTAAAAGGGCTTGAGACGGACGCGAAAAAAGCCTTCTATAAGCGGCCTACCGTGCCGCCGGAGGTGCTTGCGTATGAGGAGCCGGTGGATGTGGACGAGCTGGTGTCCGGCCTGACGCTTAAGAAGCTAAACGACATTTTTTTGTCTGTGATGCGCAGGCAGGAGAACAAAATCGACAAGGTTCGCGCCGGATTTGGGAAAATTGAGAAGGAAGACGTCTCCCTGCCGGAAAAGATGGCGTACTTAGAGCAGTATGCCCTAGAGCACGGGAAATTTTCGTTCCGCAGCATTTTAGCGTCCGGGTGCGGGAAGATGGAGGTCGTCGTCAGCTTCCTGGCGATTTTGGAATTGATGAAGCTAGGGAAGGTCACAATCATGCAGGAGCGTCTCTTTGACGACATTGAAATCGCGTCAACTGCGGCCGCGGCATGAGTTGGGGGAGGAAATGGAAAAGAGGACATATAAGGCGGTCATTGAGTCCATACTGTTTACAATGGGCAATTCCGTGGAGCTTGAGCGGATCGCGTCGGCGATCGAGCAGGATCCGGCCGACACAAAGGAGCTGATCATGGAGCTGGCGGAGGAGTACGAAAAAGAGGGCCGCGGGATGCGGATTATTGAGCTGGACGGCGCGTATCAAATGTGCACGAGCCAGGATGCCTATGAATACCTGATTCGGATTGCAAAGCAGCCCAAAAAGCGCGTCTTGTCGGACGTGCTGTTAGAGACGCTGTCCATTATCGCATATAAGCAGCCGGTGACGAAAGCGGAGATTGAGAAAATCCGCGGGGTTTCCTGCGACCATGCCGTCAGCAAGCTGGTAGAGTACAGCCTGGTTTTGGAATTGGGCCGGCTGGACGCGCCGGGCAGGCCGATGCTGTTTGGGACGACAGAGGAGTTTCTGCGCGGCTTTGGGATCCATTCGCTTACGGAGCTGCCGGAAATGAGCCAGATGCAGATGGAGCAGTTTAAGCGGGAGGCCGAGGCGGAAATAAAAATATAAAAAAGGGTATTCCATTTTTTAGAATTTATGTTATAATAAAACGCGGTGGCCGTCAGAAGCGATAAGCCGCTGCCTTGACGGGGTATGGCTCAGTTTGGTCAGAGCGCACGGCTGGGGGCCGTGAGGCCGCAGGTTCGAATCCTGT
>CANTEO010000037.1 GCA_947652855.1 uncultured Roseburia sp. | reverse complement strand
GAAGCCTCAAACTCCCATGGGGGTAAAAATATAACTCTTATTCTCTTTTGTTCCCAAGAACATCCGTTCCTTTTCGCCTTTATTTGTGATATGGCTCATGGCGCATAATCCGAAAGCTTCTATAAATCTGCTCCAACAAAATCACCCGCATCAACTGATGCGGGAATGTCAATTGAGAAAAGCTGATCCGCTCATCCGCCCGTTTTAACACCTGACTGGAAAGGCCCAGAGAGCCGCCGATGACAAAGGCCAGATGGCTGTTTCCTGAAACTCCAAGACGATCTATTTTTTCAGAAAGCTGAACCGAATCCAGCTGCCGTCCATCAATGGCAAGGGCGACGACATACATCCCTTCCCTGACATGACGGAGCAGCCGCTCCCCTTCCTTTTCCTTAATCTGCGCCTCCAAGGCCGCGCTTGCGGAATCCAGGGTCTTCTCATCGGCGACTTCTATAATGTCCACCTTACAGTATCTTCCCAACCTTTTTTCATATTCCAAAATTGCCTTCCGGTAAAAATCTTCTTTTATTTTTCCAACGCACAATATCGTAACCTTCATCCCATCGCCTCACTGCGGCATATAAATATAATTCACCCGGTAAACGCCGCTTTTCTTCCCCGCAGAGTTTACGGCAAGGACAGAGAGCACCTGATTCCCCTCCGGCATTTCCAAAGGGCCTGCATACTTTGCCGAGCTTTGCGTCGGATCCGTCCCGTCCCAGGTGTAATAAGCGACGCAATCCAAAGGGACGCGTATGGAAATCATCTGAGGCGCGTCATATGTCCCTCCAGACGGCGTTACAGAAGGCATATCCGGCACTTCAAAGCAAATGGTATATTTAGCTGACACGGTCTCGCTGCATATGCCCTTCTTATTCTTCGCCGCCGCTAAAATCTCCGTCGTTCCCTCCTCGCTAAGCGAGATCGGGCTGCGGTAAAGCTCCCCGTGCAGCAATGGATCCTTTCCGTCCGTCGTAAAATAAGCCTCCTGGCCTGTTGGCACAGAAATAGAAAGCAGAAGCGGCTTTGCGTATGTCCCCGGCGCGCTGTCAAATTCCGGCTGCATGACAACATAATCCGCAAATAGCTCCTTCGTCTCTTCGGAATCGGCTTTTTCCCGTAACGATAGGATCTTATCATATTCTTTTTTCTTATCATAAATCTCAATCAATGTACGCAGGGACGCCTCGTCGTCCGGATCCAGCGCGACCACCTCTTCCAGAATGGCGGCTGCGTTTTTTTCGTCCTTCCTGTCCAAATACACGTCCGCAAGCCCCCGGCGCGCCTTCTTATCCTTCGGCTTTAGCTCAATCGCCCGGGCATAACAGGAGATGGCTTTGTTATTCTCGCCATTTTGAAAATGCTCTCCAGCCGCCTGATACTGATAATCGTAGCTGTTGAAACGCTTTTCTTGAATGCCCTGATAAAGAAAATAAGAGGAAACGGACAATACGGCTGCAAACAAGGCTGTTCCGGCTGCAATCCATTTTTTATGGATCCGATGCGTTTGCCCAGAAGGCCGTTCCTGACCGCCACGCTGACTCTTGCGCTTAGAGGAATGCCCAGAGGGCGTCGCCTGACCGCTGCGCGGCCTTTTCACAGAGGGGCGCCCTTCGCCGCCTGCCGACTCCTCTTTTAAAATATGGCTTAAGACATCCTCATCCAACAAATTATAATCCGGCACTAACTGCACCGCAGTTCCGCATTGGTCGCAGTAGATGCGATCCTTCCGAAGCTTAGCTCCACATTTCTTACAAACCATAGGATGCCGCCCCTGCCTAACGCGCCATGGACTCTACGCAGTTTTTCATAAGCATGGCGATCGTCATCGGCCCCACGCCGCCCGGGACAGGCGTGATCATGGACGCTTTTGGCTCAGCCTCGTCATACTTCACGTCGCCGGAGAGCTTATTGTTCTCATCCCTATGGATTCCGACGTCAATCACTACGGCCCCCGGCTTAATATACTCTCCGGTGATAAACTCTTTTTTTCCGATCGCGACAATCAAAAGATCCGCAGACGCGCAAAGCTCCTTTAGATCTTTCGTATGGGAATGGGCGACCGTCACTGTCGCGTTTTCCCGAAGCATCAGAAGCGCCATGGGCTTTCCGACAATGTTGCTGCGCCCAACGATGACGCAATGCTTTCCATCCATCTCTACATCCGAGCGCCGCAGCAGCTCAATAATTCCCGCCGGGGTGCAGGAAATGAAGCCGGGCTGCCCAATCGTAAGGGAACCGACGCTTTCTGGATGAAAGCCGTCCACATCCTTTTTTGGAGAAATCGCGTTGATGATGGTTTTCTCTTCAATATGACCCGGAACCGGAAGCTGCACCAAAATGCCGTTTACAGAATCATCCTGATTCAGCTTCGCAATCAAATCCAGCAATTCCTCCTGCGTCGTAGACTCAGGCAGCTCATAGGACTTTGACTGAATGCCAATATATTCACAGGCTCTTTTTTTGTTGCGCACATACACGCTAGAAGCAGGATCCTCCCCTACCTGAATGACCGCCAGCGCGCCTTCTATGCCGGCCTCTTTCAACTGCTTCACTTTTTCCTTCAATTCTTCCTTGATCTCTGCTGAAATCTTTTTCCCATCTATGATCTGAGCCATTTCTTCTTCCTCCCTTTTTTAAAATAATCCTGTAATGCGCCCTTCCTCCGTCACGTCAATTCCATTCGCGGCCGGAGTCTTTGGCAGGCCCGGCATCGTCATCATGGCGCCAAGAATGGCGACGGCAAATCCCGCGCCTGCGGACGCGTACACTTCCCTGACATTGACGGTAAAGCCCTCCGGCCTTCCCAACTTACCAGGGTCATCGGACAGGGAATACTGCGTTTTTGCCATGCAGACCGGAAAATTCCCCATCCCAAGCTTCGTGATCCGATCCAGCTCTTTTTTCGCCGCGGGGCTGTAGGTGACGCCGTCCGCGCCATAAATTTCCCTCGCGACCGTCTCAATCTTCTCCTCCAACGGCATTTTATCCGGGTATAACGGCGTAAAGCCGCTCTCCTGCCCCAACGCCTCAAGCACTTTTTCGGCAAGCGCGACGCCGCCCTCGCCGCCTTTTTCCCACACCTTAGACACGGCAAACGCACAGCCATGCGCCTCGCAGAAATTAGCGACATATTCGGTTTCCGCGTCTGTGTCCGTGACAAAGGAATTTAAGGTCACGACAATCGGGACATGATATTTTTGTAAATTTTCTATATGCTTCTCCAGGTTTGCGATCCCGGCCTTCAAGGCATCCAAATTTTCTGCGGCTAACTCTGCCTTTTTCACGCCGCCGTTATATTTTAAGGCGCGCACCGTCGCGACAAGGACGACGCAATCCGGGGCAAGGCCCGCGTTGCGGCATTTAATGTCAAAAAATTTCTCCGCGCCCAAGTCCGCGCCAAATCCGGCCTCCGTGACGACAATGTCTGCCAGCTTCAGGCCCGCCTTCGTCGCCCTGACGCTGTTGCAGCCATGGGCAATATTCGCAAACGGCCCGCCATGGACAATAGCCGGCGTATGCTCCAACGTCTGAATCAGGTTCGGCTTAATGGCGTCCTTTAACAGCGCGGCCATCGCGCCTGCGGCGCTTAAGTCTTTCGCCGTCACCGGATCCCCGTCAAATGTATAGGCGACGATAATCTTTTCCAGACGGCGCTTCAAATCCTGCATATCCTCCGCAAGGCACAGAATCGCCATGATCTCTGACGCGACGGTAATCACAAAATGATCCTCCCGCACCATGCCGTCCATCTTGCCGCCCAGGCCCACTACTACATTCCGCAGGACCCGGTCATTCATATCCATGCAGCGCTTCCATACAATCTGCCTTGGGTCGATATTCAGTGCGTTTCCCTGTTGAATATGGTTATCTAACAACGCCGCCAGCAGATTATTCGCGGACGTGATGGCGTGAAAATCCCCGGTAAAATGCAGGTTCAAATCTTCCATTGGAACTGCCTGGGCATATCCGCCGCCTGCGGCGCCGCCCTTTATTCCAAAGCATGGGCCAAGAGACGGCTCACGCAAAGCAAGCACGGCTTTCTTCTGAAGGCGCCCAAACGCCTGCCCCAGGCCGATGCTCGTCGTCGTCTTCCCCTCTCCCGCCGGCGTAGGGTTAATCGCCGTCACAAGCACCAGCTTTCCGGTTGGGTTTTGCTCTATGCTCTGTAAATATTCATCGGATATTTTTGCTTTATATGTTCCATACAGCTCCAGCCCGTCCTCCGGGATATTCAGTTTTTTCGCTATCTCCTGAATCGGAAGCAGCTTCGCCTCCTGCGCGATCTCAATATCTGTCTTCATGCCGATTCCCTCCTAACTATGTTTCCTGCTCCATTTCATATGCCACAAAAAAGCTCCCCGTTATGTCCCATTGACGAATTGCTCAAATTCTTCCAGCGACATCAGGATCTTCCTTGGCTTAGTGCCTTCTTCCGGGCCTACCAGGCCCGCCTCCCCCAATTGATCCATGATGCGCGCCGCGCGGTTGAAGCCTACTTTAAATTTCCTTTGAATCGCCCCGATGGAGGCTTTTTCGCTCTCAATCAAAAACCTTCCGACTTCCCGGAATAACACATCCTTGTCGTCTTCTGCGGCAGACGCGTCTGAAATAGAGACTGAGAGGCTTTCCGCCTGCTCCATCTTCTCCTGCACGTTCGGATTGTACTCCACCGCGCCATTTTCCCGTTTCAAAAATTCCACCACGTCAGAAACCTCGTTGTCAGAGACAAAAGCTCCCTGCACGCGGAGCGGCTTCTGATAATTTTGCGGGAAAAAGAGCATATCTCCCTTCCCCAACAACTTCTCCGCGCCCACCATGTCTAAAATCGTCCTGGAATCCACGCCGGAAGTCACGGCAAATGCGATACGGGACGGCATATTCGCCTTAATCAGCCCGGTAATGACGTTGACCGAAGGACGCTGCGTGGCGATGATCAGATGCAGGCCCGCCGCCCTGGCAAGCTGCGCCAAACGGCAAATCGCCGTCTCCACCTCATGGGACGCTACCATCATCAAATCCGCAAGCTCATCCACAATAATTACAATCTGGGGCAGCCTCTGCGGCTTGCCCTCATCCTCAATAGACGCAATGGACTCTATCTTTGCATTATACCCTTTCAAGTCACGCACGCCATATTCGGCAAATTTCTTATATCGGTCATCCATCTCCGCAACTGCCCAGTTTAAGGCGCCAGCCGCTTTTTTGGGATCCGTGACGACCGGTATCATCAAATGCGGTATCCCATTGTAGACGCTAAGCTCCACCACTTTTGGGTCAACCATAATCAGCTTCACGTCATCTGGATTGGCTTTATATAAAATGCTCATGATAATCGTATTGATGCAGACAGATTTTCCAGAGCCGGTGGCTCCCGCGATCAATACATGAGGCATTTTTGCAATGTCCGTCACGACCACCTGGCCGCCGATGTCCTTTCCGGCGGCAAACGCCAGGTTTGAGCCGTTTTCCTGGAATTCTTTTGACTCAATCAGATCCCGGAACATGACCGTGACATTTTCCTTATTTGGAATCTCAATCCCGATTGCCGCTTTCCCTGGAATCGGCGCCTCCATGCGGATATCCGCAGCCGCCAAATTCAGCTTAATGTCATCCGTCAAATTGACGATCTTGCTGACCTTCACGCCCATTTCCGGCTGAATTTCATAACGCGTCACCGACGGGCCGCTGCTGACGTTTGAGATTGTCACATTTACCCCAAAGTTCTTTAATGTCTGCTGCAGCTTATTGGCTGTCGCCATCAAATGCGCCCTGGAATCCCCCATCGTCTTTGCGCTTCCCTTTTTCAACAGATTCACCGGAGGGAACACATAGGGCTTTGGCAGCCTTTGCGCAGCGGACGCGTCCATCTGACCTGCAATCGCATCGTCCTCCTCCGCGTCCAATGGCCCTGCCTTAGACGTTTTTTTCTGAGCCGGCTTTTGCTCCTCTTCCACCGCCATAACCGGCTCTTTCGGGAACGGCTCCGCCATTTTCCCCACGTCCGACAAAATCTGCCGCAGCATTGCGTCGTCCTCATATTCCGGCATCTCTTTTTTCGGGAAGATGTCCTCCGTTTCCATTCGATTGACCTGCTGCCTGTCAGCCTCCACTGGCTCTATGTAAATCTCTGGCAAAGGCAGCTCTTCCGGCATCCTTGCATTTTCTGGATTCACTTCCAGCATCCCGCCTTGCCCCATGAACTCAGGCTGCGTCAGCGCCGCGTCCGGCAGAATGGGAGCCGTTTTGGCCTCCTCCTTCTTCCGTGCCTTTCGCTCTTTTGACGTCCTTGGCTTAATTTCGCTCACTTCATCTTTGGAAGGCTTTTTTACAGGCCCAACGCTGGTGTCCAACGCAACGCCCTCTGCCTTTCTGTCCATGCGCCGAATCCTCTGCTCTTCCTGCCGCCTCTGGTAATTCTCATGAATGCGCGCCGCGTCCTCCCTGGCTGACTCATAGACTCTCTTTCCTCCATGCTTCATGCCAAGCAGCGCGGAACGCCCCGTCAGCATCACAAAGGATATCATAATGGCGGCTATGTCAATGGCGTATGCGCCGATCAGCCCAAAATTCGGGACGGACAGCCAGGCGAAAAAGCCGCCCAACGCCCCGCCGCCAAGCTTATGCGCCGACGAATACGCATATGCGCCCCCAATCATGCCGGAAGGCGACGCAGCCTCGTTCAGTATCAGAAGCTGCAAGAACATACTGATTGCGCAAAACAGCAAAGACCCTGCAAAGAACTTTAGGACTGCAAAATGATTCTTCTTATTGGAAATCAAAAAAAAGGATCCGACCAGCAATATGACCGGAAACACATACGCCAACAAGCCAAACAGGCCAAACAGAATATGGCTCGCCCCATTCCCGATTTTCCCGCCGAACCCAAAATTGCTTGCGAACAGCAAAATGGACACAGCCACTAGAATCCAAAGAGACGTTTCATTCCTGACTGTCAGCCCTTTCGATTTCCTGCGCTTCGTCCTCTTTACAGGCGTTCGGGACGCGGCTCTCCTTTGTGTCGAAGCCTTTTTCTTTGTTACTGCCATACTTCCTCCATCCAGGAAACAGTTCAGACAAGCTGCCCTGTTACTTGCAAACATCCAGTTAAGCGATAAAATGTCCCACAACGGAAACAATTCCGACCAACAAACAATAGACAGAAAAGATGGTGAATTTTTTCTGCCTTACGACGACAAGCATTGTTTTGATTGCGAGATATCCCACCACTGCCGCGCAAAGGACGCCTGCCACATAGCATCCGATGTCCGATGTGGTGATCTCCACGCCCTTTAGGTCGGTCAGTTCCAGCACGACAGCCCCAAGGATCGCCGGAATGGACATAATAAAAGAATATTTCACTGCGAATTTTCGGTTGAACTTACTGAACAGGCATGCCGTAATCGTCGTTCCAGATCTTGATAAGCCAGGCAAAGTCGCAAGGCCCTGACAGATTCCAATAAAAAACGCATTGGAATATGTGACGTTCCTAGGCGTTTTCATGCCATCCGCAATCCGATCTGACAAAAACAGCAAAACTGAGGTGAGGATCAGGCAGCATCCCGTTACGAGCAAAATCTCAGACGCCGCCTCCACCACGTCAGACGCGACAATGCCGATGATTCCTGTCGGTATCGTGGACACAATCACCAGCATGACAAATTTTCGATAGCTGTTGTCAATTAGCTTATGATAGGGATCGTCTCTTTTGCCAAAGGCATTTCCCGCAAAGATCAGGACATTTTTGAAAAAATCCCCAAGAATGGCGAATCCCTCTCCTATCATGTGGAAAATGTCTTTATAAAATGCCGCGAAAACCGCAAGCAAAGTCCCCAAATGCAATAACACGTCAAAGAGCATCCCCGTCTCCGTCTCCACGCCAAACAAAATCTTGAATAACGCCAGATGCCCGGAGCTGCTGACCGGCAAAAATTCCGTCACTCCCTGAATCACGCCCATGAGTATCGCTTCTAATAATGACATAGCTGCCTCCCATTCGTAAGAAAATTTATCTTTACACAGTTTAGCACATTTCTAAGCAAATGTCATTACCTTATTCTTGCGCATCTTTTTGCGCAAAAAGGGATGCCCCAGGGCGTTGCCTTTGCTTTAGGCTTTTACGCCATCCCTTTATAGCTGAAAGCGCTCCACTAAGCCCACCATAGACTCTACCTGGGCCTTCTGCTCCTCGCTGACCGCCGCCGTCTCCTGCGAAGCCGCGGAGTTGTTGTCTACAATTTCCGATACACGTACCACGTTCTCATTGATCTTTTGCATATTTGAGACGTCATTGATTAAAATCTGAGAGGTCTGCTCCATTTTTTCAGTCGCCTCGCGCGCGCCCTTCATTACCTCATTCATGCTCTCCGCAGCCTCATCCGCAATCGTCGTCCCCTTCTCCACCGCAAGGATCGTCCGCTCAATCAGCTTATTCGTCTCCCCTGCGGCCTTTGCGGACTCATCGGCCAGATTCTTGACCTGATCCGCCACGATGGCAAATCCCTTTCCTGCCTCGCCTGCGCGCGCAGCCTCAATTGAGGCGTTCAACGAGAGCAGGTTTGTCTCGGAGGCGATTGATTCAATCGTTCGGATAATTTCCCCGATCTCCTCAGAGCATTTGCTGATCTCTCCGATCGCCTCTTTCAGATCCTGCATTTTTTCATTGCCAACCAAAAGCACCTGTCCGGCGTGAGTGGAAAGCTCCACCGTCTCCGCGGCTTCTTTCGCGCTGTTCTCCATGCTTTTGTACATTGTGTCAATAAGGACCACCAAATCCGAAACATTCGACGCCTGCTCCGTGCTGCCCTCCGCCAGGTCCACGGCCGCGCAGGACAATTGCTCCGACCCGCTGTCAATCTGCTGAGCCACTTCCCGGATGGTGTTGAGCGTCTCATGCATCTTTTCGTTGATTTTCAAAAAAGAATCTTTAATCTGCCCAAATTCCCCTACGTACTCCTGCTGCATCTCAATACGATAGTCCCCATCCCCCATTTGCTCCAAAATACTGGAAATTTCCAAAATCATGCCAATAATATTCTGCTTCATCTGCATAATGGCGGACACCATCCTGCCAACCTCGCTCTCATCCGCCTCCATCGCAAGTTCTGCATGGAAATTCCCCTCAGAAAGCTGAATCATCTGATCCGAAACGCTAATGATGGGCTCGAGCAGATCTTTTCTGGAAAATTTCACGATCTTTATAATTTGGTAAATCAAATACATGAAAGATGTTATGTAAAGCAGCTCTATGATAATCTGAAAGATCCGAAGGCCCTTCTTATTTTTGCTTACCCTGCCTTGAATTTGACGGATCGCGTCGTCCGTAATGTCATTGATCGACTTCGTCGTGTCCTCATACTCTTTTCCGAACACATATGACATAGCAGCTTTCGTGTCCCCTTCTTCCGCAAGCTTTAACGCCTCCTCCTCCAAAGGAACCAGGCCGTTTGAAAGCTCCGCAATCTGATCTAAAAGCGCCCACTCTTCGTCCGTAATCTTATTGTCCTCAAGGCCCGCCCTGGCGACGTCCCGGTTCTTGTCCTCATTCAGCTCTTTCCTATAAGCGTCATAATGCTCCCTGTCGCCAGTGGCCGCATATGACTGCACCGCAAAAGTCAGAGCCTTTGACCCAAGCCTGTACTGATTCAAAAAAGTTGTCGTCTCAAGCTCCTCATCCGTCACATGGCTCATCCAAACATTCGTCCCCACAGAAAGCAGCAAAAAAACCGCTCCTGTAATCACTGAAATGATGGATTGCGTGATTATCTTCTTCAACTGCAATGACTGACTGCTCTTCTCCATTTGTCCTCCCCCTCATGATCCCTTCCATTAGTTAAAATACTTACTTCTATCTTACTTGATATTGTTTGCCGCGTCAATATCGCCTTATTTATTCTTCAAAAAATATATCTATTCTGTCTCGGCCTGTTTTTGCTGACTTAAGGAATTTCCGCCGCCGGGCGGCAGATAGGCGCCCGGCGGCGGAAAATACGCGCTGCGTCAATTGGCGGAATCCTGTTTGGATTCCTTATCAATCATTTCATGCAGCTTGCTGACCGCCTCATGGATGCCGCCCACCTCATTGATCAGGCCCTCCTGAACGGCCTCCTTGCCAACCAGGATCGTGCCTAAATCCTTCGAAAGCATATCTGTGTTCATCATCAGCTCCACCATGCGCTCCTGCTTTGCGCCAGAATGGCTCTCCACGAAGGTTAAGATCCGATCCTGCATTTGCTGAAAATAATCGTATGTCTGCTTGGCCCCAATAACCGTCCCGTTCATGCGCACCGGATGGATCACCATCGTCCCGCTTGGCACAATAAAAGAATAATCTGTAGAAACAGCCAGCGGGACGCCGATGGAATGAGAGCCGCCAAGCACCAAAGACACCGACGGCTTGTTGACGGACGCCACCATTTCCGCAATGGCAAGCCCGCTTTCCACATCTCCTCCAACGGTATTTAAAATCAATAGGATGCCGTCGATCTCCTCGCTGTCTTCAATTACCGCAAGCTGCGGCAGGACGTGTTCATACTTTGTAGTTTTTGTCGTGGAGGGCAGACACTCATGCCCTTCAATCTCCCCGATAATGCTTAACAGATGGATCCTATGGTTGGATTTTGGGTTGTTTAGCACAGCCTGCCCATATTCTTTGATGTTGTCCATGCCAGATTCCGCTTGTTCCGTTTTCTTTTCTTCACTCATCGCTTCACCTCAAATTTATTGCCTTTCAATGAAAAATATCATTTTTATTCTATCGGAAAGGGACGGCAGATTCACGCGCTAGCATGAAAAGGCCTTCCAACAGAACAAAAACAGAGGGTGCATGACGCACCCTCCTTTTTGCTTAGTATAACCAAAATCCGCCTTAATATCCAAGCAGGTAGTTATAAAGATTCTGATATTTTTCTTTAGAAGATTTCCAGGAGTAATCCATCCCCATCCCGCGATCCACCATCTGGTTCCACTGGCGCTTCCGGTCAAAGAAGATATGCTTCGAGTAATTGATGATCCCTAACATCTCATCCGCATTGTAATTCGTGAAGGAGAATCCCGTCCCTACGTTGTCGTATTCGTTGAACGGCATGACGGTGTCTTTTAAGCCGCCTGTCTCGCGTACAATCGGGACTGTTCCATAACGGAATGAAATAAGCTGCGTCAGGCCGCAAGGCTCAAACCGGGAAGGCATCAAAAACGCATCCGCCGACGCATACAGCTTATGCGCCAGGTCATCCGAATAGCAGATGTTGGCTGAAATGCGGTCAGGATATTTCCACGCGTAATGACGGAACATATTTTCATAACGGGCGTCTCCGGTTCCGATGATGACGAACTGCGTGAATTCGTCCGCAATATAGTCCATCATGTAGCTGATCAAATCCAGGCCCTTCTGATCCGTCAGGCGGGAAATTAAGCCGATCATATATTTCCTTTTATCCACTGCAAGGCCAAGATCCTGCTGCAGCTTCATCTTATTCTGCGCCTTCTTCTGACGGAAGCTGTCTTTGTCAAAATTCGCGTAAATCCTGGGATCTGTGGCCGGATTATACACTTCGTAGTCAATGCCGTTTACAATCCCCTGCATATCAAAATGCCTTGCCGACAGCAGGCCGTCTAAGCCCTCGCCGTATTCCCTCGTCTGAATCTCATAGGCGTAGGAATCGCTGACCGTCGTGATATAGTCCGCATAGACCAGGCCGCCCTTCAGCATATTGGCGTCTTTCTTATACTCCAGCTTATCCGGAGCGAACAGCCCGCTTGCGAAGCCCGTTAAGCCCTTCATCGTCTGAATGTCCCACACGCCCTGAAATTTCAAGTTGTGGATCGTCATAATCGTCTTGATGCCCCAGAAAAATCCGTCCGCGCTGAATTCATTCTTTAAATACACAGGGATGAATCCCGTCTCCCAGTCATGGCAGTGGATCAGATCCGGCCTGAAATTAATCAACGGGAGGATGGACAGAACCGCCTTATCAAAGAAGCAGAACTTCTCAATGTCGTAGCGGATGTCGCCATAGGGCTGATAGCAGTTAAAATATTCCTGATTGTCAATGAAATAATATGTAATGCCGTCCAATTCGTATTTGAGCACGCCCACATATTTGTTTTGAATATAGCTGCCCGCACTCATGTAAAAATGCGTCACATATTCAAACTGATTCCTGAAATGATCCGGGATGCAGCTATAATTTGGCAGCACGACCCGGACGTCCCACTCCTTTTTGGAAAACTCCTTCGGCAACGCGCCGCATACGTCCGCCAAGCCGCCTGTCTTAATGAACGGAACGCATTCCGATGCTGCAAAAAGTATTTTTTTCATGTAAAACCCCTCCTTATGGATAATATGGCATAACAATCCTGCTATGCCGTTATTTACGCAACGCCCTGCAATACCCCTCTGCCTTTTTTAAACGGCCGCCAGCGCCTGCCCTAAATCGGCGATGATGTCCTCCACGTTTTCAATCCCCACAGAAAAGCGAATCAAATCCGGCGCGATGCCGGCCTCGCGAAGCTGCTCCTCTGACATTTGCCTGTGCGTATGGCTCGCCGGATGCAAAACGCAAGTCCTTGCGTCCGCCACATGGGTGACGATCGCCGCTAACTTCAGCTGATCCATAAACTGCACGGACAAATCCCTGCCGCCCTTAAGGCCAAATGAAATGACGCCGCAGGTTCCGTTTGGCATATATTTTTTCGCCAGGCCGTAATACTTGTTGTCGCTTAAGCCTGCGTAATTCACCCATGCCACCTTTTCATGCCCCTTTAGGTACTCCGCCACCTTCAACGCGTTCTCACAATGCCTTGGCATCCTAAGATGCAGCGTCTCAAGGCCCACGTTCAAAAGAAACGCGTTCTGCGGGGACTGAATCGACCCCAAATCGCGCATCAGCTGCGCCGTCGCTTTCTCAATGTAAGCCAGCTTGCCGAATTTCTCGGCGTACACGATGCCATGGTAAGACTCATCCGGCGCGGTCAGGCCGGGAAACTTCTCCTTATGCGCCATCCAGTCAAAATTTCCGGAATCTATGATCGCCCCGCCCACGCTCATCGCATGGCCGTCCATATATTTTGTGGTCGAATGCGTCACAATGTCCGCGCCCCATGCAAACGGCCTGCAGTTGATCGGCGTCGCGAACGTATTGTCAATGATAAGCGGCACGCCGTGCCTGTGCGCGATCCTGGCAAAACGCTCAATGTCCAAGACAACCAGGGACGGATTGGAAATCGTCTCTGCGAACACAGCCTTTGTGTTTGGCAAAAACGCCGCCTCAATTTCCTCGTCCGACGCATCCGGGTCTACAAATGTGCAGTCAATGCCCTGCTTTTTCATCGTCGTCCCAAATAAGTTGAACGTCCCTCCATAAAGCGAATTGGAACAAATGAAATGATCCCCCGCCTCACAGATATTGAAAACGGCGTAATAATTCGCCGCCTGCCCCGAAGACGTCAGCATTCCGGCAATCCCGCCTTCCAATTCCGTAATCTTCGCGGCCACCGCGTCGTTCGTCGGGTTTTGAAGCCTCGTGTAAAAATAGCCCGCCTCTTCCAAGTCAAACAGCCGGCCCATCTGATCGCTGTTTTCGTATTTAAAAGTCGTGCTCTGATAAATCGGGAGCACCCTCGGCTCGCCTTTTGCCGGCCTCCACCCCGACTGTATGCAGACAGTCTCCGGCCTGTATTTTTCGCTCATCTCATTCCTCCCAATTGTGAAACACTTCCTGCACGTCGTCGTCCGCGTCCAAAAGATCCAGGATTTTTCGGATATTGTTCAAATCCGCCTCTTCAGACAGCGCAACATAAGTCTGCGGGAGCATCGTGACCTCAGCGTCGGCCAACGGGATCTGCTCCTGCTCCAACGCCTCCCGCACCGCAGAGAAGCTCTCCGGCGCAGTCAGGATCTCATAGCTGTCCTCTTCTTCCGCAAAATCGTCCGCGCCCGCGTCCAAGGCGAGCATCATCAAATCATCCGCGTCCATGCCACAGTCTTCTTTCGCTATGATGATCTGCCCCTTCTCATCAAACATATAGGAGACGCACCCCTGCGTGCCAATGCTGCCGTAGCCCTTCGTGAACGCGTTCCTTACGTTCGCCGCCGTCCGGTTCTTATTGTCCGTCAGCGCCTTTACGATGATCGCCGTCCCACTGGGCCCGTAGCCTTCATATGTAACCTGCTCGTAATTGACGTTGTCCGTGTCCCCGGCCGCCTTCTTAATTCCACGGTCAATCGTGTCGTTCGGCATATTGTTGGCCTTCGCCTTCGCGATCACGTCCCTAAGCTTGCTGTTGTTCGCGGGATCCGCCCCGCCTTCCTTTACGGCAATGGCAAGCTCCCTTCCAATGATGGTGAAGATCTTTCCTTTCGCCGCGTCATTTTTTTCCTTTTTGTGTTTGATGTTGGAAAACTTGGAATGTCCCGACATATTGTTTCCTCTTTTCTTTTTCTTCTTTAAAGTTACATCTATAGCTATTCTATCATTCTTTCCGTTTCCTGACAAGCGAATAAATAATCTCCCTTTTCAGAAATATGCTTTCCTTGCCGCGCCCAAAACCCGAACAGCGACAGGGCCGCTGCCATCCTCCTTTCGAGATTCCGAAGAGGGGGTACGTCATTTGCCGCCAGGCAAGCGCGACGCATGCCGCAGCTTTCGCCTGGTTTCACGCAGGCTATGGCATGGCTCTCGCCAGAACCTTCTGAATGATTTTATTTTCCACCGCGAGCACCTTAAACCGATAGCCGCAAGCCTCTATCTCCATGCGGTCATCCTCGTTCGGAATTTTGTCGATTTTGGAGATCAGAAACCCGTTCAAGGTTTCGTACTCATCCTCTTCCTCCAAATCCGAAAGGCCAAGCGCCTTCTTCACGTCTTCAAAGCCGGCCATCCCATGGATCAGGAAGCTGCCGTCCGGCTGCTTTTTCATCATCTCCTTATCCTCGTCATGCTCATCCAAAATATTGCCGACGATTTCCTCAAGGATATCCTCCATCGCGACGATCCCCGCAGTCTGCCCGTATTCGTCCACAACGACCGCCATATGGCTTTTCTCCGCCTGCATCTCCTTAAATAACGTATTGATGTTCCTGGTCTCCGGTATGAAGTCCACTTTGCGCACCAGATCCGGGATTTCCTTAATCGGGCGGCTTAAGCATTCCGGATGCGTGCTGTTTTTCAAAGCCTCCTTGATATGCAGCACGCCGATTAGGTTGTCAATGTCCTCTATATAAACGGGAAACCTGGAATTTCCGCTCTCTGTCATGAGAAAAAGCGCCTCCTCAAACGTCATGTTTCCGTCCAGGGCGACAATGTTCTTCCGGTGGGTCATGATGTCCTTCGCCTCTTTGTCGTCAAATGCGAAGATGTTATGGATCATTTCCGCCTCGCTGGCTAAAATCACGCCCTGCTCATGGCCCTCGTTCACCATAGACATGATTTCTTCTTCCGTCAGGTCGTCCAGATTCTCTTTGGGGTCAACGCCAAAAAGCCGGATAAAGAGATTTGCGGCAAGCTCCATGCAGAATACGAATGGAAATGAAAGCATGGATAAAAGGCGCATGGGCCTGCACAAAAAAAGACCCCACCGCTCCGCCTTTTTGGCGGCGATCCTGGACGGAGAATAGATGCCAAAGATCAAAAGCAATATTCCATACAGAAAGAAAGCCGCAACCCGCAGTATCCCGCAAAAATCTGCGGTGATCAAATAACCAGCCCCTAAATGCAGGCCCGTAATGAAAAACCAAACCATATGTACGCTGCGGTCCGGCTGACTCAAAAACCGCAGCAGCAATCCCGCTTTTTCGTTCCCCTCCTCCGAAAGCTTCTCCAAGCTGCTTTCGTTTTGGTTGCCAAGCGCAGCCCAAAAGCCATGCAGCGCAGCCTGCGCCAACAAAAACGGCAATAATACGATAAGCCCTATATAAGGACTCCCACCATCCTCCATGTCCTTTCCTTCTCCTTTTATTGGTGAAAGCAAAGCACGCGCCCATAGCCTGCATGACGGATTCCTTCATGCAGGCTATGGCAAAACGGTTGCTTTCATTGTTCCAGAATTTATTACAAACATTTGAAATATACCATTATCCGGCACATTCGTCAAGGTTATGTAAGCAATTCCAGACTTACCTCCAGCGCTTTGTCCACTTTAAACAGCATACTATTGTCTAAATGGCACACTTTGTCCTTCAATCGTTTCTTATCAATCGTGCGAAGCTGCTCCAGCAAAATCACCGAATCCTTCACCATGTCATACTCCGCGCTGTTAAGCTCCACATGCGTAGGCAGCTTGGCCTTATGCATCTGTGACGTGATCGCCGCGCAGATGACGGTTGGCGAATGCCGGTTTCCCACATCGTTTTGAATGATAAGCACCGGGCGCACGCCGCCCTGCTCTGAGCCCACGACCGGGCGAAGATCCGCATAATAAATGTCTCCTCTTTGAATTGCCATACTCCACTCACTCCATCTCTTTGACTTGATAGGAAGAGTATTTCCGGTTTTTTTCGTTCTATTCAAAGAAATGAAAAAAATTAAGGCTCATAGGGAACGCCGTCCTTATAATAGACGCGCGGCGTCCGTTTCCCAATCAGGCAGGCGAATTCATAATTGAAGCGCCCGGAAACGTCCCCAAGCTCCTCCATGCCAAGGAACGCCCCGCCGTCCTCCCCAAGCAGCGTCACTGTGTCAAGCAGCTTCACGCCTGGTATGTCCGTGACGTCCGCCATCATCTGATCCATGCAGATCCTGCCCAAAATCGGCGCTTTTTTTCCATGAATTAAGACATAGCCCCGATTCGACAGGCTCCTTGGATAGCCGTCCGCATACCCCACAGGGACCGTCGCGACTTTCCGGCGTTCTTTTAACTGATATGTGCCTCCATAGCTGACGCGCCTTCCGGCCTCTAACTCCTTGATCTGCACGATCCGGCTCTTAAGCTCCATCGCGGGCATAAGAGAAATAGAATCCCGGCGCACCTCCCTGGAAGGCCATAGGCCGTAGAGGATGATGCCGGCGCGCACGAGGCCAAGATCGGCTTCCGGCATTTCTGCGATCGCCGCGCTGTTCGCGCAGTGGCGAAGCGGAATGGCAAGGCCGCGCGCCCGCAAGCTTGCCAGCACGTCCTGAAACTGCCTAAGCTGTCCGTAAGCGGAGGCCTTCTCCGCCTCGTCCGCACTGGCGAAATGCGTGAAGATCCCTTCTATGACGATGCCCGGAAGCTTTGCGACGCTTACAATTTCCTCAATGGCCCCGTCGTTGGCCTGATAGCCAATCCTGCTCATCCCCGTGTCAATTTTGATATGAATGGCCGCTTTTTTCCCGATCCGCCCCGCAGCCAGGGAAAACGCCTTTGCCATTTCATAGGAATAGACCGTAGGGCGGATTCCTGCGGCCAAAAGGGCCTCGCTGTCTTCCGCAAACGTATATCCCAACGTTAAAATGGGCTTCTCTACGCCTGCCTCTCGCAGCGCGAACGCCTCGTCCGCCGTCGCCACGCCAAAGCCAAACACAGACTGCCTGCCTTCGATTTCCTTTGCAATGGCCTTTGCCCCGTGGCCGTACCCGTCTGCCTTGACGACCGCGAGGATCCTGGACTGCCTGGCGATCTTGCGCTCTATGGAATCCAGGTTATACGATATGGCGTCCAGATTGATTTTTGCGTAAGCCCTTCCATGCTCCTTCATTCGCTCCCCTCCTTCTTCTGGCAATGCTCCTGGCCCATGCAGCGCAGGATTGCGTCGGGCAGCATAGAAAGCACGTCAGAGGCGACCATGCCGTATGCCCCGCGCGCCTCTTTCGCCATATCGCCCGCCATGCCGTGCAGATATGCCCCGATGGCAGCCGCCGCGCCCAAAGGCATTCCCTGGGCCAACAAGCCGGCAAGGACGCCCGCAAGGACGTCTCCGCAGCCCGCCGTCGCCATGCCATCGTTCCCGGATGCATTTATGAAAAATGTCCCGTCCGGCATCCCTATGACTGTCCTTGCGTCTTTTAACACACAGACGGCCCCATGCTCTTTCGCAAACTCCCGCGCCGCCGTAAGGAGCTGCCCCTGCACCTTAGCCACATCTGTCCCAAGAAGGCGCGCCATCTCCCCCAAATGGGGCGTGACGATGCAGCCTTCCCGCAATTCCTTCAACAGAAGCTTATTCCCGGAAAGGATATTTAATGCATCCGCATCCAAAACCAGGCGCTTTCCTGCACGCAGCATTTGCGTAACGATCGCCTGCGCGTATTCGCCCTGCCCAAGGCCCGGCCCAACCAGAAGCGCGTCCGCCCACGACAGGCATCCGCTTAGCTTTTCCAACGCTTCTCCTATGCCTTCCACATCTTCCTCATACGTCGTAAGGATTGCCTCTGGCAGCATGGATAGGAGAATGTCCCGGTTTTCCCTGACTGTAAAAATGCGCACAAGCCCGCATCCGCTAAGATAGGCCGCGCGCGCCGCAAAATAGGCCGCCCCGGCCATGTCCTTCGATCCGGCCACGATCAGGGCCTTCCCGTAGCTTCCTTTATTGGAATAAGGGACACGCTTTGGGAGCAGCTCTTTCACATCCTTTTGGGAAACGCATCTGCCTTGCGGCTCCTGCCCTAAAAAGCTATGGCTGTCGATCCCAATGTCGCAAACGGAAAGCTCCCCTGTATACCCCGCCCCCGGATAGAGAAGCTGGCCAATTTTCGGAAATCCGAACGTCACCGTCAAGTCCGCCCGGAACGCGGCCCCCAAAGCCTGGCCCGAATCCGCCAGGATCCCAGAGGCGATGTCCACGGAAACCCGATAGGCGTCCATCCGGTTCAGCTCTTCCAAAAGCGCTCGGATCGGGCCTTCTATGCCACGGGAAAGGCCCACCCCAAACAGCGCGTCAAGGATAAGGGCATAAGGCCGGCCCGAAATGTCCCTGCATTCTGTAACGCCGTATTTTTTCGCCGCCTCATACTGCCGCCTGGCTTCTTCCGTCATCCTGGCCTGATCCATGGGGCAATAGAGCTCCACGCCATACCCCGCCAAATGCAGAAGCCTCGCCACCGCAAATCCGTCGCCGCCATTGTTGCCCGCTCCGCAGACTGCCAAAATCCATCCGTCGTCCACCGAAAAGCGCGACTTTACTTCCCAAAAGACGGCAAGGGCCGCCCGCTCCATCAGCGCCAAGGAAGAAATGCCGTAGGTTTCGATGGTATTTTTGTCACAACGCTTCATTTCCTGACTGTTCACCAGATATCTCATAGCCGCCCCCCTTATGCTCATTTTTTCTTCCTCTCAATGATATTATAGGAAAGCTGCATCAGGCTGTCAGAAAGATGCACGTTCTCCACTACGACAGACTCGTCCGCCAGCTCCAGATCCACATGGGCAAAATTCCAGATAGCCGGGATCCCAAGCTGAACCAGATGGTTTGCGATGCTGTCCGCATCCGACTTTGGCATCGTCAACGTCGCGATGTCCACGCGATGCCGCTTTACAAATCCCTCCAGCTCGTCTAGCATATGGATCTTGATGCCGCGGACGTCCTTGCCCTTAAGCTCCGGGTTTACGTCAAACAACGCAATCACCATAAATCCGAATTTCTCAAATTTCACATAATTCGCAAGCGCCTGGCCCAGGTTGCCGGCGCCTACGATAATGATATGATGCGTTTCATTCAGGCCCAGTATTTTTCCGATCTCTTCATGCAGATGCTTTACATTATAGCCGTAGCCCTGCTGCCCGAACCCGCCGAAGTTATTCAAATCCTGCCGGATCTGAGAGGCCGTGACGTTCATGCGGCGGCTTAAGTCGCTTGAGGAAATGCGCTCCGTGCCTGCGTCAATCAGCTCTCCCAAATATCTGTAATACCGTGGCATCCGCCGTATGACCGCCTGTGAAATTTCTCTGTCCAATCTTGATTCCTCCCAACCGAAAGCATGGCTATGACGGCGTTCCCCCGGACTCGCTGCTTTCCGCAAGGCGCTCCCATTCCCCGTACAGCGCATCTAAGGCGTCCGCCAATTCCATCATCTGACCGTGAAGCTTAGACAGCTTTGCAGAATTCGTCGCGTTCTTCGGATCGTTCAGCTCTTCTTCCAGGGCCTCTTTTGCGGCCTCTTTCGCCTCGATTTCCTCCTCTGTCCGCTTTAGCCTTGCGGCAAGCTTCCTGGCCCTTGCCTGCTCTTCCTTTTTCTGCATCCACTCAAGCTTTCCGCTCTCATTCTTTGCCTGCGGCGCGTCTTCTGCAGCGGGCTTTACGGACTTCATCTGCACATCCCGTTTTTCCAGGTAATAATCATAGTTCCCAATGTAATTCACGATGGTCTTTTCCGTCAAATCCAACACCCTCGTCGCCGTCTTATTGATGAAATAGCGGTCGTGCGACACAAACAGGACGGTGCCTTCATACTGATTTAACGCATCCTCTAAAATCTCCTTTGATACCATGTCCAAATGGTTGGTCGGCTCATCCAAAATTAAGAAATTCGCCTCCGAAAGCATCAGCTTCGCTAAAGAAAGCCTGCCCTTCTCCCCTCCGCTTAAGTCGCCCACGTTTTTAAACGCATCGTCGTCCGTGAATAAAAAGGACGCTAAAAGCGAGCGCACCTGCGTATTCGTCAGGCTCGGGCATTCATCCGAAATTTCCTCAAACAGCGTCTTTTCCTCATGGAGCTTTTGATGCTCCTGATCGTAATAGGCGATATGCACATTCGTTCCGAATGTGATTTCCCCTAGGTCAAACGGAATCTCCTCATTGATGATCTTAAGCAATGTCGTCTTTCCGGTTCCGTTGTCCCCGATCAAGGCCACGCGCTCCCCGCGCTTGACTTCAAAGGAGATGCCTGAAAACAGGCGGTTTAAGCCGAATGCCTTGGAAAGCCCCCCTACGGACAGCACGTCGTTGCCGCTTGTGATGCGCGGCGTAAGCCGGATCCTCATGTCGGCGCGCTCTTCCGTTGGCTTTTCGACGCGCTCCACCTTGCTTAGCATCTTTTCCCTGCTCTCGGCGCGCCGTATGGATTTCTCCCGGTTAAACGATTTTAGCTTTGCAATGACTTCCTCCTGATGCTTGATCTCCCGCTGCTGGTTCTGCCAGGCCTTCCACTGAGCGTCCCGGGCCGCGGCCTTCTTCACAGCGTAGTCTGAATAGTTTCCCTGAAAGACAGCCGACGTATGCTGCGCAAGCTCCACGACCTTTGTGACAATCCTGTCCAGGAAATAGCGGTCATGGCTGACGATTAACACCGCCCCTTTATAATTGGACAGATACGTCTCGAGCCACGCGATGGAGGATAAGTCCAAATGATTGGTCGGCTCGTCCAAAATCAAAAGCTCCGGCTTTCCGACCAATAGCTTTCCGAGGAAAATCCTCGTCTTCTGCCCACCGGAAAGCGTGGAGACAGGGCGGCTTAAGTCCTCTTCCGAAAACCCAAGCCCCCGGATCACGCCGGACACCTCGCTCCGGTACGCATAGCCATCCTTAAGCTCAAATTCATGATGCAGGCTGTTGTATTGGTTTAAGAGCTTCTCAAGCTCCTCCCCCGTAAGGCGCTGCATCTTGCCCTCCATCTCCCGAAGCCGCTCCTCCATGCGGATCAGCTCTTCTTTCGCGGAAAGGACTTCTTCATAAATGGTGCGCTCCCCAGAAATGTCCTGGTATTGCGCCAGGTAACCCACTGTGACGCCTTTCGCGAACGAAACTGTCCCTTCGTCCATGGAAAGCTTTTGCATGATAATTTTCAAAAGCGTAGACTTCCCCGCGCCGTTGATGCCGACAATCGCCGCCTTCTCATGCTCCTCTAAATGAAACGACACCTTGCTTAACACTTCCTTGGCCCCAAACGCTTTGGATATGCCTCTACAGTCTAATATCATAGCATCTCATCCCCTTACGCATTTAGGCATCAAGGAGGCTTTCTTCCAGCGAACGGCGGATCTCCCGGATGAATTCCTGACTGCTTAACACGACAGGCTCCCCAATTGAGGTGATAAGCGCCAGGTCTTTCGTCATTTTCCCCTCTTCAATCGTCTTGACGCAAGCCCGCTCCAATTGATCCGCAAAGCCCGTCAACGCCTGATTGTGATCCATCTCCCCACGTTTCCTAAGCGCGCCGCTCCACGCAAAGATCGTAGCCACGGAATTCGTGGACGTCTCCTCGCCCTTTAAATGCTTGTAGTAATGGCGCTGCACCGTTCCATGCGCCGCCTCATACTCATACACGCCGCTCGGGGAGACCAGCACGGAAGTCATCATGGCAAGGGAGCCGAACGCAGAGGAAACCATGTCGCTCATCACGTCCCCGTCATAATTCTTGCAGGCCCAGATATAGCCGCCCTCGGACTTCATCACGCGCGCGACCGCGTCGTCGATCAATGTGTAAAAATATGTGATTCCCGCTTTCTCAAACGCGTCTTTGTATTCCGCGTCAAAAATCTCCTGGAAAATATCTTTAAAGGTGTGGTCGTATTGTTTGGAAATCGTGTCTTTCGTCGCGAACCACAAGTCCTGCTTTACATCCAGAGCATATGTAAAGCAGCTCCTCGCGAAGCTCTCAATGGAGCCGCTTAAATTGTGCTGCCCCTGCACCACGCCCGCCCCTAAAAACTCATGGACAAGCTCTCTTTTCTCGCTTCCGTCCCCTGCGGTGTACACAAGCTCCACCTTCCCCGCGCCGGGAATTTTCATTTCCGTCGCCTTATACACGTCCCCGTAGGCATGCCTTGCGATGGTGATCGGCTTTTTCCAGTTCCTTACGCACGGCTCAATGCCCTTTACGATAATCGGCGCGCGGAACACCGTCCCGTCTAACATGGCGCGGATGGTGCCGTTCGGGCTTTTCCACATTTCCTTTAAGTGATACTCGTCCATCCTGGCGGCGTTTGGCGTAATCGTCGCGCATTTTACAGCCACGCCGTATTTCTTCGTCGCGTTCGCGGAATCCACCGTCACCTGGTCGTTTGTCTCGTTCCTGCGCTCTAACCCCAAGTCATAATATTCCGTCTTCAAATCCACGAATGGAAGTATCAGCTCCTCTTTTATCATGGCCCAAAGGATGCGGGTCATCTCATCCCCATCCATTTCAACCAGCGGCGTCGTCATTTGAATTTTTTCCATTTCCCGTTCCTCCTAAATTTTTTTCACTTCTTTATATAATACCAATCATTCCAACGCTGTCAAGAACATTTTGCCTCCGTGGCAGCTTCTAATGGCTTTCGTATAAACCAAGGGACAGAAAATGGATTCCGTCTAAAATAACAAACGAGGCGTCCTTTGCATCCAAAAAGCCAAAAGCCGGATCTTACGCAGTCCGGCTTTTGGCAGAATTCATATTGTCTTATCGTTTCACCGACGCGGACAGCCCATCTCCCTCCACGTCAATCCAAATCACGTCGCCGCCTTTCACTTCATCCGCTAAAATCAGCTTTGCGGCAAGCGTCTCCACGTGCTTCTGCAAAAACCGCTTGAGCGGCCTTGCGCCAAACACCGGGTCATAGCCATGCTCCGTGACATACGCTTCCGCCGCCCCGGAAAGCTCCACCGTAAGCTCACGGTCCTTTAGCCTGCGGTTGAGCTCCCTCATCAGCAGATGGATGATATTCCCGATATTGCCTTTCGTCAATGGCTTGAACATGACAATCTCATCCAGTCGGTTCAAAAACTCAGGCCGGAAACTGCCGCGCAGCTCCTCCATGACCGCCCGCTCCACTTCCGGGCGGATGCTGCCGTCCGCCTCAATATGCTCCAGCAGATGGGCGGAGCCAAGGTTGGACGTTAAGATCAGAATCGTGTTCTTAAAATCTACCGTGCGCCCTTGGGAGTCGGTGATCCGCCCATCGTCCAACACCTGAAGCAATACGTTGAACACGTCCGGGTGCGCTTTCTCCACCTCGTCAAACAAGACGACGGAATAGGGTTTCCTGCGCACGGCCTCCGTCAGCTGGCCGCCCTCGTCATAGCCCACGTATCCTGGAGGCGCCCCAATCAGGCGGGACACAGAATATTTCTCCATGTATTCCGACATATCAATGCGCACCATGCTGCCCTCATCGTCAAACAGGCTCTCGGCGAGCGCCTTGGCAAGCTCGGTCTTCCCCACTCCGGTCGGCCCCAAAAACAGGAAGGAGCCGATGGGCTTCGTCGGGTCTTTGATGCCCGCCTTAGAGCGGATGATGGCCTCAGACACTTTCGTCACGCCGTCGTCCTGGCCGACGACGCGCTGATGCAGCTCCTCGTCCAAATGGAGCGTCTTGTTCCGCTCGCTTTCCGTCAGCTTCGCCACCGGGATCCCCGTCCAGCGGGAAATGATTTTCGCAATCTCCTCCTCGCTGACGTTCTCATGCACCAGCGACAAATCCTCCGTCTTCGCCTTCGCCTCTTCGATCTCCAATTGTTTCTGCACCTGTGGCAGGCGGCCATACTGCAGTTCCGCGGCTTTTTCCAGGTCATAATTCTGCTGCGCCTGCTTAATCTCGTTTTTCAGCCGCTCCAAATCCTCCCTTAATTTCTGCACGTGCTCCACCGACTTCTTCTCGTTGTCCCACTGCGCCTTTTTCGAGGAGAACGCGTCCCGGAACTCCGCAAGCTCTTTTTGCAGGGAGGCAAGGCGATCCTGGCTCAATCGGTCCGTCTCTTTTTTGAGCGCCGTCTCCTCAATCTCAAGCTGCATGATGCGGCGGTTCATCTCGTCCAGCTCCGCCGGCATGGAATCCAGCTCGGTCTTAATCAGCGCGCAGGCTTCGTCCACCAGGTCAATCGCTTTATCCGGCAAGAAACGGTCAGAAATATAGCGGTTTGACAGGACAGCGGCGGAAACCAGGGCGGCGTCCGCAATCTTTACGCCATGGAACACTTCATAGCGCTCCTTTAGGCCCCTTAAGATGGAAATCGTGTCCTCCACCGTCGGCTCATCCACCATGACCGGCTGAAACCTCCGTTCCAAGGCGGCGTCCTTTTCGATGTACTGACGGTATTCATCCAGCGTCGTCGCGCCGATGCAGTGCAGCTCGCCCCTGGCAAGCATGGGCTTTAGCATATTTCCTGCGTCCATGGCGCCGTCCGTCTTTCCCGCGCCCACAATCGTATGCAGCTCATCAATGAAGAGGATGATCTGCCCGTCGGATTTCTTCACCTCGTCCAATACGGCCTTTAGGCGCTCTTCAAACTCGCCGCGGTATTTGGCTCCGGCGACCAACGCGCCCATGTCCAGGGCGAACAGCTTCTTCTCCTTCAGCCCTTCCGGGACGTCGCCTCTTACAATCCGCTGCGCCAAGCCTTCCACGACCGCGGTTTTCCCCACGCCAGGCTCACCGATTAAGACCGGGTTGTTCTTTGTCTTCCGCGAAAGGATGCGGACAACGTTGCGTATCTCAGAATCCCTTCCGATCACAGGATCCAGTTTCTGGCTCTTGGCGCGATCCACCAAATCATAGGCATATTTTTCCAGCGTGTCATACGTCGCCTCGGGATTGTCTGAGGTGACGCGCTGGTTCCCCCTCACTGTGGACAGCGCGGCGAGGAAACGGTCGCGGGTGATTCCATATTCTTTAAAAATCTCCTTTAACGCAGCGTTTGGATGCTTTAACAGAGATAAAAACAGATGCTCCACGGAAACGTACTCGTCCCCCATCTGCCTCGCCTCATCTTCGGCGTTTATGAGCGCTTTGTTTAACGCCTGGCCAACGTACACCTGCCCGCCGGACACTTTGACGCGCTGCTCTAGATGGCGGATGGCGTTATCCATAAAATGCTCTTTGCTGATCTCCATTTTTTCAATCATTTTTTGAATTAAGCCGTCTGCCTGACGCATCAGGGCCACCAGCAAATGCTCCTGCTCAATCTCCTGATTGCCGTACTCGTATGCCAGCTTCTCACAGTCGTTCATGGCTTCGATGGACTTTTGCGTAAATTTTTGAATGTTCATGGTAACACCTCC
>CANTEO010000036.1 GCA_947652855.1 uncultured Roseburia sp. | reverse complement strand
TGCCTCGTAATTTTTTTAATTGCAAAAAAGAATGGAGCATATGAGCGCTGATGAACTTTCTCTTTTCGACTTCATTTTTCGTAAAAGAGTCAATGGACGCGTCTTCTTCATGCAGGGCCTTTAAATCCGGGCAAAAAACAGTCTGATACCCTTTCTTTTGTACATATTCAAACAAAATATCCTCCTCGCCGTACATAAAAGTGATCGGCAAAAACGCGCATTCTTCATGCTCAATCCAATTTTTAGAATAAATCAGGCACGCCCCATGCAGAACCGCATTCGGCTGCATGGCGCGGCATATGCTCTTTTGCCTTCTTTGCTTTTGCATTCGGCTTTTGACTTTTAAATAGCCCTTTCCCAAAAAATAGCATTGATAGATAGCCGCCAAAAAACGCTGATAACGAATCAGCCGCCTTAAACGTTTCATAGACAGCGCAGAATCTCTGAAAGGATTCTGATGAACCGAACTCTTAGTTATGATATCCGGGCCTATGACCTCAAATTTCCTCAACAATCCAGAACGCATTAACCGAATCAAAAAATCATCCTGCAAGATCATAACGTCGCTATTTAGCACAACAATGACGTCTGCCCCTTCTGCTTTCGCGGCTTGGTATCCAATATTATTCCCCTTCGCAAACCCAAGATTTTCTGAATTGCATATCACCTTGACCTGTCCGTCTTTTGCAAATTTCCTTTTTAAGAGCAGGCCGCTCTTATTGGGCGACGCATTGTCCACAATTACAATATGGCATGGCTCCTTACTCTTAAGCTTTTTGAGATACGCAATGCAGCGCAGCGTAACGTCACTGTTTTGATAATGCAAAATCACAAAATATGGCTTCATTCTGTTTCTCCAATTTCAGAAAACACCCGCTTAAACTGCTTTTTCCATGTAAAATTCTCTTCGGCAAATTTCCTCATTTTATATTTCAGCCCTGCATCTCCTTTTATGCCGTCATAAAACCTCACGACTTCATGAAAATCAATATGGCTGACATTCATGTCAAACCGCTTCATATAAGGGCAAGAATCATCAAAAGAATACTCCCGCCATCCATTAATGAACGGAATGCCTTTTGCAAAAAATTCTTTTGTCTTAATGCTTGAGCCATATTCATCATTCGCCCTTTTCGAAAACGTCCCAATTGCCAAGTCTGACTTGTCGTATGCTTCATCCAGGCTTGTCCCATGCAGTTTTCCGGTAAAAACAATATGCCGGCCCATCTGAAGATCCTTCACCAGCTTTTTCGTCTTTTCTCTGTATTCACCGACCATATACACGGTAATGCTCCTTGTCCCGCCGTTTTTATAATATTGGCTTAACCCAAGGATAATCTTCTCAAAACCATGGTATGCCTGCTCAATCGCCACTGAGATTAAATTCAGCTCATTTTTCTGCGGCGTCCTTTCATGTATCTTAATAGAGGGGACATCCACTGCATTGTCGATAAAGACCGTCTTTCTTCCCCAAATATTGTCATGGTTGCTGATAGCAGCCACCAAATCAATCTGGCTTCTGCAAAACGGCTCAAAAATCACATCCCGGACGTTTATAAAAAGAGACCTGGCTGACAGTTTCCATTCCCGGTATGGATAGCCATGCGCTTCTATCACGACAAGAGACGTTTTCTTCATCTGCCTTAACATACGGCGGAACTTTCCGTCAAAAAAATGAAACCGAAGATAGCACAGATCAAAATCGGCATCCCGATGCTTCCAATATTGACAAACGTTGTGAATCAAAAAATCCCGTCTTAGATAATGAAACAGTTTTTTATGAACGCGACATTCTTTTTCCCATACAGCCTTGTCTTCCTGATTCAGAACCTGAATTCCATTCTCCGTATACGTGGTATAAAAAACCTCATGCCCCATGTCCCTTAAGGCGCGAACCTGGCTCATGACTTTTTTTGAGACTCCCCTGTTTTTGTCATAAACATCTGTATTCGCATAAAAAAAGATTCTCATACGCCTAACCTTTCACTCATCCATTTCGTCAAATAAACCCTTCCCGCTCACAATCTGAGGAAACCAAACGCTCTGCCCAAACAGATTCGCCTCAATCAACACAATACGTTCCTCCGAATCCACCGTAAAATCCCATGAAATGTACCGCAAATGCGGGAGCTTTACGTGCATTCTTTTCGCTTCTTCCACAATCTTAGGCACGCATGGGAGCTGATAGCCATCGAATGCGCCCCCCTGTATCTGGGTGGCAGCGAAACCGCTTTTTGCTGTCACAATAGCCCAGTTGAAAGGCATCCCCTTTTAACTTTCCATCTTCCTGCACATACGCCACTGCCCCTCCATGATGGATATTGTCAACACTCGACCCTCCCGTCCCTATCCGCATACAAAGCGGCGCGACATTGACGCGTCCTTTTGCAAGATACGTAATTGCCCGAATCGTATTGACCGATGCAGGATGAAGCCTTCGAAACGCTTCACATGGCTTGATCTTTTCCTGCACAATGAAATCATCCCCAAACGTCTCCCGCAGCCGATGAACGAAGAGTTCTTTTCCATCCTCTCTGCAATATATCCTCACGCCTTCTCCAGAACTGCTCCCGAGCGTCGGCTTCACCACAGCCTCCGCCTCACGCGACAACAGCCGTTGCGCGTCAGCCTCCGTCAAAATATGATATTCTCCATCCCGATAGACGCCTCCAGAGCAGGCTACGATTGTCCTGGGCGCCTTGACATTGACGCCGTCTGCAAACAGCTCAACCAAGCTTTTATCTGAAAATGCCCTTGCATAGAGATAGCCGTTTCCCCTTGGCTCTAAATATGCAGTATACATAATCTCAGGAATATATGCGATATTGTGAATCCCGTTGATGCTTTCATATAGCTTATGCCATCTGGGGGATATTTTTCTGCCATACTTCTTTTTCCAATATGCGTCAAACTCCTCTTTTTGCTCTTTTGTCCACTTAATGTCCCGATATAGCTTTCTTTTTCTTAGGATTGCATACCATTCCGCAAGGAAAACCTTCGCCCTTCCAATATCCGACGGCATCCGCTCAAAAACCCCAATCACCGTTCGGTACAGACGCTTTAAGCTCATATCCTTGCCCCTTCCCCGCCCAGATGAAGCTTCTCTCCTAAAATAAAGTCAAATTCATCCGGCAAAAATCCATAATACCCGCTTTCCGGGAAAAATGTCATCTCACCAAAATAAATTTTTCCATCCACGTCATAAAAGTCCACCCTCACATAGGGAAAGTCCTTTGACAAAATCTTCGCCATCTCCACCATGACGTCAAAATTCTCTGGCTTTTTTAATGCCGTTCGGATTGGCTCTATCTTTTCCCTCCGATACGGCATGGCCTGAAAGCTTAAGTCCAAAATACTCTGCCTTACGCCCTCTCCCGTGAACCGCTCATTCATGACATAAAGGCAGTATGGCTCTCCATGGAAACAAAAAAATTTATAGTCCACAAGGCTTTCCTCGCCTAGTCCGGGCGCAAGGTATTTCTCAATGATCAGGCGCGGCTTATGTTTATAATAGACCCATTCCCGCCCTCCTCCATTTTTCTGCGGCTTTAGCCATCTATGCAGCTCCTTCTTTAACTTCGGGACATTCAGCTTTGACTTATCTGTGCAAATTTCTATCCCAATCCCGCTTGCGCCATTGGTGCTTTTAATGACAAATTGCCCTGGAAGAGAAGCGAAGTCTATCTCATTTTCAGAGTCAAACACGCCGTAGCAATCATTTAAAATCTCGGAAAGCCCCTTCTCCCTGACGTATTTGCGCACCTCCCATTTATCTGCGCACTGCGCCATCACAGGATCTCTATAATACAGCTTGTACCACTGCAGCTTTTCCGTATATCTTTTTGGGTTCCTTAAATTCAATTTCCGACCCGTTTTCATCCTGTATTGCAGGCAGATCATCTGCTTATCAGGAACCCAGTTCCACAATTGCAAAATGCGCAGCTTGATTTTTGACTTCAAATACTTATCCATTCTTCCCTCTGCTCTCCAGCTCCTCCATATACGCCTGCACTACAATCTCCCGGTCAAATTCCCGCTCCATCTTTCTCCTGCCAGCTAAGCCCATCTGCCTGCGCTCCTCATTGCCCATTTGCAGGAAACGGCTCACGCACTCTAAAAGCTGCCCTTTGTCCCTTTGCTGAAAGACAAATCCCGTCACGCCGTCCTCCACTGTCTCCCTGCACCCGCTCCGATCTGTCGTAATAACGGGGCGTCCGCTGGCCGCGCTCTCCAAAAGGACGTTCGACATCCCCTCCGGGTAATAGGACGGATGGATGGTGCAATGCGCCCTGCGCAAAAACCTGCGCGTGTCCTGCACCTCACCGTGATATTGAATGATCCCTTTTTTCCCATATTCCTCCAGGATGCCCTGATAATCGCCGTCACATGGCCCAAGGACATGGAACACGGCATCGGGACGCCTCTTTTTCGTCTGCTTCGCCGCCCAAAGGTATTCTTCAATCCCCTTTTCCCGAATCACCCTTGCAATAAACAAAAACTCCACGCCGTCCGCGTCCCCTGGATACTCCATCAAAGACCACCGCTTTAGGTTTACGCCGGATCCGGGCAGAAGGCGCTCCGTCCCTCCAAACATATGGCGTTTTTTGAAAAACTCCTGATTCTCCGTATTTTGGAAAAAAAGGCATTTCGCATTTTTAGCGGCCTGTTTATAGAGGAATACCATGAATGCCTGCATCCGGCTTTTATACTCCACCGCAGTCCCAAGGCCGGAGACATTCATCAAATAGGGGATGCCTCTCCTGCCTGCCAAAATCCCGGCGTATATATTGACTTTGGTGGTATACATTAACACCATATCCGGCTTCACTTCACGGAAAATTCTCTTATAGTCTGAAATAAGCTTGAAATCCTTCAAGGGATTCTTTCCACGCTTATCAATTGTCACGGGAAGGAAGCTGCATCCCATGGCGACCATTTTATCTACCTTCTCCCCATATGGCAGGCAAATATGCACTTCGTGCCCTTCCGAAAGAAGCCGCTCCACCAGCTCCAGCCGAAAGTTATACAGCACAAAATCCCGGTTCACCAGAAACAATATTCTTTTTGCCGTCTTTTCCTTTTGATCCCAACTCATGCGAAAGCCATTCCCTCCCGTCAGCCCGGCATTTGCTCCAGGCCGGCCTGACCGGATAAAAAGCCAGGCTTCTTTTCCTTTTATCAACTTTTAGAATCTTGATTCATTGCGGTTTCGAACTCTGTTTTGCCGCAGTCTAAGCCAATTCGAATCAAACGCTCCCTGCGCTCTTTACTCAACGTCTGATTTTTGAATTTCTCCCTCTGCCTGTTAACCCATTTGCCAAGCAGCCGCCCGTCTTCCGTCACATAGGTGACAGGCATCTTAAGGTTCCCATGCTTTTTGAAATACCGCTCCGCACAGCGATAGCGGTCATTCCACTGCCCTTCGTTCCGCTTCTCCCACACCATCCCTATGCTCTCCAGCTTTGAGACCTGCCCTTCTGTCAGGGGAGCGGCGTCCCCGCCTTTTCCCAAATAGGCGGCGCGCTGCTTATCCAGCCAGACGCCAAGCATCCTGCCGTCCTCCGTCAGATAATCGCGGGAGACCTTTAGGTTTCCATGCCGCATAAAATATTGCTTCGCCGCTTCGTAATTTTCATTCCACCGATACTCCGTCTTGTCCCAGATCATGCCAAGCGCATCCAGACGCTGTATCTGCTCCTCAGTAAGCCGACTCCCAGACGCCGCCTTATATTTCCTGCGGATATTGCTGACCCATTTGCCAAGCGGATAGCCGTCTTGGCTTACATACGAAGATTTCACGTCGGCATTGCCCCATTCGGAATGATAGCTTGCCAATGCCTGTATCCCCCGCTCAAAGCTCTGGCTTTTCGACGCGCTCCAGTCCATTCCAATCTGCTCCAGCCGCTGAATCTGCCCTTCGGTTAGGCTGCCCGGCAATTTCTGCGCATAAATCCTCTTCTGCGTCAACAGCCACGCGCCTAGCGCAAGCCCGTCTTTCGTGACATACGGCTTTGGAATTTTCAGGTTCCCGTTTTCCTCAAAGTACTCTCTTGCGGCTTCAAAATAAGCGTCCCAACCCGCCATCAGGTTTTTTCGGATCTGCTCAAAAATCACCCTGCAGTCGCGCATCTTGTCAATAATCTGAAACGGCCGCCCATACGCCTCGCGCCGCCCATTCTCATTGAGGCGAAGACACATCTCTTCCCTCAATTCCTGGCTCATGCTGTCAATTGTATGGAGGCTCTCAAAATTATTGACAATGTCAAAAATCACAGGCTCAGCCTTGCTTCCAGCCGCTAAGGCCCTTCCAATCTGCTGTAGGTACAGGATCGGGGACACCGTGGGGCGCATCAGGATCACGCCGTCCACGCCTTTGATATGCACTCCCTCATTCAGCATATCAATGGAAAACATCAGCTTTAGGTGATCGCTGTCATCCTCCAAAAAATCTGCGTACATCTTCGCCGCCCTTGCATCGTCATACGTCATGCAGTACATATGCGGAGCCGCGTCCACTTTGCTAAACCAGACTTGCGCTTTTTGCATGATCTCCTGCATCTGCTCCCTGCCGGAGCAGAACACCAAATATTTGCCCCTGGGGTTTTTCATATGCCTTGCAAAAGTCTGATCCAGGCCCTCCGCGCGCTCCAATTCCCGCCTAAGCTTCTCTAACAGCTTCTCATTCACGCCCCGTATACGCGGGTTTCCTGACGCCTGAATCTGTTTTTTGAGATGATTCAGCTCCTGCCCGAAAGAATACATGGAAGTCACATACGTTGGCGCGGGCAAGATGCCTGCTGCGATCGCCTGTCCAAGGGACATCTCTGAGGCTATATGCCCGTCAAACAGCTCCATCGCCATATCCCGCTGATGATCCAGATACCGGATTTTTGTGGCGGACAGGCCCAACAGCCCGGCCTTTTTATATCTGCCCAACAGCTTTCGGACGCCTTTTCCCCATTCCCTGCTGCCTGCCCTGTGAAATTCATCAAATATGATCCAGTCCGGCTTTAACGCCTCCCATTCCCCTTCGCTGACAATGAGCTTCGCATACGTCAAAAAAGTGACGTTTGAAAGCATCTCCTGCCGGAACTTAGGCATGGCGGAGGCCAGCCCCTTTTTCTGCACCTGATAGATATACTCACTCGGAGAAAGCCATAAGACAGCTTCATTCGGATGACTAAGCGCCAGCTGAAACGCGATGAAGGACTTTCCCGTGCCTGTCGGATGGATCACCGCCGCCTTTCCTTCCCTGCGGATCATGTCCAACGCCGCATCGTATGCAATTTGGTTGTGTGGGTATAATTGAAGCGCCATATGCCACATTCCGCCTTACCATTCAGAATCGCAATGGCTTTCGCAGATGTCCACAATCTGCGAAAGCCTTTGTAAAATGCAGGCAGAAGAAAAAAATCTGTGAGGCTGACCCTTTTTTTGACCCCAAATAGCGCAAGGTCAATCCAATTTTTTTTGAGGAAACCCTACAAACATCCGCTGACAGACGTTTTTTTCATGACCCTATTTTTGACCCTTTATGTACGTTTTCCTTAGATTTTTCAGAAAAAAGTGGATGCGCTGGAAGAAAAAAGAGCGGTAAATTGTCACAGAAAAATACAAAACCGTTTGACATTTGCCCCTCTGAGGAGTAAGATACTATAAGATTTAAGAAAAAGAACGATATGGCAGAAAAAAGGCTTTCGCAGATTGTGGACATCTGCGAAGGCCTTTTTTGCGCGCGTTGCTGCAGAGCCGCATACAAAATGGCCCTGTCGCTTCCCTACAAGGCCAAAATGCAATTTATAATTACATCTATCTACAAAATTTCTTTTTTTCTTGCAATTTGATTTCTTTTTTGATATGCTTGCTACGTTTTCGTTTTCAGAAAACGACTTTCATTTTTGTAATTTTAAATTACATTTCAAGAAAGAAGGGAATATTATGAGAAAATTATCCAAATCACGCCTTGCAGATCTCGTTTACGGCAAGCGGAAAGAAAAATCCATGACCCAGGCCAGCCTTTCCGAAGCCACAGGCATTCACCGTGTGCTGATTTCAAAAATAGAAAAGCAGTCGTTTACGCCTTCGATCGAGCAGCTTGAGCAGCTTAGCATGGTTTTGGATTTTGACTTGACCGAATTATTCACCAATAACGACGCCGAAAAGCTCCCCTCCCCCTCCCCGCTGAACATCGCGGTCGCCGGGACGGGATATGTCGGCCTGTCAATCGCCATCCTCTTAGCGCAGCGCAACCATGTAACCGCCGTGGATATCGTGCCGGAAAAAGTCGATCTGATCAATCAGGGAAAATCCCCGATACAGGATGATTACATCGAACGCTATTTAGCCGAGGAGCCGCTAAGCCTGACTGCCACGCTGGACGCAAGACGCGCGTACAAGAAAGCGGACTTTATCATTATCGCGGCGCCCACCAACTATGACAGCAAAAAAAATTATTTTGACACCTCCGCAGTGGAGTCCGTCATCCGGCTGGCATTGCGGGAAAACCCAAATGCCGTCATAGTCATCAAGTCCACGATTCCCGTCGGCTATACGGAATCCATCCGGGCAAAATATCATGCCAAAAACATTCTGTTCAGCCCCGAATTCTTACGGGAATCCAAAGCGCTTTATGACAATCTGTATCCAAGCAGGATCATTGTCTCCGCGGACAAAGAGGACGCGCAATCCGTAAAAGACGCCCGCACGTTCGCCGCCCTCTTGCAGGAAGGGGCCAAAAAAGAGCATATCGACACGCTTTTTATGGGATTTACCGAAGCCGAGGCCGTCAAGCTGTTCGCAAACACGTACCTTGCCCTCCGCGTCTCTTTTTTCAATGAGCTGGACACCTATGCCGAGATGAAGGGCGTAAAGACAAAGGACATTATTGACGGCGTATGCTTAGATCCCAGGATTGGCACGCACTACAACAACCCGTCGTTTGGATATGGCGGGTACTGCCTCCCAAAAGACACCAAGCAGCTTCTGGCCAACTATAATGACATCCCGCAGAATATGATGACCTCTATTGTGGACAGCAACCGGACGAGGAAGGACTTTATCGCTGACCGCGTGCTTGAGATGGCAGGGGCATATGAGGCGAACAGCCAATGGAGCGAGAGCAGGGAAAAAGAAGTCATCATAGGCGTATACCGGCTCACAATGAAAAGCAATTCCGACAACTTCCGCCACAGCAGCATACAGGGCGTAATGAAGCGGATCAAGGCAAAAGGAGCCACTGTCGTCATCTATGAGCCGACGCTCAAAAACGGCGCCACATTTTTTGGGAGCAAAATCACCCACAATCTGGAGGCGTTCAAGAAAAGCTGCGACTGCATCATCGCAAACCGATACGACCGCTGCTTAGACGACGTAACGGAAAAAGTATACACCAGGGATCTATTTCAGCGCGATTAAAAAAAGCCCTCACAGACTGATCCCGTCTGTGAGGGCTTTCCTTTTCAGCCGCAGGCTGCTTTGCGGCCTCTCCCCAATTTACATGGAAATCCATCCCAACACGCTTGCGATTGAGCTAAGCAAAATCACCAGAATGCACACCGGGGCCAAATACTTCATGAAAAAGCAGTACATCTTCTTGCGCTTAAACGCCGAGGACTGCTCCACCTCCTTGGCAATCTGAGCAAACCCAACTACCCGCGTCACCAAAAGGCAGGTGGAGAACGCGGCGATCGGCATTAAGATCGAATTCGTCATAAAGTCAAAGAAGTCCAATATCGTCATCCCAAGCAATGAGACAGCGTCAAGCGGCCCAAAGCCAAGCGCGGAGGCAGAGCCAAACAACACGACAATAAGCCCCATCAGAAGCGTGGATTTTCTGCGGCCTAAGCCAAGCTGGTCCTCAAATGTGGACACGCCGGACTCCGCAAGGGAAATTGCGCTGGTTAAGGCCGCAAACAGCACCAAAAGGAAAAACAAAATCCCTGCCCCCGTCCCAAAGCCCATATTCGCAAAGACTTTTGGAATCGTAATGAACATCAGGGCCGGGCCTGCCTTTAAGGTGTCCGGGTCGCCGCCGGAAAACGCAAAGACCGCCGGAATAATCATAAGGCCCGCTAAAAGCGCAATGGCCGTGTCAAACAGCTCCACCTGCTTTGTGGATTTCTCAATGTCCACATCTTTTTTAATATAAGAGCCATACGTATACAGGATGCCCATGGCAATCGAGAGGGAGTAAAACATCTGCCCCATGGCCGCCACGACGGTCATCCAGGAAAAATTGCTGAAATTCGGGATCAGGAAATACTTCACGCCCTCCCATGCTCCCGGCCTTGAAATGGAATATGCCGCAATGAAAACGGCCAACAGCACCAAAAGGGGCATCAATATTTTCGACACGCGCTCCACGCCCTGCTTTACGCCTCCGAACAAGACCAGCACGACTAAAATGCTAAAAAAGAGGAACCAGCCTTCCGCGCTGCCGCCGTCCGCGATAAATGCAGAGAAATAACCGTCCTCCGCCAACGCGGCCGTGCTGCCACGCAGGTATTCACAGAGGTATTTTACCACCCATCCCCCAATTACGCAGTAATATGGCACAATCAGCATAGGGATGATGGCGTTTATCCATCCCCCAAGCCGAAACGGCGCGCTCTTCCCAAATGCGCCAAACGCCCCTACCGGGCTTCGCTTCGTCATCCTCCCTAAGGCCGTCTCCGAGACAATCAGCGCGTATCCAAACGTCAGCATCAAAATCAGGTACACCAAAAGAAAGATGCCCCCTCCATGCTTCGCCGCAAGATATGGAAAACGCCAAATATTCCCAAGGCCGACCGCCGACCCGGCCACCGCCAGGACATAACCCATCTTCCCGGAAAAGCTGCTGCGGCGTTTTCCCTCCTGCTGCGAATCCTTTCCTGTTTCCCCTGTTTTCATTGTCTGCTCTCCTCTCCTTTTCTCATTTTTCGATAGAAGCGGCAGCACAGCTTATCGCCGCTGTTTTCCGCTTCATGCCTCGCCAGCTTCTGGTCATATTTCATTCACCCCATGCACGGCTTTTTCCCGGATGGAGAGATCCGCGCGCCGTAACAAATCCGGCCTGCGAAGCTTCGTCCGAAGGATCGACTGCTCCCTCCTCCACTTCTCGATTTTCTGATGGTCGCCGGAAAGCAGCACGTCCGGCGCCCTCTTCCCATTCCATTCAAGGGGCCTGGTATATTGGGGGTGCTCTAACAGATTTCCCTCAAAGGATTCCTTCATGCCGGACTCCTCATTCGTCAAAACTCCCGGCGCCATGCGTGAAATCGCGTCCACCATCACCATGGCGGCAAGCTCCCCGCCCGTTAAGACGTAATCCCCGATCGAGACGTAGTCTGTCACGATCTCTTCCAGCACGCGCTCGTCCACGCCCTCATAATGCCCGCAGAGAAACGCTAGCTCCTCCTCTTTTGCGAATTCCTTTGCCATTGGCTGCGTAAACGTCGTCCCCTGCGGCGTCAGGTAAACCGTCCTTGGACGCCTCCCAATCCGCTCTGTGAGCGCAGCGTGCGCGTCAAATATCGGCTGCGCCTGCATCACCATCCCCGCGCCGCCGCCATATGGATAGTCGTCCACCTGCTTGTGCTTATTTTTTGCATACTCCCTGATGTCAATGGCCTCAATGGAAAGCAGGCCGCTGTCCGCCGCTTTTTTTAAGATGCTCACGTGCAGGCCCTGCATCACCATCTCCGGGAATAACGTCATAATGTAAAATTTCATGCTGCCCCCTTATCCTCCCACAATGTAGCGGCTCCTCCGCAGTCACTCCAAACGCACCGTGCCATCCTCCGCAAGCGTTGTCCCCTCCGCGGAATGCCTGCGCAGGAATTCAAAAATCCGCTGCCGCTCCGCCTCCTCCGTCACAAGGGACGTGCGCGTGTTTTCCTGAATGCAGGGAAGAAAGCTTAAGGAAAGCTCCCCCTCCCTGTCAATCGTGACCTTGGCAAGCCCTGTGTCCTGTGTCCTGCCGCTGAACCAGAAATTGCCCAGGCTGTACAGAATCGGGACGCCGTCCATCACCTCAAATCCCTGTAGGCAATGGGTATGCCCTCCAATCACCGCGTCGGCCCCCGCCGCCACAAATTCCTCTGCCAGCGCCCGCTGATCCGCGCCAAAATAGCTGTCCCCTTCCGTTCCCCAATGCACAAACGCGATCACAATGTCGCTGTTTTTCTTCGCGTCCTTAAGAACCTCTGTAAATTTATCAGGCTGAAGGGTCTTTAACACTCCGGGCGTATCCTCCGTCG
This sequence comes from uncultured Roseburia sp., assembly GCA_947652855.1. Classification (GTDB taxonomy): domain Bacteria; phylum Bacillota; class Clostridia; order Lachnospirales; family Lachnospiraceae; genus Roseburia_B. Next base: position 14,265 of record CANTEO010000036.1, on the reverse strand, counting down.
CCTCCTTCGTATAATTGGTTGAGCGCTCGATCTGCGTCGCCGCCGCTATGGCGATTTTCCATCCGTTGCAGACAAAATAATAGGGCTTTTTGGCCTCCTCCAGGTTTTTTCCGGCGCCCACATAGGGAAATCCCGCCTCTTTTAACGTCGCCATCGTGTCAAGCAGCGCGTCCGGCCCATAGTCATAGACATGGTTATTCGCCAAATTCACCAAATCTGTCCCAAACGCGTCCAAAAGCTCCACTCTCCCCGGATCTGCGCGAAACGTGAACGCCTTGCCCGAAAGCGGCTCCCCCCTCGTGCTGTAGGTGAACTCATTGTTCACCGTCATCACGTCCACGCCCTTCATAAGCTCCAGCAAATCCGAAGAAAAACAGTCCAAAATCCCATTGGGGGAGCTGTCCATCTTCCTTGTCGTGACGTACCCTTCCGAAAAATTGATGTCTCCTGTAAACGCAAGCGTCGTCTCTTCCGAAGAATGGCAGGGCTGCCAAATCAGATTCTCTCCCGGGCAAGGCACGCGTCCCTGCGCTTCACAGTACAGCAGCCAAAGCACATGGATGGAGCTGCCCGTAAGCGTATGCCAAAGCGTTTGCTTGGCGTTTCCGGCCCGTAAGGCGTCCGCGACCGCCAGCACGCTCTCTTCTCCATATTCCTCCAAAAACCAGGTCAGGAAACGCTCATCCAATGGATGGGCGCCGATAAATTCATTTGTGCAGGAGCGTAAGATCTCTTCAAAAGCTCTCTCCACCTGCTCCATCCGCTTTTGCTTTTGCGCCTCCTTTTGCACGGAAAGCAGCGTCTTTTCTCTGCGTTCTGTCCCGGCCTCCTCCGTTTCGCCCGCCGCCTCCTGTTTCCTCACCCAGGCATCGCCGCCAAAACAGCCGGAAAGCAGAAGCAGGGCCGCAAGCAGGCAAAAGGCAAGGCTCCTTCCCTTTGACGCGTCTCCCTTTGCGCAGAAAGGGCATTCAGAAGGGCGTTTCCTCTTTCGCATTGTCCCATCCCCTTTTCAGCGCGTCACAGGCTGGTGCGCACTTGCTTCGGCTTATATTGCGCGCGCTCCAAGGCCGTGATGATCTGCCGCTTATGCTCCGTGCCAAAGCATTCCATCGTGATCCTTAGCTCCACGGCCGCGCTGCGGTTGATGCTCACAAACTGGTTATGCTCCAGCTTAATGACATTGCCCTGCTCTTTTGCGATGGTGTCCGAAACCTTCGTCAGCTCGCCCGGCTTGTCCGGCAAAAGGACGGACACGGTAAAAATCCGGTCCCGTAAGATTAAGCCCTGGCGCACCACGGAGGACATTGTAATAATGTCCATGTTCCCGCCGCTTAAGATCGAGACAATCCGCTTTCCCTCCACATTCAGATGCTTGAGCGCCGCAACCGTCAAAAGGCCGGAATTCTCCACGACGATTTTGTGGTTCTCCACCATGTCCAAAAATGCCACCACAAGCTCATCGTCCTCCACGGTGACGATCTCATCCAGGTTCTTCTGAATGTAGGGAAACACCGTCCCGCCCGGCGTCTTGACTGCCGTGCCGTCCGCAATGGTGCTGACATCGGAAAGCGTCGTGACCTTCCCCGCCTTAAAGGAGGCTTTCATGCAGGCGGCCCCCGCAGGCTCCACGCCAATTACCTTAATCTTGGGATTTAACAGCTTTGCAAGGACAGACACGCCCGTCGCAAGGCCCCCGCCGCCGATCGGGACCAAAATGTATTCCACCAGGGGCAGCTCCTTGAATATCTCCATAGCAATCGTCCCCTGCCCGGTCGCGACCGCCAAATCGTCAAACGGATGGATGAACGTATAGCCGCGCTCCTTCGCCAGCTCATAGGCATGGGCGCACGCCTCGTCATAGACGTCCCCATGCAAAATCACCTCAGCGCCATAGCTTTTGGTGCGGTTGACCTTAATAAGCGGCGTAGTGGTAGGCATGACGATGACGGCCTTCGCCCCAAAGCTCTTCGCCGCGTATGCGACGCCCTGGGCATGGTTTCCGGCAGAGGCGGTAATAAGCCCCTGATCCCGCTCCTCCTTTGTCAGGGTGCTGATCTTATAATAGGCGCCGCGCACCTTATACGCCCCCGTAAACTGCATATTTTCCGGCTTGAGGTACACCTTATTGCCCGTCTGCGCGCTTAAGTAGTTGCTGTAGATCAGCTTCGTCTCCAGCGTGACCTCCTTCACGCGCTCGCTCGCCTCCTCAAATTTATCCAATGTCAGCATTTGTCTCCTCCTCCTTCTTTTGGAACAGCGCATCCACAAACGCGTCCGCGTCGAACTTCTGCAAATCCTCGATGCCCTCGCCCACGCCGATGTACTTCACCGGAATGCCAAGCTCCGACTGAATCGCCACTGCGATGCCCCCTTTCGCCGTGCCGTCCATTTTTGTCAGGACAATCCCGGTTAAGTCCGTCACCTCCCCAAACTGCCTGGCCTGGGACAGCGCGTTCTGCCCCGTCGTCGCGTCCAGCACCACAAGCGTCTCCCGGAACGCGCCCGGATACTCCCGGTCAATGACGCGGTTCATCTTCCGAAGCTCTTCCATGAGGTTTTTCTTATTGTGCAGCCTGCCCGCCGTGTCGCACAGCAGCACGTCCGCGCCTTTTGACTTGGCGGACGCCGCCGCGTCAAACAGGACGGAGGCAGGGTCTGCCCCTTCCTGCCCGCCGATCATCTCCACGCCCGCGCGGTTCGCCCATTCCAAAAGCTGCTCGCCCGCCGCCGCGCGGAAGGTGTCCGCGGCCGCAATCACGGCCTTCTTGCCCTGGCTTTTTAATTTTCCCGCCAGCTTCCCTACCGTCGTCGTCTTGCCCACGCCGTTGACGCCGACCACCATCACCACAGACGTCTCCTCTTCAAAACGGTACGCCAAATCCTCCGTCCGCATCCGCTCCTTGATGCTTTCCATCAAAAGCTGCCTGCAGTCCTCCGGATCCTTGATCTTTTGCTCCTTCACCTTCTCCTTTAGGCTCTCAATGATCTCTCCCGTGGCCTTCACGCCGAGATCCCCCATCACAAGGATTTCCTCAATCTCCTCATAAAACTCCTCGTCAATGCTCGAAAACCCGCTGAATATCGAGTCAATCCCGGAGACAATCTGCTCCCTGGTCTTAGACAGGCCCTCCGCTAACCTGCGGAAAAATCCCTTCTTCTCTTTTTTTTCTTTTCCCATCGTCCTCTTCCCTTCTTCCTCACTTTGTGAGCTGATGCTCGATTAAGTCTACCGAAACCAACGTGGACACGCCTTTTTCCTGCATCGTGATCCCATATAGGCGGTCGGCGTTCGCCATTGTCCCGCGCCTGTGGGTAATCACGATAAACTGCGTGTTTTTTGACAATTTATGTAAATATCCCGCAAAGCGCCCGACGTTTGAATCGTCCAAAGCCGCCTCAATCTCATCCAAAAGGCAAAACGGCGACGGCTTTAAGTTCTGAATCGCAAACAGTAAGGAAATCGCCGTCAGGGATTTCTCGCCGCCGGAGAGCAGGATCATGTTCTGCAGCTTCTTCCCGGGCGGCTGGGCGATAATGCGGATGCCGCATTCCAAAATGTCCTCATCCTCCAAAAGCTCCAGCGTCCCTTTCCCCCCGCCGAACAGCTCTTGAAAGGACTTGTTGAACTCCTCTTGAATCTGGGCAAATTTCTCCGTGAACTGCTTCCGCATCCCCACATCCAGCTCCTCTATGATGTCCAAAAGCGCCGTCTCTGACTCCACCAGGTCGTCATGCTGCGCCTTTAGGAATTCATACCGGCCTGACACTTCCTTATACTCTTCAATGGCGTTAACGTTAACGTCGCCCAAGCCCTTAATCTCATCCTTCAGCTCGTCGATCCTCTGTTTTAGCTTAGCGGGGGAAAGCTCGCTTTCGCCGCCAAGCGCAAGGGCGCCGTGCCTTGTCAGCTCATATTCCTCCCAGATATAATTGACCTGCCGCTCCCCCTCCTCCGTAAGCTTTTCTTTCTGCCCATTCAGGCGAAACAGCTCCTTGTCCAAGTCCGACATCCGGCTTGAAATTTCTTCCCGCCTTACAAAAAAATCCTTGTGGCTTGACGTCATCTGCTCTTTTTTCTCCACCCGGCATTTCAGCTCCTGCTCCAAGCGGGCGCATTCGCCGTCCGAGGCCAGGATGCTTTTCTTAAGCGCCTCAATGTCGGATTTCTTTTGCTCCACGTCCTCCTTCGCCAGATCCCGCTCCTCCTTAAGCGCAAGCATCTGGGCGTCGCATTTTTCGATCTCTGCTTCAACGCGGCTTAAGTTTTCCAGCACAAACTCCCGTTTTTGCTGTAAGCCGGCCTCTTCCATCTGCGCGTCCAAAAAAGACTGGCTGGCCGCCTCTTCTAATACGCCCTTTTCCTTAAGCGCCTCCTGGCTGGCCGCCTCTTCCTTTGCAATTTCCGCCTCTCTTTGCCCTACCGCCGCAAGTTCTTCCATCGCGCCCTCTTGCTCCGCCCTCAGCTCCCGGATTTTTTGATCCAGCGCGCGCCCTTCTTCCAAAAGCTTCTTAAATTCGCTTTCCTCCTCTTCTTTTTTCTGCAGGGTGCGCTTTATGTCTAATTCCGCCGTATTCTTAAGCAGATATTGCTGCTGCATCTGCTCCCTGACCTGCTCCAAATCCTCTGTTAAGAGCGCCTGCGCCGTCAAAATTTCCTCCCTGCGCGCGCTCCTTTTTTCCCTTCCGTCCTTAAGCGTCTGCGCCTTCTGCGTCAGATCTTCGATTTCCCGATTCCTGCCAAGGAGGTTGCCGCTTTGCTTAAAGGCGCCGCCCGTCATGGAGCCGCCCGGCCGCAGCGACTCTCCCTCCAGCGTCACAATAGAGAGGGAATAGCGAAATTTTCTTGCAAGCAAGACGGCATGGTCAATCGTGTCCACGACCACCACCCTGCCCAAAAGCTGCGCCGTAACGCCGTCATAAATTTCATCATTTTCCACCAATTCGTTCGCCAGGCCGATCACGCCCGGCTCATGCAGCGCCTGCGGATATCGGAAGCCTCCCCTGCCGTCCACGCTCGTCAGCGGAAGGAACGTCGCCCTCCCCAGGCGGTTTTTCTTTAAATAGGCAATCATCCGCTTCGCCGTGCCTTCGTCCTCAGTCACGATATTCTGAATGCTGCCCCCAAGCGCCGTCTCAATCGCCGTCTCATATTGCCGCTCCACCTTGATGATATCCGAAACGACGCCCAAAATCCCCGGCTCCGTCTCTTTTTGGCCCATCACCTTGCGGATGCTGTTCCCATAGCCGTCATAGCGCTCCGCAATGTTCCGAAGCGACTCCAGGCGGGAGGCGGCCTTATGATAGGCCATGGAGCATTCCTCATAAGCGCGCGCATTTTCCGAAAGCTTTCTCTCCCATTCCGACAGCTCCTCCCGGATGCGCGCCTCCTCTGCCTTCCGCTCATTGAGCGCCGCCATAACGCCCTGCAGCGTCTCCTGCTGCTCCATAAGCTGCGCGTCCAGTCCAGACTCCTCGCTTTTTCTCCTTACGATCCTCTGGGTCAGCTCCGCTTTCTGAATATTGGCCTGTTCCGCCATCATCCCAAACTTCTGCTGCCTGGCCTCAAGCTCCGCTTTTTGGCTTAAGAGCGCGATCAACTCGCTCTTTCTGGACTCTATGCCTGCATTGAGCCCCGCAATGCCCTCCCTAAGCGACCGAAGCTCCTTCTCAGACGAATCCCGCCGAAGGGAGGCGTTTGAAAGCTGCCCGTCCAATGATGACCGCTCAGACCAAAACGCCTCCTTCTGCCGCAGCTTCTCCTGCCTGTCCGCTTCCATTTCCCCTACCCGCAAGGAGAAATGCCCGTCCGTCATCTCCGCAGCCTTAATCTGCTCATGCAGCACATTGACCTGCCCTTCCAGCTTGCCCTTCACAATGGCGGAATTGCTAAGCTCCTCCCGGGCCTCGTCGATTTCTTTTCCGATCGCCTCAATCGCGGCCTCCATCTTTTCATATTCGGCCTTGATTTCCTCATACGCCGCGCCTGTCTCCTTAAGCTGCGCCTCCGCAGCCTCCGTATTGTAAGAAACCTCCTTAAGCTGCGCGTCCATGCGCTCCATTTCCGCCAAAAACAGGCCGACGTCATGCGTCTTTAATTCTTCCCGCTTCTTTAAATAGAGCCTTGCTTTCTCCGACTGCCTTTCCAGAGGGCCGACCTGATGCTCCAGCTCATTTAGGATATCATGGATCCGCACCATATTCTCGCGCTGCGACTCCAGCTTTTTCTGCGCCGTCGCCTTCCTCCGCTTGTACTTGACAATGCCCGCGGCCTCGTCAAACAGCTCCCGCTTTTCTTCCGGCCTTCCGCTCAAAATTTTCTCAATCTGCCCCTGTCCAATGATCGAATACCCTTCCTTGCCGATCCCCGTGTCGTAAAACAGTTCATTCACGTCCTTTAAGCGGCAGGCGCTGCCGTTTAAGAGATATTCGCTTTCACCGGAGCGGTACACCCGCCTTGCCACCGTGACCTCTTTATAGTCCACATCCAGCGCGCGGTCGGAATTGTCCATCGTAATCGCCACATAAGCGTAGCTTAACGGCTTGCGGTTTTCCGTCCCGGAAAAAATGACGTCCTGCATACTGGCTCCCCGAAGCTGCTTCGCGCTCTGCTCGCCAAGCACCCACCGCACCGCGTCGGAGACATTGCTCTTCCCGCTCCCGTTTGGGCCTACGATTCCCGTGATCCCGTTGTGAAAATCCAGCACAATTTTATTCGCAAACGACTTAAAGCCGTGCATTTCAATGCTTTTTAGATACATATCCCCCTCCGCCCGGCTGCCACTGGCTAACATGACGCCATACGCACAATGCTATCCTTTCACGTGGAATTTCAACAGCGCCTGATACGCCGCCTCCTGCTCCGCCGCCTTTTTGGTATGTCCGCTCCCCACCCCAATCGGCCGCTCGCCAATCCGAACCTCCACCGTAAAATGCTTGTCATGATCCGGCCCGGTTTCCTCCAGCAGACAATAATTCAGCTTTTCCTCATAATTCCCCTGGACAAATTCCTGCAAGCTGGTCTTGCTGTCATAAAAAAGCTTCTTATGCTCTATGTCCGTTAAAATAAACTCCTGGACAAACCGTTTCGCCTCCGAAAAGCCGCCGTCCAGATAAATTGCCCCGATCAAAGCCTCCAGGGCGTCCGACAGAATGGACTTACGGGCGCGCCCGCCGGTCTGCTCCTCCCCTTTGCCCAAATGGATAAACTCTCCCAAATGAAGCTGGCTCGCGCAAGCCGCCAGCGTCGGCTCGCAAACCAGGCTGGCCCTAAGCTTCGTCAAATCCCCCTCCGAAAGCTCCGGATAGTGAAAGAACAAAAACTCGCTGGAGGAGACCTCCAACACCGCGTCCCCCAAAAACTCCAGGCGTTCGTTGTCGGAATGCTTCTTTAAATATTTTTCATTCGCAAAAGAGCTGTGCGTCAGCGCCTGGCGCAGCAGATTTTCATCCTTAAATTGATACCCTATGACTGTTTGACATTCTTTCCATTGCCTCATTTTCTAGTTCTCCTCTTTGGATTGGGCAAAACGCCCATTAAGCCACAGAGCCGTCCGTTTAAGCGGCGGCCTGTGGCTTTTTGATATACTATGCCAAATGGCTATTGCTGCAGCGTGTCGGCGTACGACGCAAATTCGTACCCCGCCTCCCTTACCTTATCTATGAAAGCGCCAAGCACGTTCGTATTCGTCCAGGATTCCGCATGGAGCAGGTAAATGGCCCCCGGATGGAGCTGCGCCACCATCTTCTGCAGGGACTCCGCCTCATCCGGCTGGTTGTTCACGTCGTAATCGAGGTATGCAAAGCTCCAAAACACCCCGCGGTAGCCGCAGTTATTCAAAACGGCCAACGACTGCTCGCTGAATTTCCCGGAAGGGAACCGGAATAAGCACATCTCATAGCCATAGCTGTCTTTTATGAAATTGTGCAGATCCATCACTTCCTTCGTCTGCTCCTCAATGCCAAGGCTTGGAATCCCGGCCGACGGATGGGTCACGCTGTGATTGCCCAAAATATGCCCGTCTTCAATCATCTGACGCACCAAATCCGGGGAGGAGTCCACATAAGGCTTCGTCACAAAAAAGACGGCCTGCACGCCTTTTTCCTTCAGCGTGCTTAAAATAGACGGCGTGCAGCCATACTCATACCCCTCGTCTAAGGTCAGGTAGATTTTCTTCTCCGTCGTCGGGACAATGAAGTCCGCCGGGTAATTCTTGAATTTTTCCTGATAGCTAAGCGACCCTGTCGGGCGGTTGTATTCATCTACGTTCGTGCCCTGCCCCCAGTTTAAGATCTCGCCGCTTAACGCGCTGACATTGTCGATCGCCGGATACTGAAGGATCATGCCGTTCTTATTTCCCTCTTCCGCGGCGCCGTCCCCTTTCGCGTCCTTCTCATCCGACTTTAACAAATCCGTATCGCCATACGTATCATACGTCGTCTGCACCGCCGTGGTGATCGCCTTTGCATAGCCTTCCAAATTAGCGTCATACAGCCGATTGTCCTCCGCGTCGTTGATAAAGCCAAATTCAATCAGGCAGGCGGGCATCGTCGTGTTGCCGATCACATAGTAATCGGATCCCTCCCCCGAATCCGTGCCCGTCTTCACGCCGCGGTCCCGCTGCACATTGGCGCCCACGATCGCATTATGCACATTGTTCGTCAGCGCATCCGTCACCTGCCCGGCATTCGCGGTCATCCAGGTCTCAACCCCGTACCCGTCTCCCTTGTTCCGATGCAGCGATATAAAATAATCCGCGCCGGAGGCGTTCGCAATCGCCACCCTGTCCTTTAGGAAGACCTTCGTGTCGTTGTCCTCCCTTGTCATGACGACCTCCATCCCGGCGGCCTCCATCTGCTTCTTCACCTCAAGCGCCAGCTTCCAGTTGTCCTCAGACTCCAACCTGCCCTCATGGTCGCAGCCCGGATCCATGCCGCCATGCCCCGGGTCAATGCAGACGCGAAGCGTGGGCCCTTCCTCCGTCTCCTCCTCAGTCAAAAGCAGGCTTTCCGTGTCCGGCTCCTTTTTCGACGCCTCTGAAGACGCGCCCCTGATTTTATCCACAATCTTCCCATCATTTAATTTTTTATCCAAAGCCAAAAAAATCATCGCGATCAAAACCAGCACAATGATGCAGAACGCCCATTTCACCGCCGCCTGAACGATATATGCCTGGCTTCGCCTTTTCTTTTCCACAATTTCACGTTTCCCGTCTCTTTCCCGTATATATTTCATGGCTCTCCTTATCTTTTCTCTGCTGTCTGTTTTACGATGCCGCGCTTATTCAGTATACCATACCTGCCTCAAAAATAAAGCAGAATATTTTGAAATTTTTTTAAGAAACGCAAAACAAAATCAGGAAAAATACACCAGCTCATCCTCCGGCTTCTCCGCCGGCTCCACCGACAGCGGGTACAGCACCGGCCCCTTGCCCTTATACTCTTTGGCAAATTCCACGCGAATTTCCGCCTCAATGCGGATCCAGGATTTGTGCGGGATTTCCTTTGATTTTGCATATTTGCACTTAAAGCCCAAAAAGGTGACGTCCTCAATGCAGCAGGTCATGGCGAACCGCCCCGGAACCATCACGCCGCTTTTCATGTTCTCGGGATTATAGACCAGGCCCAAAAACCTCACTTTCTTCCCGTCGTATTTTTTGTAATTCTCCTGCGCGTCCATATACCAGATGGCGTAATCCGCATCGGAAATTTCAATGACCTCCTGGCTCAAGTCAAAGGGCAGCTCGTCCTCCCGCTCGTCTATCGTGCCGTCCACGCGCTCATAGACAATCTGCGCCGGGCGGTTGACCGCCTTTATGGCGCCCCGGAATTTTCCCCTCGGCGTATTGTCGTCGCAGCGGTTAAAAATCACCACGTCCGCCTGAAACAGCTGCTCCATAATCATGGAGCGCATATTTCCAAGGTACATCTCAAATGTCGTCGCGTCCACCGTCGCCAAAGACTGCACAATCGTCCATCCTTCCGGCAGCTTCGCCTCAAGCAGCGTATCCATGCCCCAGGTTCCGTTATATTCCAAAAACACCTGATCCGGCGCGTACTGGCGGTTGGCCGATGCGAGCAGCTCTTCCGTAAAGTCCTCCTCTTTCTCTAAAAAAAGCAGCTTTACGCCCGCCTCCTTCAGCCTCGCTTCATCGTACTCCTCCTCGCCGTCCTCACAGGCCAAAAGCAGCGTCCTTGCTCCTGCGGCAAAATGTTCCTCAAACAGCGTCTGCCTAATCAACGTCGTCTTCCCGCTGTCCATAAACCCGGTAAACAGGTATACTGATATCTCTTCCATTCCCTTTTCCTTTCTTATGCAATCCCAAACAGCTCCTCTAATTTTTTCTCGTCTAAATCCGTCCCAATGACGCAGAGCCGCCCGGTATAGTCTGGCTCGCCGTCCCGGATTTCGTATTCTCCCGGAACCATGTCAAAATAAATCCAGCCGCCGTCCGCATTCTCAACCATCCCTTTTGCCCGAAGCGCCTCGCCATGCGCGCCGCCCTCCGAAAGCGCGGCCAACGCCGCCTCAATTTCCGCTTTCGTATATTTGCGCGGGGTCTCCTTTCCCCAGCTGGTAAAGATATCGTCAGCATGATGATGCCCGTGGTCATGCTCATGTTCATGGCAATGCCCATCATGCTCATGGCAATGTCCTTCCTGCTTATGGCAATGTCCTTCCTGCTCATGCCCATGGTGATGGCGCTCATGCTCCATGGCCTCCCTGTGATGCTCCTCCTCCGCCAGAGCCTTCATCTCCAGGGAATCCTGCCCCTCCACGGCCCTTAAGATCTGCCCGCCGGAAATCTGCTCCCATGGCGTCGTGATGACCGAAGCCTTTCCATTCAATTCCTGCAGCCGCTTCACGCAAAGCTCAAGCTGAGACGAAGAAACGTCCTGCGTCCTGCTTAGCACAATTGTCGTGGCATACGCAATCTGATTATTGAAAAATTCCCCAAACGCCTTCATCTGCTTTGACGCCTTTTTGGCGTTCACGACCGTAACGAGGGCATTTAGCTTCACATCCTGCTCTTTTTCAACATCAATGACCGATTTCATCACATCCGACAATTTTCCCACGCCGGACGGCTCAATCAGAATGCGGTCCGGCCGGTACGCCGTAATCACCTCGTTTAAATTCTTGCCAAAATCGCCTACGAGGGAGCAGCAGATGCAGCCAGAGTTCATCTCTGTGACGTTTACGCCAGAATCCTTTAAAAACCCGCCGTCAATGCCAATCTCGCCAAACTCATTCTCTATAATCGCTATTTTTTCTCCCTGAAGCGCCTCTTCCAATATCTTTTTGATGAATGTCGTCTTTCCCGCCCCTAAAAAGCCGGAGATAATGTCAATTTTTATCATGCTATTTCCTTCTTTCTCTTATTCTATTCCTATCCTGTTACTACGCAGCCTGCCTGTGCCTGGCGGCCTTCTTCCCAACATGTTAAGCCGCATTCCATTTCACGCCTTATCCCAGGCCCTCTTGCCGCTGCCCGTCCTGCATCCCATACAGCTTTTCCTCTTTATAGCTTTGATACCGCCCCTCTTCAATCGCCGCGCGGATCTCCTCCATCATCGTATTGTAAAAATAAAGGTTGTGCAGCACGCAAAGACGCATCCCAAGCATTTCTCCAGCCTTCAGCAAATGCCGGATGTATGCCCTGCCGTACTTGCGGCACGCCGGGCATTGGCATCCCTCCTCAATCGGCCTCATGTCCGCAGCATATTTTTGGTTGAACAGGTTCCGTTTCCCCTGATTCGTATACACATGCCCATGCCGCCCGTTCCTGGTCGGGTAAACGCAGTCAAAAAAATCCACCCCACGCCCCACCGCCTCTAAGATATTCGCCGGCGTTCCGACTCCCATCAAATAGGTCGGCTTGTCCTTCGGCAAATGCGGCACGGTCACGTCCAAAATGCGGTACATCTCCTCATGGCTCTCCCCCACGGCGAGCCCGCCCACCGCATACCCGTCAAGGTCAAGCTCCGCAATCCGTTTCGCATGGCCGATGCGGATGTCCTCATATACCGCCCCTTGGTTAATTCCAAATAAAAGCTGCTCTTTATTGATCGTGCGCTCTAAGCCGTTTAGGCGCCCCATCTCCTCTTTACAGCGCACCAGCCACCTCGCCGTGCGGTCTACGGAATCCTGCACATAGCCCCTGTCCGCAACGCTGCTTGGGCATTCGTCAAACGCCATGGCAATCGTTGAGGCAAGGTTAGACTGAATCCTCATGCTCTCCTCCGGCCCCATAAAAATCTTCCGCCCATCCACATGGGAATGGAACTGCACGCCTTCCTCCTTTATCTTTCGAAGCTTCGCCAGGGAAAACACCTGAAACCCGCCGGAATCCGTAAGGATCGGCTTCTCCCACGCCATGAATTTATGCAGGCCCCCCAACTCGTGGATCAGCTCGTCCCCGGGCCTGACATGAAGGTGGTACGTATTCGAAAGCTCCACCTGCGTCTTCAGCCCATTTAAATCCTCACTGGACACAGCCCCCTTAATCGCAGCCGCCGTCCCCACATTCATAAACACCGGGGTCTGAATCACGCCGTGCACTGTCTGAAATTCCGCGCGCTTTGCATTGCCGTCCTGCTTCAAAATCGTATATGCCGCCATAAAAACCTCTTTCTTCCCAACAGCGCAGCGTCTTTCTGCCGCCATTTAAAATATGATATCCTTATTATCATAGACTGAATCTCTTCATATTTCAAGTATGCAATTTATTTTCTGCCATCGTCTGGACAAATCAGATCAAGATTGCAGAAACCCCCTATCTTTCTTTCTCCCTATCTGCTATAATTTTTTTACAAAATGAGACAAGAGGAGGCGCATCATATGGCAGGTTCCACATTTGGAACTCTATTTAAAATCACTACTTGGGGAGAGTCCCATGGAAAAGGCATTGGCGTCGTGGTGGACGGCTGCCCCGCCGGCCTTGCATTGTCTGAAGAAGACATTCAAGCATACCTTGACAGAAGGAAGCCGGGGCAGTCCCGCTATGCGACGCAACGCAAAGAAGCGGACGCAGTTGAGATCCTTTCCGGCGTCTTTGAGGGCAAAACTACCGGAACCCCCATCTCCATGGCCGTGCAGAATCAAGATCAGCGCTCCAGAGACTACAGCGAAATTGCATCCATTTACCGCCCGGGACACGCGGACTTCACGTTTGACGCAAAATACGGCTTTCGGGACTATCGGGGCGGAGGCCGCTCTTCCGGCAGGGAAACGATTGGGCGGGTCGCCGCCGGCGCAGTCGCCTGCAAATTGTTACGGGAGCTTGGCATAACGCTCACCACATATGCAAGATCCATAGGGCCGGTGGAAATCGCCTCCTTCGATAAAGATGAAATTCAAAAAAACGCCCTTTTTATGCCGGACGGCGACGCTGCGAAAAAGGCGAAAGAATATTTGGAGAGCTGCATGGAGCATAGGGACTCTTCCGGCGGAGTAATCGAATGCGTCATAGACGGCGTTCCCATCGGGCTTGGAGACCCTGTGTTTGAGAAGCTGGACGCAAACCTCGCGAAGGCCATCTTCTCCATCGGGGCCGTCAAAGGCTTTTCGCTTGGAGACGGCTTTTTTGCATCCCGCGCGAAGGGCAGCGAAAACAACGACGGCTTTTTCATCGCAAAAGACGGACAGGCCAAAAAAAGCTCCAATCATTCCGGAGGGACGCTTGGAGGCATCAGCGACGGGTCGCCCATTGTCTTTCAGGCTGCCATAAAGCCTACGCCGTCCATTGCGGCGCCACAGCAGACGGTCACTGTTTCGGGCGAGGAGGCCGAAATTTCCATCCACGGCAGGCATGACCCGGTCATCGTCCCGCGTGCCGTAGTCGTCGTGGAGTCCATGGCGGCCCTGACGGTATGCGACGCGATGCTGTTGAACATGACTGCAAAAGTCGATTCCATTCGGGCTTTTTACAAAAAGTAAGGCGCATCATAAAAACGGCCTTCTTCCGGAACAAAGTGGGCAAGCCCACTTCAACTCCCCTATCCCCTCAATCATGAGGGGAATTAGGGGGGCGTTTTCCTTCCTATTTTATTATCACAGAAAAAAGGAACCTTTTACAATTTAAACTGTAAAAGGTTCCTTAATTTAATGAAATTGCGCAAAACCTGCACTGAATTTATGAACGATATCTCCCTCTGTCTCTGGCTTCACTTTGACAGGGATCCGCAAGCTATTTCACAGTTACATTTACGGTCTTATATGCCCCATTTTGAGCATAGACATATATTTTGCAGGTCCCTTTCGCCTTC
>CANTEO010000035.1 GCA_947652855.1 uncultured Roseburia sp. | reverse complement strand
ATCAGCCTGTAAGCGTAAAGAAAAAGATCTTGTACTGCATCCTGATTACGCTGCCAATTATTATTCTGCAGGGATTCCGATATGACGTGGGGTCGGACTATTTCAGTTATGTCAGCCTGTACAGGGGATTTCATGAAGGAAACGGGACGCTTTTAGGCTGGTATGCCAATGAGCCGCTCTTTATTATCTTGTGCAAATGTATTTATTTCCTAACGCGTTGGGATTACGCCGCGTTCTTTTTCGTGGACGCAATTTTGATGAATGTGATTTTATTCTTTGCTTTTGACTATTATAAAGAGCAAGTCAGCCTTCCTTTGATGTACTTTTTGTATTATATGTTCTGCTTTCCTTATTTCTTAAATGTGGAACGGCAGGGCCTGGCTGTGATTCTTATTTGGTTTGCGACAAAATATGTGCATGAAAAGAAATTGATAAAATTTCTGTGCTGCATCTTGATTGCGACGATGTTTCATAATACTGCAATCGTCGGGGCGGCTTTTTATTTTATAAACTTTCTGCGGGGAAAATACAGCGTTTATTTGAAATCTGCGGCAGTTGCCGTAGCGGCTTTTTCTCCGTTCCTATTTCATTGGGGCTTGGATTTTTTAAGCGAGCATTTGTCGCTGTTTCGAAAGTACATCAAATTTCTGAGGACGGACATGACAGACACGTTAGAGGCGGTCAATACGAACTTCATTTTTATGGGATGCATGATAGCTGTCCTCATCCTGATGGTTAGGGTGTTAAAAAAATCAGGAATAGATATTTTTTGGGTTGCCTTTTTATGCGTTGCCCAGCTGCTTACGTATTTGCTGAACAATTATATAGACTGGGGATTTCGGATGTCGTTTTATTTTGAGTTTGGGTTGATTTATGCGTATAGCTTTGCCTATTCAAATTTGAAGGCTCGAATGAATAAAATGGCTTTGATCTGCTTTTTGGCCCTGTCGTCCGGCTTTTATTTTACTTATAAATTTTATATTCAGGGAAATTGCGAGATTTTCCCCTATCGGTTCCTATGGGACGCAAGATAAGCTGTAAACGCAGAAAATAGAGGGCAAAAGAAGATGAGTGAGCCAATGTTCAGTGTTTTGATACCGGCATATAATGTGGAAGGCTATTTGACGGAGTGTTTGGATGGCGTCCTGCGTCAGACTTTTCGGGACTGGGAGGCCGTTGTCATTGACGACGGGTCTACAGACGGCACAGGGGGCATTTGCGACAGCTTTGCAAGAAAAGATCCCCGGTTCCGGATCTTTCATGAAAAGAATCATGGAATTGCTTTTACAAGGAACTGCTTGATCCGTCGTTCAAGAGGACGGAGCCTTATTTTTCTGGATGGCGATGATTATTGGGCGGATCCAAAGATGCTGCAGTTTGTGTTCGATGAAATAAAAGACAAGCAGGCAGATGTGGTGGCATGGTGGGCGCTGCTTTTGGATGAGAGGACGAAGCAAATGAGGGAATGCCGCAATGAGATTCCGATTTCGCGGGTTCCAATGGATGGCGCTGCTTTTTTAGGTGAAATGGCGCGTGCCGGAAATTGCAAATGGTGGGGCTGGCTGTATGCTTTTCAAAGAGAGCTGTGGGAGAAAAGCAATGTCGCATTTAAAGAGGGCAGAGTGATTTGCGAAGATGAGGAAGTCCTGTTTCAGGTTTTGGCAAACGCGAGGAGGGTATGCACGATAGGGAAGCATTTTTATTGCTACAGGATAGGGCGGGAGGCGTCGCTGACGG
The DNA here is from genome assembly GCA_947652855.1 of uncultured Roseburia sp. Classification (GTDB taxonomy): domain Bacteria; phylum Bacillota; class Clostridia; order Lachnospirales; family Lachnospiraceae; genus Roseburia_B. Next base: position 24,837 of record CANTEO010000035.1, on the reverse strand, counting down.
GTAAGATGGGGCAGAGTCAGATTAGGGATATGCTGGACGTGGCTGCGTGTAATATACGCTTGGCCTTGCAGATGGATATTCCGGAAACAGTAAAGAAGCGCTTATGCGGGAATTTCTCCGGCGCCTATTTGGAGACGGGGCCATTCTCATATGATCTGGAAAAAGAGGACAAGGAGCAATGCCTTAAGATGCTTTGCGCTAATCGGTGGATGCTGCGCTATTGCAAATGGAATGGAAATGGAACGCTTAGGATCAAGTATCGTTTCATCCGGTTCTTGGGCGTGCGGCGTGGCTTTGGCCTTATTTATCTGATTCAGAAGATAAAGGGGATTCGTTTGATATGATACCAAAAAGGATACATTACTGCTGGTTTGGGGGAAGCCCTTTGCCGGATTCTGCGGTGAAATGCGTGGAGAGCTGGAAAAGGAGCTGCCCCGGCTATGAGATTGTGGAATGGAATGAGGCAAATTTTGACGTAACGTGCTGCGACTATGTGAGGGAGGCTTTCGAATCGAAAAAATGGGCGTTTGTCTCAGACTATGCACGCTTAAAGGTCATGACGGAATATGGCGGCATCTATATGGACACCGATGTGGAGGTGAGAAAGCCGCTGGATTGCTTTTTAAAGGAGCGGGCGTTTTCCGGCTTTGAGACGGAGGACTCGGTCTCTACGGGCATCATGGCCTGTGAGAAAGGATTTCCGCTGTTTTTGGAGCTGTTGAAAGAATATGAGGGCAGGCATTTCATTTTGCCGGACGGGAGCCTTGACCTGACGACAAATGTGATTTCTATTACGGACGCGTGCCTGAAAAAAGGATTGAAGCGGGACAATTCCTATCAGCAGCTTTGTGGCCTTGCCCTGTATCCCAAGGATTACTTCTGCCCCAAAAACTATCTTACGGGAGAGCTGGAATGCACGGAGCGCACATATGCCATACATCATTTTTCCGCTTCTTGGAATAACGAAAAGCAGAAAAAATGGGCGCGGTGGGAGCGGCGTTTGATCCAGGCATTTGGAAAGAAAATGATGCTTTGGGTGATGCACAGGAAAAGCTGGATGCTGATAAGGCACCTCTATGCGTTTGGGATGAAAGAGACCGTAAAAAAGGTCAGGCGGGCCAGGAGGAAGGGAATGGAAGGAAAATCCATGGAGCGATAAGCCCGCCGCCTGTGGAGCCGGGAAGGGGGATTTCAATTTGAGGCAGATTACAAAAGCATATGAAATCCAGCAATTAGAATTGTCTATTTTAGAATATGTGGCTGGCATCTGTTCGGAACATGGCCTTCGATATTTCCTTGCAGGCGGGACATTGCTTGGGGCGGTGAGGCATAAGGGGTTTATCCCATGGGACAATGACATGGATATCTCCATGCCCAGGCAGGATTATGACAGGCTGATTGAGATTTTTGAGATGAGGAAAGACGGCAGGTACGGCTTGCTGAAAATTAGGAATGGCAACGATTATTGCTATCCCTTCATTAAGATTGTGGACAGAAGAACAAAATTAACCGAATTGGCGATTCCGTCAAGCGTTACGGGCCTTGGGGCGTATATTGACATTTTTCCGATTGACGGAATGCCAGATGACATGGAGGAGGCGAAGCGGCGGATTGCCAATGCGGGCAGATGGGCGTCCCGAATTGCCTGGTCTGTGACGCGCGTTAATGAGCCGTCTATGCTTGGCCGATGCAAGCATTTGTTTTGGAGGGCGCTGTTTTGGTCTTTTGGAAGGGAGCGGGCGTTTGAGAAGCTGAATGATATATTCAGGAAAACGCCGTTTGGCAGCTCAAGCTATGTCGCAAGCTCCTATGGACTGCGCAAGGAGAAGGAGATCATAGCGTATGAGAGCTTCTCTGACGTTGTGGAGCTGGAATTTGAGGGAAGGATGTTTCCCGCGCCGATCGGGTACCGCCAATATTTAAGGCAGATGTACGGCGACTATATGGAGCTGCCTCCGGAAGAAGAGCGGGTTCCGCCGCACGACATTGCGGTGTATCTGAAGGAGGAGGGCGACAGATGAGCCAAATGGCATCTCTATAAGGATGCGGGCAATTTTGCGGGCAAGGGAGGACTGGCAAATCTATGGGATTTAGCGATAAGAGGCAGACTGTGTTAGTGACGGGCGCGACGGGCATGATCGGGCAGAATTTGGTGAGGGAGCTGCTTGGGATGGGGCATACGGTCATCGCGGCGGTTCGGGACAGGGAGAAGGCCAATCGGATATTTGCGGAAAAGGAACGGCTTTCGTTCCTCGTCGGCGACGTCACCAAAGGATGTTCTGTCAAGCAGGAGCTGGACTATATCATTCATGGGGCGAGCCAGACGTCAAGCAAGGCGTTCGTCAATGAGCCGGTAGAGACGATTCGGACGGCCTTGCTTGGCACGGAGCATTTGCTGCGGCTGGCGCGGGAAAAGAAGGTGAAGGGGTTTGCGTACCTTTCCACCATGGAGGTGTATGGCGCGGTGGAGACGGATGAGAAGGTCACGGAGGCGCACGCCGCGTATTTGGATACAATGGAGGTCAGGAGCAGCTACCCGGAGAGCAAGCGGATGTGTGAGTCGATGTGCAGGGCGTATTGCAGTGAGCATGGCGTTCCTGTTAAGACGGTTCGGCTGGCGCAGACGTTTGGGAAGGGCGTAAGCTATCATGACGGCAGGGTCTTTGCAGAATTTGCCAGGTGCGTCATAGAGGGGCGCGACATTGTTTTGCATACCAAAGGGGAGACGAGGAGAAGCTATCTTTCGATGGAGGACGCCGTAAGCGCAATCTTGACGGTGCTGTTTTGCGGAGATGCGGGCGAGGCGTACAATGCCGCAAATGAGGAAACGTACTGTTCCATCTATGAGATGGCGAAGCTTGCGGCCGACGGCAGGGTCGCGGTCAGGGTCGAGGAGGGCTCGCAGGAGGGCAGGGGCTATGCGCCCACCCTCCATATGAATTTGGACGCGTCAAAATTAGAGAAATTGGGCTGGAAGGCGACAAAGGGGCTTCGTCAGATGTATGAGGAGCTGATCGAAGATATGAGGGGGCAGATAACATGAGGATTGGGGCCATCAGCCTGAACATCAACACGCCGGATTTCAATTATGGCGCCATGCTGCATAGCTGGGCGTTCCAGCAATATTTGAAGAAGCTTGATTTTGTCACGTCGGCTGAGGTGATCGACTATACCATGCCGGTTTTGGAGGGGCAGTGCAGGGACGCGCCGTTTTTAGGCTCCTTGTGCCATGGCAGGGTGAAGACGGCGTGCGGGCAGATCTTACGATTTCCGCGTTATCGGGAAAGGCTGAAAAAATTTAACGGCTTTGTAGGCGGCCAGTTGTCTGTCAGTAAGGAAGCATATACGCAAAAGACGCTGAATGCGGCGAAGCTGAATTATGACACAGTCATATGCGAAAGCGATGTGATCTGGTCTCCGGGATTTTGCGGCGGGCATTTTGACAGGAGCTTTTTTCTGGCCCTTGACAGCATGAAGGCGATGCGTCGTGTCGCATATGCGCCTAGCATGGCGGACGGCACGTTGCGTGAGGGGCAGGAGAGGGAATTGAAAAGCCTGCTTTTGCATATAGATCAGATTTCTTGCAGGGAGTCGTATGAAAAGCAGATTTTGGAAAGGCTTACGGATAAAAAAGTGACCCATGTGGCGGATCCGGTCTTGCTTTTGCAGGAGGGGGACTATGCGCCGATTTTGGGGGAGCCGTTGACGGAGGGACGGTATATTCTTTTGTATCTTCCCGTAGATGAAAATGCATGGCTTAGGGCCTGCGCTTTTGAGTATGCGAGGAAAAGAAGCCTTAAGGTCATAGAGATTAGCACGGCTTTGAAAAAAAAGAGGTCGGGCCATTACGTTTGCTATGAGGCGGCGGGGATAGAAGACTTTCTGTCCGCTGTAAAATACGCAGAATGCGTGTTTACCAACTCGTTTCATGCAATATGCTTTTCGGTGATTTTTCATAGGGATTTTTACGCGTTCTCAAGAGCGTATGCCGGGAAGGTGAAGGATATCTGCCATACGTTAGGGGCTTATGGCCGCTATGTTCCTGACGGAGAGGGCATTTGTGAAGAAGAGGTAGATTATGTGAGGGTTGACAGAAAATGGAAGGAATTCAGGGAACGCTCGCAGCGTTGGTTAAAAAATGCGCTGATTTCCCCGGGGGGGGGGTAATATCATCCTTGTCGGCCTCATTTATGACGCGAATTTGGGGGATCAGGCCATTTATGAAAGCACGAGGCATATGGTGGAGGAAACAGCCGCCCGCCATGGGATGCATCTTTGCATAAAGGGGATTGACCTATATGGAAGGAGCCGCCCCGACGGCGGCGGGCGCAAAGGCTCTGCCGCGGGACGTGCCGTCCGCAGGCTGGCAAGGCATATCTGGCATAGGGAGGGCATTTGTGATAAAGTGTTAAAGGAATGCAGGAAAAAGATGGGCAAAGAGACGCGCGCCGTGATTTTTGTGGGCGGCGGCCTGCTAAAGTTTGAGCGTCAGTTTCTTGCCCCGCCCGTTCGGGCGGTATTGCAGTATGCGCATTCGCTGGACATTCCGGTTATGCTGTCTGCTGTGGGAGTGGAAGGGTTTGATGAGGGGAACGCAGAATGCCTGGCTTTAAGGGACGCGCTGAACCTGGGAAATGTCAGGATGGTGACGACGCGTGACGATTTGGAATTGCTGAGGGGAAAATGGCTTTTGCGAGGCGATATCCGCTCTGGAAAGGTTGCCGACCCTGCGTGCGCCCTGCCTGACGTGACGCGCCCTCTTGCGTGGAGCCGGACGGGCCATGCCAGGGGCGGAAAAGATGGCGGCGCGCGCACGGTCGGCCTGGGAATTGGCCGGGCAAATCTGTTTTCTGACTATGGGGCGGGCTGCACGGCGGCGCAGGCCAAAAAGCTGTGGGTTGGCCTGTATCGTGAGCTGACAAGGCGCGGCTATCGGTGCGTGCTTTTTACAAACGGCCTGTATGAGGACGACGCGTTTGCCAGGGAGGCTTTGGCCGAAATTCACAGGCATGGATATAAAGACGCAGTCTGCCTGGACAGGCCAAGAAACGTGCAGGAGCTAGTGGACATCATAGCTTCGCTGGATGGGGAAATCGTAACCAGGCTTCATGCGAGCATCCTGGGGTACGCCTATCATGTCCCAAGCGTCGGCCTGGTCTGGAATCGGAAGCAGACAATGTTTGGAGAGGCGATCCGCCATCCTGAGAGGTTTGTGACATATGATCGGTTCGACGCGCCTTTCCTGGCTGACCGGATAGAGGCGGCAATGTCAGAGGGGTATGAGCCGGGGCATAAGGAGCGTTATGCCTCTTTAACCAGCCGTTATATTGAGCAGTTTTTATTAAGCTGCGTCAAAACGTAGGAAGGGATTGAGATGGGCTTTAATGCGGACAGCAGGACAGTGAATGCCGGCAAAAACGCAGCGTCTGCAATTGCAAACAGGCTTGCGGTCTTATTGCTGACGTTTCTGAGCCGAAAATTTTTTATTCAATATATTGGCGTCGCCTATTTGGGGGTCAACGGCCTGTTTTCCAATATCCTGACTCTGCTCTCCATGGCGGATTTGGGCCTTGGCACAGCCATGAATGTCAGCCTGTACCGTCCCATTGCGGAAAATGACGAAAAAAAGCTTTCTGCCATGCTTCGGTACTTTCGGTCTTTGTACCTTGTCATTGCAATGGGCGTTACGTGCGTCGGGCTTGCGCTGACCCCGTTTTTGGGCCATATCGTCAATATGGATCAAAAGATGCCGTATCTTTCGGCCTATTATGTCATTTTCGTCCTAAAGAGCGCGGCGTCCTATTTGTTTATTTATAAGGCGTCCATGGTGAGGGCGGATCAAAAATCGTATCTGATTAATAAGATAGAGGTGTATGTCAATATCGGAAAAATCGTCCTGCAGTTTTTGGCGGTAGTCACGATTCACAGTTATTTTGCGTTTTTGCTGCTGGACGTCGCCGCGGTGGTGGCTCAAAATGTCTTGGTCTCGCGGGCCGCTGACAGGCAGTATGCGTTCCTTCGGGAAAAAAATGAGCTTTCGGAAGGGGAGAAGAAGCGGATTTTTACCGATGCGTCGTCTGCATTTTTGTATAAGATTGCCTGGAGCCTGCTCAATGGGACAGACAATATCCTGATGTCTGCAATGATAGGGACAGTGTACGTTGGGTATTATTCGAATTATTATACGATTACCAATAACCTGGAGACGTTTGTCGCGTTATTGTTTACGTCACTGACCGCAGGCGTGGGGAACCTTGTGGCGACCGCTGCGCCAGAGAGGCGGTATCGGACGTTCCGTTCGATGCAGATGGCAAGCTTTTGGATCTGCGGCAACGTGTCGGTCTGCCTGCTGTATTTAACGCAGGATTTTATGGCGCTTTGGTTGGGGGAAGGGATGCTTTTGGACGGCCTGACCTTGGCGGCAATTGTCCTCAATGTGTTTTTCTCCATCTGCATGAGGCCCGTCTGGACGTTTCGGGAGGGGACGGGGATGTATCGGCAGATTCGTTACATTATGTTTGCGACGGCAGTTTTGAATCTGGCGCTTTCGGTGATTTTAGGCAGGATAATGGGGATAAGCGGCATTGTGCTTGCGACCTCTGTCTCCAAGGCCGCCACCTATTTTTGGTATGAGCCAAATTTGCTGTACAGAAAATTTTTTGGTAAAAGCCCTGCTTCTTATTATGTCGGGCATTTAAAAAATTTTGGGCTTCTTGCCGTATGCATCGGCTTATGCTATGTCCCGGTCAAGCGGATCCGCGGATCTGGCGCCGTTCACTGGGCCGCAAAGGCCCTGATCTGCATTGTGATCGTAAACGCGGCTTATTTCCTAAGGTATTGCAGGACGGAGGAGTTTTTGGACGTGAAGGGCAAGGCGATGCGTTTTTTGCATAGGGAATAGAAGAATTGCATATCTATAGGGATGAGGCGGCAGGGGATTCCCGGCGGAATGGCGCGGGCTTTATGATGGAATAAGGCCATGCGCTTTTTTGCTTTTTGGAAAATAGGCGATGCGTTTTATATTTGAAAAATATGGCCTTTTATGATATGATACCTATGTTGTGCGAAAAATTCACAGCTATGTTTTTAATATACAGAAGAAAGGATGTCAATGTATGAAACAGTTGATGTTGGGCAATCAGGCCCTGGCGAGGGGCCTGTACGAGGCGGGATGCGCTATAGTGTCAAGCTATCCCGGAACGCCGAGCACGGAAGTCACGGAAGAGGCCGCCAAATATGACGAGATCTATTGTGAGTGGGCTCCGAACGAGAAGGTGGCGATGGAAGTGGCGTTTGGGGCCTCCCTTGCGGGAAAGAGGAGCTTTTGCGGAATGAAGCACGTGGGCTTAAACGTCGCGGCGGATCCGCTTTTTACGTGTTCCTATACCGGGGTGAACGCGGGCATGGTTATCTGCGTGGCCGACGACCCTGGGATGCATTCGTCCCAGAACGAGCAGGATTCGCGCCATCATGCGATCGCGTCAAAGATTCCGATGCTGGAGCCGTCCGATTCCGGCGAGGCATTGGAGTTTGCCAAAAAGGCGTTTGAGCTGTCAGAGATGTTTGACACCCCAGTCATCCTAAAGATGTGCACGAGAGTCGCGCATTCTCAGAGCATCGTAGAGACTGGCGGGAGGGAGGAGCGCGCGGCGGCCCTCTATCAGAAAAATATTGCAAAATATGTGATGATGCCAGGGAATGCGATCCGCCGTCACCCGTTTGTGGAGGAGCGCACCAGGCAATTGACGGAATACGCGGAACGCTGCGAGCTGAACCGCGTAGAGATGGGCGGCACGAAGCTTGGCGTCATCACGTCCTCCACCAGCTATCAGTATGTGAAGGAAGTGTTTGGGGAAGAGGCCAGCATCTTAAAGCTTGGCTTAATCAACCCTCTGCCAAAGAAGCTGATTTTGGAGTTTGCGGCAAAGGTGGAGAAGCTTGTGATCGTGGAGGAGCTTGACCCCATCATTGAAAATCATTGTAAGGCGCTTGGCCTGTCCGTGACGGGCAAGGACGTGCTGCCGTTGGAAGGCGAGTATTCGCAGAATCTGATTGCGGAGAAGCTTGGCGTCGCCGTCCCGTCCCATAAGAGCTTAGATGAGGCGCTGCCGGGACGCCCCCCGGTCATGTGCGCCGGATGCCCGCACAGGGGCCTGTTTTACATACTGTCCAAGAATCAATGCACCGTCCTTGGGGATATTGGGTGCTATACCCTTGGGGCCGTCGCCCCGCTTAGCGCAATGGAGATGACGCTCTGCATGGGCGCGTCCATAAGCTCCGTCCATGGGTTCAACAAAGCCCTGGGCGAAGAGAGCGAGGGGAGGACGGTGGCGGTGATCGGCGACTCGACGTTCATGCATTCGGGCATGACGGGCCTTGCCAATATTGCATACAACCAGAGCAATTCCACCGTAATCATTCTGGACAACTCCATCACCGGAATGACGGGGCATCAGCAGAACCCGACGACGGGCTACAATATCAAAGGCGACCCCGCAGGGAAGATTGATTTGGAGAGCCTGTGCCGGTCTATGGGCTTTGGCCGCGTCGCAGTCGTGGATCCTTACGATTTGGAAGAGTGCGACAAGGTCCTTAAAGAGGAGCTTTCCGCAAAGGAGCCTTCCGTGATTATCAGCCGCCGTCCCTGCGCCCTGTTAAAATATGTGAAGCATAACCCACCGCTTACAGTGGATGAGAAGAGCTGCGTGGGCTGCAAATCCTGCATGCGCTTAGGATGCCCCGCCATCAGCATGAAGGGCAAAAAGGCGGCGGTGGACGCGACGCTCTGCGTCGGCTGCGACGTCTGCAGGCAGCTGTGCAGGTTCGATGCGTTACAGTCAGGGGAGGTGCGGAAATGACGAAGAATATTATGATTGTCGGCGTGGGCGGCCAGGGCTCCCTGCTTGCGAGCAAGCTGCTTGGGCATTTGCTGCTGTCGGAGGGCTACGATGTGAAGGTGTCCGAAGTCCATGGGATGAGCCAGCGCGGCGGGAGCGTCGTCACCTACGTCCGGTTTGGGGAGAAGGTCTATTCTCCGATTATAGACAAAGGAGAGGCGGATTTTATCGTCTCGTTTGAGAAATTAGAGGCGGCGCGTTATGTGGAGTATCTAAAGGCGGACGGAAGGATCGTCGTCAACACGCAGGAGATCGACCCGATGCCCGTCATTACCGGGGCTGCGGAATATCCGGCTCAGTTAATCGAAAAAATGCAGGAGAAGGGGATTTGCGTGGACGCGATGGACTGCCTTTCGCTCGCCGAGCAGGCCGGTTCTGCAAAAGCGGTCAATCTTGTGCTGATGGGCCGGATGTCCAGGTATTTTGACATCCCTGTCAAGAAATGGCAGGACGCGATTGCGGCCTGCGTGCCAGCTAAGTTTGTGGAAATGAACCATAAGGCGTTTTTGTTAGGGCGCGGGGACGTAGAATAGGCGCCGCATACGCCTTCGGGCGTTTCTATGGCCGCGGAGTTTGAAAGATAAAGGATTGGAGAAAACATGAAGAATTATTATCAGCCAGAAATCGAAACGATGCCCCAGGATCAGCTGCAGCAGCTGCAAAGCGAGAGGCTGAAGAAGCAGGTGCAGTTTGTCTATGACAATGTGAAATTTTATCGGGATAAAATGGATGAGGCGGGCGTCTCGCCAAAAGACGTGAACGGGATTGACGACTTGCGCAAGCTGCCATTTATTACGAAGGACGACCTGCGCGACCAGTACCCATACGGCCTTTTGGGCGTCCCGTTAAGCGAGTGCGTGCGCATTCAGTCCACCAGCGGGACGACGGGAAGGCGCGTCGTGGCGTTTTATACGCAGGAGGACATTGACGTTTGGGAGGAATGCTGCGCAAGGGCGATTGTCGCCGCGGGCGGGACGAAAGACGACGTCTGCCATGTCTGCTATGGCTATGGCCTGTTCACCGGGGGGCCAGGGTTGAATGGAGGCTCCCATAAAGTCGGCTGCTTAACGCTCCCGATGTCCTCCGGGAACACGGAGCGCCAGCTTCAGTTCATGACAGATCTTGGCTCCACGATTCTTTGCTGCACGCCGTCCTATGCGGCGAATTTGGGCGAGGCCGTGAATGAGCGTGGGTTAAAGGATCAGATCAAGCTGAAGGCCGGGATTTTCGGCGCGGAGCCGTGGACGGAGGAGATGCGCCGCAATATTGAGCAGTCCCTTGGAATTAAGGCGTATGACATTTATGGCCTCACGGAGATATCAGGGCCTGGCGTGTCCTTTGAATGTGAGGAGCAGGCCGGGATGCACGTGCAGGAGGATCATTTCATTGCGGAAATCATCAACCCGGACACAGGCGAAGTCCTGCCGGAAGGAGAGCTGGGGGAGCTGGTCTTCACCTGCATCACGAAAAAGGCGTTCCCTCTGCTGCGTTACCGCACCCGCGACCTGTGCCGCTTAACCAGGCAGAAATGCTCCTGTGGCCGCACTCATGTGCGCATGATGAAGCCGAAGGGCAGAAGCGACGACATGATGGTCGTAAAAGGCGTCAATGTCTGGCCGTCGCAGATTGAGACGGTTCTTTTGAACCAGGGCTATCAGGCAAATTACCAGATTGTCGTTGACCGCGTCGGAAATAACGACACGATTGAGGTTCAGGTGGAGCTGACGCCGGAGATGGCGGAGCATCCTACGCTTTCTGTCGAGGCGCGGGAAAAGAAGATTGTGTCTGGGCTGAAGTCTATGCTTGGAATCAAGGTGGACGTGAAGGTAGTGGAGCCGAAGGCGATCGCAAGAAGCGAGGGCAAGGCGGTTCGCGTAGTGGACAAGAGGCATTTATATTAAAAAGGCTGTAGGATGGGCGTGCCAGGCGAAGAGCCTGGCGCGTTTTGGTTTTTCATAATCTGGCAATGCAGAGCCATTATAGCGACCGATATAATGGAAGAAGCATTGATAGAGGATTGACGGAGGAAAGCTTTATGAAGAAAGACATTTTAATTATCGTGGATGTGCAAAATGATTTTGTCACCGGAGCCCTTGGAACGGCAGAGGCGCAGCAGATGCTGCCGCGCCTGTTGAAGAAAGCGGGCCAATTTGACGGGGAGATTTTCTTGACGCAGGACACACATTCCGAAGATTACCTGAATACGCAGGAAGGGAGGCTTCTGCCCATCCCGCACTGCATCGCGGGGACGAAGGGATGGGAATTGGTTCCAGAGCTTGAGGCGCTTCGGGAAGAGCGAAAGCTTAAGGCGTATCAGAAGCCGTGCTTTGGGAGCGAGGCTCTGGCTTCGGATTTGAAAGAGCTTTATGGGAAGGGGCTGCTGGCTTCGGTGGAGCTGGTGGGGATCTGCACGGACATCTGCGTGGTGAGCAATGCGCTGATGATTAAGTCGGCAATGCCGGAGCTGCCAGTCTATGTCGATCCGTCCTGCTGCGCGGGCGTTACGCCAGAAAAGCATCTGGCGGCGCTTGCGGTTATGGAAAGCTGTCAGATTCAAAGAAAAGAATAAAAAGAGGGCATGGAAGGCAGATTCTTCCATGCCCTGCTTGCTTATAGCATCAGCAGCCGTTTCGCGTTCCCCGCGAAAATCTGCTCTTGTTCTGTTTCGGAAAGCGGGATTTTCTGCATCCGCCCTACATAGTCTTTCTGCGACTCCCATGGGGAGTCTGTCGCGAACAGGATTTTGCCGGCGCCGTGCTTTCGCACAATCCGAAGGAACGCCTCGTCGCTTAAGTTGCCGGAAAGATAGGGCGTGCCGCTTTTTTCTTCATTTTGCGTGATTGGGCCAATGGCGAAGGCGGTGTCAAAGTAAACGTCCGCGCCCGCTAAGTCGCGCTCCACCTCCTCCCAACAGCCCCAGTTGCCCATGTGCGCGAGGACAAATTTCTCAGGGTGGAGTTTGTCAATGACAGATAGGATCTGCCGAACGGACGAATAGTTGTGATCGTAGATGCCGATGTCAATTCCGGCATGGGTCAGCACGATCAGGCCAAGCTCTGCGGCGCAGTCAATGATCCGCAGCATTCGGATGTCGTCAATGTCCGTGTTCTGGTAGGCGGGATGGATTTTTATCCCTAAAATGCCATTGTTTTTCAGGCGAAGCAGTTCTGCCTTATAGTTTCCGTAGTCTGGGTGCATCCCCCCAAACGTGACAATCCCCTGCGCGAGTAAGCCTTCCCTGCCGTCGATCAGGGCGCTGTTGACCTTTTCCACCTGCCCCTCGCCTGTCATGACCGGAAGGTTCACGGAATACGTTATGCCGGCCTCCTGCATGGAAGAGAGCAGCCCGCCCACAGAGCCGTCCGTAAAGTATTTTGTATGGGAGAGCCGGCTTAATTTTGTAAGGACTTTTTTGGAAATTGCGTCGGGGAAGGTATGGGCGTGAAAATCAATTATCATTTAAAAACCTCCTAAAGAATGACTTTGCGTCAGTGACGGCCAAGGGCGTGTCAAAACATTCATTCCCGTCATCTGTATGCTCCGCTTTGTGGGAGATTTGCCAGTGGGCGATTTTGAAACGCGCTCTCAACTGTCACTTGAATTATGCAGATAATATGATAGAATAAAAGGCAAGGCTTGTCAACATTTTTACTTTAGCCGTTTAAACTTTTAAAGCGCAAAGGAGTATGCAGTATGCCAGTCACAGATTTATTGGAGAGGAACCACAAATTATACAGCGATGAGGTTGCCCTTGTGGAGTTAAACCCCATGCTGAAGGATACGAGGAAAGCCACATGGAAGGAATACGACTTGGTGCAGCAGACGTCTGCGGCGCCATACCGCAGGGAGATCACCTGGAGCATTTTTGACGAAAAGGCGAACCGGGTGGCGAATATGCTGCTTGGCCGCGGGATAAAGAAAGGGGATCGCGTGGCGATCCTGATGTTTAACTGCCTGGAATGGCTGCCGATTTATTTTGGCGTCTTAAAGACAGGGGCGATTGCGGTGCCGTTTAATTTCCGCTTTTCTGCGGAGGAAATTCAGTACTGCGCCGATTTGGCCGAGGTGCATATCCTCTTTTTTGGGCCGGAGTTCATTGGGCGCATTGAGTCCATAGAGGAGGAGCTTGGCAAAGGCCGCCTTTTGATTTATGTGGGGGATGGCTGCCCCACATTTGCGGAGAGCTACCCGGAGCTGGTGGCGGACTGCTCCAGCCAGGCGCCGCTTGTCCGTTTGGAGGATGAGGACGACGCTGCGATTTACTTCTCTTCCGGGACGACAGGGTTTCCAAAAGCTATCTTACATAACCATGAAAGCCTCCTTCAGGCGGCGCAGATGGAGCAGAGGCACCATATGACGGGCAGGGACGACGTGTTTTTGTGCATCCCGCCGCTCTACCATACGGGCGCGAAATTCCATTGGATGGGCAGCCTGTGCGCAGGGAGCAGGGCCGTCCTTTTAAAAGGGACGACGCCGGAAATCATTCTGGACGCCGTCTCAAAGGAGCATTGCACCATTGTCTGGCTGCTGGTTCCCTGGGCGCAGGACATCTTGAGCGCGCTTGACCGGGGCGACGTGAGGCTTGAGGAGTATGCGCTCGATCAATGGCGGCTGATGCACATTGGGGCGCAGCCCGTGCCGCCGTCTTTGATTAAGCATTGGAAGGAATATTTTCCAAAGCATCTGTATGACACAAATTATGGCCTTTCGGAATCGACAGGCCCAGGCTGCGTCCACCTTGGCATGGAGAACATTCACAAAGTGGGCGCGATTGGGATTCCCGGCTGGCGCTGGAAGTGCAGGATTGTGGATGAAAACGGGACGCCGCTGCCCCAAGGGGAGGTTGGGGAGCTGTGCGTGAAGGGGCCGGGCGTGATGACCTGCTATTACAACGATCAAAAGGCGACCGAAGAGACGTTAAAGGACGGCTGGCTGTATACGGGCGATATGGCGAAGATGGACGAGGACGGGTTTTATTTCCTGGTGGACCGTAAGAAGGACGTGATTGTCAGTGGGGGCGAGAACATCTACCCTGTGCAGATTGAGAATTTTTTGAGCGCGCATGAGAAAATACAGGACGTAGCGGTGATTGGCCTGCCGGACGAGCGGCTTGGGGAGATTACGGGAGCCATTGTGGAGGTGAAGGAAGGCATGGAATGCACGGAAGCGGAGCTGGAGGGCTTCTGCAGGCAGCTCCCACGGTATAAGCGGCCGAAGAAATTTATATTTGCAGACGTGCCAAGGAATGCGACCGGAAAGATTGAAAAGCCTGCGCTGCGTAAGAAGTATGGCGCGGAGCATCTGGTGGCAAGGCAGAATATGGGCTGACGGTTGCGTTCTGTTAGGCGTAAGATCAATTTGTCGCATAATATAAAATGATGCGTAAGGCATATGAGGACTTGACTGCGTTGCGGTTAGAGCGAAATTTACGGTAAATAAATTTTGCTGTGAGCGTATAAAGTGCGTTCGCTTTAGCAAAGCTGAAATGAGCATATCATAAAGGGGTGATATGCTCATTTTTGGAATGGTAGAGTGGATTGACACGCCAAGCTGCATTGGAAAAGAAATAGAGGTGGAGAAATTTTTTATGGAGCATCCCTATGGCGTCATTCATCAGGAACGCCCTGTGTTTTCGAAGGAAGGGATTGATTTGGTGGGAAAATGGCCGGGGAGCGGAAAACGTCTTAAATTAAAGAAAAACATTCGCATTGATCCATTGCTGTGCTATGTTTCGGGCCTTTATCTGGCAGAAGGGTCAACGCCCAAAGCCAATCTATTCGCTATGTTTTTGAACCGTCCAGGAAAGCTTAGCATGGGATTTACTTCGACGGAAAATGAAAGCATTGAGTTGTTTTTAAGGGCATTGCGCGGATTGTTTGATAAAGAGGAGTGCGTAAGCACATGGAAAGTGAAGGTTGGCTCGCAGTATTTTCCTGAACTGGCCGTCATTGGATTGAAATATGGCGTTCCTATGCTGAGAGGAGGAAAAAGCGGGGACGGGAAATTACGTACAATGGAAATTTCTTTGGCGATAAAGCCATGGGCTTTAGAGGTTGCTCCTTGCCTTATGGAATATTCGGATCAATACTCTCATGTTGAGCCTACAGGGGCAGGCATTGCGAGGATTGACATCAGTGCGTCTTCTACTTCGTGCAGGTGGTTTTTTCCAATTATGATGTATGCTGTGTTTGGGGGGATATACCCGGCCCCGGTCTGGAGGGCTTGATGCGAAAATATCTTATTTTTCCGGGTCGGCTAGACGGTGACTTGAATCTATTGCCAGAATGGCGGAACTGGATCGAAAATTGGCTGTATGATTTGAATGAACGTGTGGAGCGTGGATGCATTTCCTCTACGGAATGTGTACAGGGGGCATTGTGTGAAATAGCCTTGCATGGAGGCACGGCGTCAGATTGGCTTAGCGTGGAACGAAAGCTGCTGCGTGATGAGGAGTGTCGGCCGATGGCATATTCTCATAACTACGGCAGAAGGCTAAGCCATTTTGAAGGGCAGTGGAGGCAAATGACGGTTTACGCAATTTATAACAGTTTTTGGCTGAGTGAGCTGCAGGGTGAAAAAAACATTGCTAAGTATCAGCGGCTGATTTATAATTTGATTCAGCCTGACGGATTTATTTATAATCCATCGGTCAGCGACACGCAGAGAAGGAACCGTATGAAAAGTGAACTGCTTATGTCACTTGCAATGGGGACGGAGCTTTTGAGCTTAGAGAAAATGAAGCGGGGGATGAGAGAGCGTTTTGAGGCTGTGCTGGCTTGTATGCCAATGACAAATTCTATCAGCGCTGAATATTTCAGATATCAAGCATTGAAAAATATTGGATGCCTGCGTCAATATCCAGAAGGATTAGGCAAATTGCTTCGTAAGTGTGAAGCTTTTGAAGGGTATCATGACTTTTGCGTATTGGATAAGACAGATGATTATATGGGGACAAAAAAACGCACACAGCATGACGTGTCCATCCATTCCCCGCTCATTGCGGCCATGGCGCAGGAATTGAGCTGTTTGGGAGAAGAATGCTTGAGGCAGGGTGTGAGAGAGGCTGCATAGGTATGCTTTGAATTTGGAGAGGAATCCGCTTGAAATTCCTGCATTTCAGATGAGGGAGATCCCTGTGCCATTCGGCCAAGGAGTGACTCCATTTGAGATTCTTGCGGCTGCAGCGCTTGTTTGTCAGGCTTTATAATGAATATGTAGAAGGGCCTTTGCCCTTATAAAAGGCAGGATGGTACTATGATTACAAAGATGAAATCTTATATTAAGCCGTTTGAAAAGGAGCTTGCTCTATTGGAATTAAAGGAAAAAACAGATTCTGGCAATATTAAGAGCATAGAAGGGGGGCTTTATTCCGTACAGGAGAATGTGTCAGAGGAACGGCTTAGGGAGGATTTGGCATATTGGGAGAGCGTAGGGGAGACAGAGCTGAAATATACCGTACAGATCGAACTGGAAAGCACTTATGGCGGAAAGGAAGCTGTTTTGATGGACGCGCCTTTTCAGGAAGAATTTCGCGTCCGCCAAGGGAGGGTGCTAAGGTATGGCGTTCATGACATTCATGAATATAGGGGGAAATTTTTCCCTCAATTGGTGAGGGCCTGCTTTAATATTTCTGGCATCAAGAAAGGGGCTATTGTGCTTGATCCATTTTGTGGGAGCGGGACAAGTGTCTGTGAAGCGAAAATCAGCGGCATGAGGGGAATTGGAATTGACTTGAATCCATTGTCGGTTTTGATTGCGAGAGTGAAGGCGAATATTTTGGAGTATTCCAAACGAGATATTTTCTATGCCTATGAAACAGTTAAGGGATTGCTGAAAGATGAGGCAGGGGGCGATCTTGAACGATGGACAGCGGCAGATTTGAACTATTTATCTGGCTGGTTTTCTAAAGAGGCTCTGAAAGAAATTGCGCAGGCATTATGTGCAATAGAACAGATAGATGACAGAAATTTGCAGGATTTTTTAAAGCTAAACTTAAGTAATATCCTTCGGAATGTCTCCTGGCAAAAGGAATCTGACCTTAGGGTGCGCAAAGAGTTTAAGGAGTATCAGCCAAAGGATGTGCAAAGAAAATTTTTAAGTGAGGCGAAACGGCAGATTACAAGGGTTAGCCCATATCTTGACGCGCTGAGTCAAAGAAAAATGGGTTCATCTTTCGTTATGGAAGGGAATTCCGTATCTTTTTCGAATGCGAATTCTGCGTTACTGGGCCAATGTGACACATTAATTACCTCGCCTCCGTATGCGACGTCGCTCCCTTATCTGGATACGGATAGAAAGAGAAGAAAAGAGTTATGGGATGTCTATATGAAGCGAAGGGATGAATTGACGTGTTCCATTACGGATTTGATTGATAAAATAGCGGAGGAGAACCATAAGCCGCAGGTGGGGTTTCGCAGAAGGAATCTGCCTGTGCTTTTAGCGAAGTATTTTCTTGACATGAAGGATTCCATGAAGATGGCAGATGCCATGTTAAAGCCTGGAGCTACGGCGTTTTATATAGTTGGCAGCAACAGCACAAACTGCGCGGGGAAGAAGGTTGCAATTGAGACAAACCGCCTTTTATGGGAGCTTTCAGAACGGGTGGGTTGGAGCCAGGAAAGATATATCAATATGGATATGCCTTTGTCCCGTGATCTTTTTAAGAGGAACCAGGGAGCTTCTGAGGCGGTTTTGATGTTTAAGAAGGGAAAGTAGATGGAAGAGAGAGGCGATATTTATACAGATGCCCAAATAGAGGCGATTGAGTCAACAGAATGGGATTTTTTTGGCGAGGAGACGCAAGGGCATCTGCATTCTTTGCATCCATATCCAGCGAGGATGATACCGCAAATTCCGCGTAAGGCAATCTTACGTTGGACAGGGGAGGGAGATTTGATTCTGGATCCGTTTGCGGGATGCGGGACAGCTTTGCTAGAGGCGACGTTAAGTGGAAGAGATTCCATTGGGGTAGATTGCAATCCAGTGGCGTGCTTAATCAGCCGTGCAAAGACTGTGAGATATGAGCAGGAGGAGCTATATGCATTGAGGCAGTTTTTGGGATGCTTGGATGAGATGTTTTTGGATGAAAGGCTAAAGCCTTGCATTCCATCCTATCCAAATATGGAATACTGGTTTGACAAAGAGGCAGTGAACGAATTGGGAAGGTTAAAAGCCTGCGTCAATATGTTAGCAGGGAACGCTAAAACTTTGGCTCTGTGCTGCCTTTCAGTGATTATCGTAAGCGTGTCCTATCAGGCTGGCGATACGAAATATGCGAGGAAAGAAACGGAATATCTGCCTGGGCTGGCGTTTAGAAAGTATAAGGCGAAATTAAAGTCTGCTCTAGAGAACGCAGAATCCGTCAATGGACAGAAGACGGGTGAGAGCAGCGTCTATTCTTTAGATGGGAGGAAGCTTCATGGGATATCGGAGGACAGCGTAACGCTTATTGTGACGTCTCCTCCTTATTTGAATGCCTATGATTATCATAAATACCATAGGCATAGGATGCATTGGATTGATGGGGACGTAGCGTTTGCGAGGGACAGTGAAATCGGAAAGCATGATACGTTTACCAGGAAAGGCGCAACGCCGGATCGGTATTTCAGCGACATGGAGCGATGTTTTCAGGAATGGCAGCGTGTATTAAAGAAAGATGGGCATTGCCTGATTGTAATTGGGGATGCAATTGTAAGCGGCCGTCCTGTTGCTGTGGCAGATGCGTTTCTCGACCTTTTGCAAAAAACAGGGATGCATTTTCAAAAGAGGTGGATACGTCATTTGGATGTCAATAAAAAGTCATTTAACCAAAAGTCCAGGATAAAAAAAGAACATATTTTACTTTAAAAAAAATAGAAGGATGCAGGGAGGATGTTATGGAACTCATCACGACGCTTGCAAAAGAAATAGGCATCAAAGAGAGCCAGGCCGCGGCGGCGGTTCAGCTGATAGACGAAGGGAACACTATCCCGTTTATCGCCCGGTACCGGAAAGAGGCGACAGGGGCGCTAAACGACGAGGCGCTGCGGAACCTGCATGACAGGCTGCAGTATTTAAGGAATTTGGAGGAGAAAAAGAATCAGGCCATAAGCAGCATTGCGGAGCAGGGGAAGCTGACAGAGGGGCTTAAGGCGCAGATCCTGTCGGCGGAGACGATGGTGGCGGTGGACGACCTTTACCGCCCGTACCGCCCGAAGCGCAGGACCCGCGCCATGATTGCGAAAGAGAAGGGGCTTGAGCCTCTGGCAGGCTTGATTTGGCAGCAGGAGCTTAAGCGGCCGCTTGAAAAAGAGGCGGAGGCATATTTGGATGAAGAGAAAGAAGTACTGACGGTGGAAGACGCTATCCAGGGCGCGAAGGACATCCTGGCGGAGCGCATCTCGGATCATGCCGGGCATCGGGCGCAGATTAGGGAGATGACGCAGAAGCGGGGATTTCTCGTTTCAGAGGCGAAAGACCCGGAGGCGGAGTCCGTCTATGAGATGTATTATGGCTATGAGGAGGCTTTGCCAAAGCTGGTTGGGCATCGGATTTTGGCATTGAACCGGGGCGAAGCCGACAAAATGCTGTCCGTTAAGATTGAAGCCCCAGAAGAGGACATCTTACGGCATTTGTGCAGGAAGGTTATCAAAAAAGAAAATCCGTATGCCTCCCCGGCGCTAAGAGAGGCCATCGCGGACAGCTATAAGCGGCTGATTGCCCCGGCGATTGAGCGCGAGATCCGAAACGCCCTGACGGAAAAGGCGGAGGATGGCGCGATGAAGGTGTTTGGGAAAAATTTGGAGCAGCTTTTGATGCAGCCGCCGATTGCAAATCAGACGGTGCTTGGGTGGGATCCGGCGTTCCGCACCGGATGTAAGCTGGCAGTGGCAGATTCGACGGGAAAGATTCTGGACACGACGGTCATCTACCCAACCGCGCCGCAGAATAAGGTGGAAGAATCCAAGCGGACGCTTAAAAAGCTGATTCAAAAGCATCATGTCACGCTCATTTCCGTGGGGAACGGAACGGCCTCCCGAGAATCGGAAATGGTGATTGTAGATTTGCTGAAAGAGCTTTCCGGGAACGTGCAGTACGTAATTGTGAACGAGGCGGGGGCCTCTGTGTATTCCGCGAGCAAGCTGGCGACGGAAGAATTCCCGGAGTTTGACGTGGGGCAGCGCAGCGCGGCCTCCATTGCCAGGCGCCTGCAGGATCCGTTGGCGGAATTGGTGAAGATTGACCCCAAGTCCATTGGCGTGGGGCAGTATCAGCACGACATGAACCAAAAAAAGCTAGGGGAGGCATTAGCCGGCGTGGTGGAGGATTGCGTCAATAAGGTCGGCGTGGACGTAAACACAGCCTCGGCGCCGCTGCTTTCGTATATTTCGGGCATCAGTAAGGCGGTTGCGAAAAACATCGTCGCCTATCGGGAGGGGCATGGGCGGTTCTCGCTCCGCTCCCAACTGTTAAAGGTGCCAAAGCTTGGGCCAAAGGCGTATGAGCAGTGCGCAGGGTTCCTTCGGATTAGGGACGGCGGGAATCCCTTAGACGCAACGAGCGTCCACCCGGAAAGCTATGGGGCGGCGAGCCGGCTTCTAAAGACGCTTGGGTTTTCCGAAGGGGACTTAAAAGGGGGCGGCTTAACAGGGCTTACGAAAAAAATCGTGGATTACGGAGCGCTTGCGAAAGAGCTTGGGATTGGCGAGCTGACGCTTCGGGACATTGCAGAGGAATTGGAGAAGCCGTCCAGGGATCCCAGGGAAGATATGCCAAAGCCGATCCTTAGAAGCGACGTGCTGGAGATGAAGGACCTTACGCCTGGCATGGCCTTGAAGGGAACCGTGCGCAACGTCGTTGACTTTGGCGCGTTTGTGGACATTGGCGTGCATCAGGACGGGCTGGTGCATATCTCACAGATGTCGGAGCGCTACATTAAGCACCCGCTTGAGGCCGTTCGCGTGGGCGACATCGTGGAAGTGAAGGTCATGAGCGTCGATCTGAAGAAGCAGAGGATTCAGCTGACGATGAAGCTTTAATTTTTGACGGATTCTTTCTGATCTGATTGATCTGGAACAGCCTTTGGGGAATGGAAAATCCAAAGAGAATGCCCAGGGAGATGGCCCCGGCAATCTTAAAGGTTTCCATTCCCTTTTTTGCGAAGAAATCCATCTCGTTCATGATAAAGTAGTAAGAGGCATAGTAAATCCCCGAGCCTGGCACAAGCGTGAAGATCCCGGCGACAAGGTAGAGCGTGACGGGATTTTTCCGCAGGGCGGCGAAGAGCCGGGCGAGGATGGTAAGGAAAAAAGACGCGGCCAGGGACGACGTGACCGTCCCTGTCCCAAGCCGTGTGAAAATGAGGTAGCTGCCCCATCCAAGCGCGCCGCAGAGCGCGGAAAAGAACAGCTGATCTTTTGGGACGCAAAAGAGCGTGGCGAACGACGCGGTTGCCGCCGCGGCCAACAAAAATTGCATCGTCATGGCATCATCCCCCCTCTTGCAAGCTGTTGATATAAGATTATGACGCATCCTACGCCAATGGCGATGCACATGGCGGTTAAGAGCGCGTCCAGAAGGTGGATGGCGCCAGATAAGTAGTCTCCGTTAAATAAATCCCGAATCGAAGTTGTGAGGGCGATACCGGGCAGGAGCGGCACGATGCCGCCGATGACGATTTTATCCTGTAAGATGGGGAGCCTAAGATGGAGCAGCAGCAGGCTGGACGCAGTCAAAAAAGCGCTTCCGGTGATGTTTGTCAGGAATTTGGAAGAGCCTTTCTGCCTGTTTCGGATGATCAGCCCCTGTAACAGGCATCCAAGGAAGAAGGTGACGCCAGCGTCAAGCGCCCGCCCTCCAAACAGGGCGCAAAAGCACGCGCACCCCACGCCGCAGCAGAGTTTTTGCGTCTCTGGCTCCCGGGAGGGCATTGCCTTGCATTGAGATAAGCGTTCCCACGCCTCTTCGATGGCGCAGGCTTGCTCGCAGATTTCTCTGGATAGCTGGTTTAAGGCCGCTATTTTTCCAAAATGCGTCTCCCCCAAAGGGACATGGCGAATCATGCTGCAGCCGTCTTCCCTGCTTTCGTTCGCGCTGGCGAAAATGCCATTGGAAAGGACATACACGTCGAATTCCTGCACGCCAAGCGCGTTTAATAGATGCCGGATGGTGTCCTCCACGCGGTAGACCTCCCCGCCGCTTTGCAGCAGGGCGTCGCCAAGCTCCACTGCAAACGTTAAGGCTTCTTTGCCGTCAGCCATGTTTTTGCCCTCCGTTCCTCTCCTTTTTCTGTGAATAAGGCACATTGCCTGTCACGTCCTTCCTTGAAAGGGGCCGATCCCTGGGCGGCGCTTACTTGCGCATGGCAGATGGAATCCGCCTTCCATCCAGGCGCGCTTGCGCTCTTATAAGCCGCGTAACGGCTCTAAGCTCGAACGGGAAAGCTTTTCCCCGCTCTTGCTAAGAGCCGACGGGCTTCTAACGGCCTGGATGGAAGGCGGATTCCATCTGCCATGCGCAAGTAAGCGCCGCCCAGGGATCGGCCCCTTTCAAGGAAGGACGTGACAGGCAATTTGCCCTTTCCTATATAATATATCGCTTTTTTCAAATAAGATTCAGGCGAAGGCCGCGGAAATAAAATTTTAAATTCGCCTGGGCGGCTTTTTGAATTTTTGCATAAGACTTTGGCAAAAGCGGCATACTGCATCTATGAAGCGCTGACAGGAGGTGGATAAAATGAGCCGAAAAAAGTATCGGGCTTGCCTGATTATGGCGATTGCGGCTGCCGTCATTTCCGGCGTGTGCTACTATCAGTTCTTAAGGAATAAAAAAGCCGCTCCCGAAGACGGGACGCTTGTATGGCATGAGATGGCGGAAAGTGGGTTCGCATGAGCGCAAATAATGAGACGGTATATTTGAAAATTGACAGGAACGTCGTCGTTTATAAACGGAATGTGACGCTTGGCGACATTGCGTCGGTCACCAGCTCGAATGAGGCGATGGCGCGTCAGCTAAAGCAGAAAAAGATTTATACGTTTGCTGAGGAGCCGCCGGGGAAGAAAACGAAAATACAGCGGGAGATTTTTTCCATATTAAAGATCATTGAGCTGATTCATGAGGATTACCCCAACGCGGAGATCGACAACGAGGGGGAGACGGATTTCATCATTGAGTTTGAGAAGGATCCGTTTCCCTGCAAATGGCTTACTGCGGCAAAGGCGACGGCGCTTTGCGTCATCGTGTTCTTTGGCGGCGCGTTCACCATCATGTCGTTTAACAATGACATCGGCGTCACGGAGCTGTTTGGGAAGTTTTACTGGCAGGTGACAGGGGAAACGTCAAACGGCTTTACGGAGCTTGAGGTCAGCTATTGCATCGGGCTGGCCATTGGAATCCTTGTCTTTTTCAATCATTTTGGGAAAAAGAAGCTGACGCCTGACCCAACGCCCATTCAGGTGCAGCTGCGCAAATATGAGGAGGACGCGGACACGACGTTTATTGAAAACGCTGGAAGAGGGGGCAAGGAGCTGGATGTTTGAGCATTTTCTCTTGGGCGCAGTGGGCTTTATGAGCGGCCTGGCCGTGGCTGGCGGCACGTTTGCCCTGATTGTCGCAATCAGCGTCGTCCCAAGGATCATTGGCATGAGCCATACGGCAAAGCAGCTGTTCCGTTATGAAAATATGATTATCCTGGGCGGCATTGCAGGCAATCTCATCACCGTGTTTCCTGCGCTCCGCATCCCGCTTGGGTCGCCCATGCTGATCTTATTTGGCCTTTGCAGCGGGATTCAGGTGGGATGCCTTGTCATGGCGCTGGCGGAGATCATGAATGTGTTTCCGATTATCTTCCGCAGGGTGAAGCTGAAGGTAGGCATGCAGTGGGTGATTACGTCGCTTGCCGTCGGGAAGGTGCTTGGCGGCCTGCTCTACTTTTACAGGCAGCTTGGCGTGGGCTGATCTGTGGCTGTGCAGATGAAGGCTTCCGCTCTGCCTGGCCGCTTGCTTTGGCAAAAAGCGAGGGAGGACGGTTTGGAAAGGCGTTTGACGGAACAAGGCATTTGGATTAGAATATCAAGATAGAAAGGCGGGGGATAGGAAATGGTTGAGTTGGTGGCGAGGCAAAGCGTTATATTAAAGTGCAGCATGAACGCTTCAATTTTGCTTGGAAATTATGAATACTATTATGCGGCGGGGCTCTTTTGCGGGATGCTTGGCATTGCCCCAAAGGAGGATATCCTGCCAGGTGAGCTGGAGGCGTTTCTTAAGCCGCGCCTTACGTCCTATCAAGGGGACGGGGAACGTGAGCGGTATTTAGTGAAGCTGCTTTCGGGGTACAAGCCGAAAGAGGAGTACGACAAGCAGATGAAGGAGCTTCTGCAGTGGGGCTTAAGGGAAACGGAGCTTTGGCAAGTAAATGAGAAAAGAGGGAAAGACTTTGGCGAAAGAAAAACAGATCAGCCCGCAGAAAGCGGAGGAGCAAAAGGCATATAATGAGTATGTCAAGGAGGTGACGCCGACGCATTCGCTGCCTAAAAACATGGCGAAGGCATTTTTGGTCGGCGGAATGATATGCATCATTGGACAGGGAATCCTGCATTATTGCGACACGATGGGCTTGGATAAAGACACCGCGGGGAGCTGGTGCAGCCTGCTATTGGTGCTGCTTAGCGTCATTTTGACAGGCTTAAACCTCTATCCCAAGATTGCGAATTTTGGCGGGGCCGGCGCGCTTGTCCCTATCACTGGATTTGCGAATTCCGTGGCCGCGCCAAGCATTGAGTTCAAGAAAGAGGGCCAGGTTTTTGGGATTGGGTGCAAGATCTTTACAATTGCAGGGCCGGTCATTTTGTTCGGGATTTTCAGCTCCTGGGTTTTGGGGCTGATTTATTGGATCGGTGATCGCTTTGCGATTTTTTAAAGACAGGAAAATGTAATTCTTTTGATATTCTGTAAAAAAGAAAGG